>JAITNM010000035.1 GCA_031290475.1 Treponema sp. | reverse complement strand
ATATATTACAATTAATATATAATAGTTACTAATTGGAACTTGTCAATATCCCCGCTTCCGGTAGGCTTAAAATAATGGCTTATGACAAGTTTGCGGGCATTATTGGCATACAATATGAAGGAAAGACGGCGAATTTTGGGCCTTTCACAGGCAAAATTGGCGGAAAAGGTCACGACATCTACCCATTACATAAGCCAAATTGAGCAAGAAAATAAGTTTCCCTCCCCCGAAAAGCTGGAACGGATAGCCGCTGCCCTTGAAATCGATAGCCCCCAGT
Source organism: Treponema sp. (assembly GCA_031290475.1). Taxonomy (GTDB): domain Bacteria; phylum Spirochaetota; class Spirochaetia; order Treponematales; family Breznakiellaceae; genus JAITNM01. The sequence continues at coordinate 11,607 of JAITNM010000035.1, read as the reverse complement.
TGTTTTCGATGAACTCATTCACCGATGAAGCTGTCGAGCGGTTTCAGGAAGGCGTTTTATCCGATATGGGAACCGCTATAGCCCAGGCCGTTGACTCCCGGCTGAACGAACTGAAAAGACTAGGCTTGAACGTCAAGGCAGATTCGATAGACAGCAAGCCCCCTGTAAGGGACAGGAAACGCCCTGCAAGGGATAGTAAGCCCCTCGCTATAGACAGGAAACGGCCCCCAAAAGGCGGCAAAGCCATTCAAAAAGCCCTTTCCGGTAACTGCACCGATCAGAACCGCTTCCCGCAAGGGACCGTAGACGCCCCGCAATAGACAGGGAACGGCAGGAAATTGAAATTCTTTTGCCATTTGGTAATTTCATATATGGACCCGCTTGCGAATCGGCGCTTCCCTCATAGCAATTCAAAGTTACAAAAACCGTCAGTTTTTTACAGGTCAACTGCCGTTTTTCAGTGATTACCTACCCCAAAGACAGTAATTTATAGTATTAATCGGCATAAAAGGCGCCTCAATAGCGTACTTGAGGGGTGGCGGCGAAAAAAACACGGGCGGGACCACCGGGAGGACCCGTGTTTTTTTCGGCCGACAGGACCCCAAGTGGATTTTTTAAGGCGCTGCTTGGATGTTTTTGTTATAACTTTGAATTGCTGCTTCCCTCAGCGTCCTCATTGAAAGGGAAGGGATATTCTGTTAATCTTTATAAACCATTCTGAGGAGAAATCATGGAAGCTGTGCTTGAACAAATTGCAAAAATAGGGATAGTCCCGGTTATAAAAATTGACCGGGTGGAAGACGCGGCGCCCCTGGCTAAGGCTTTAAGTGAGGGCGGACTACGCTGCGCCGAGATCACCTTTCGTACCGCGGCTGCGGAGGACAGTATCCGCGCTATGGTAAAGGCCCTGCCGGATATGCTCGTGGGCGCCGGTACGGTACTCACCGTGGAACAGTTGGATAAAGCTGCGGCTGCGGGGGCAAAATTCATCGTTACCCCGGGCTTTAACCCCAAGATTGTAGAGGCGGCGATTAAAAAGGGCATCCCCATTACCCCCGGCTGTTCATCAGCCTCAGATATAGAGAAGGCCCTGGAGTTTGGTCTTGATGTGGTTAAATTTTTCCCCGCCGAAGCGAGCGGGGGGCTTAAGGCCATCAAGGCCCTGGCAGGACCCTATCCGAATGTTAGGTTTATGCCTACCGGCGGTATTAACGCCGCGAATCTGGGCGAGTATCTGGCCTTTGACAAGATCCTTGCCTGCGGCGGTTCCTGGATGGTGGACCCGGCCCTGATCGATGCCAAGGACTTTGCGGGGATTACGAAGCTTGTCCGGGAGGCGGTCCAGTCCATGCTGGGGTTTGCCGTGGTCCATGTGGGAATAAACTGCGCCGGTGAAAAAGAAGCCGATTCGGTGGCCAAACTCTTCGGCCTTGCCTTCGGGTTTGAATACAAGGCGGGGAGCGCCTCCATATTTGCCGGCAAGGGGGTGGAGGTGATGAAGGCCCCGGGGCTCGGCGTCAAGGGGCATATCGCCATTGCTACCAATTCGACGGAACGGGCAATCGCTTTTCTGGAAAGCCGGGGCTGGAAATTCAGGCAGGAGACTGCCAAAACCGATGCCAAGGGCAGGCGTATCGTTATCTACCTTGAAGAGGATTTCGGCGGCTTTGCCGCACATCTTGTCCAGAGATAAGAGAGGAAGAAGATGAGCCGGATTATTACCTTTGGTGAAATAATGCTCCGTTTAGCCCCTCCGGGCTATTACCGTTTCCTGCAGGCGGAAAACTACACCGCGCTCTATGGCGGGGGGGAGGCCAACGTCGCCCTTTCCCTGGCCAATTTCGGCGCGGACGCCGCCTTTGTCACCAAGCTGCCCGGGCACGATATTGGCCAGGGGGCGGTGAACTTTCTGCGCCGCTTTGGGGTGGATACCTCCCTTATCACCCGGGGCGGCGGCCGGGTGGGTATTTACTTTCTTGAAAAGGGCGCCAGCCAGCGGGCCTCAAAGGTGATCTACGACCGCACAGGCTCCTCCATTGCCGCCGCGGTTCCGGCGGACTTTGACTGGAATGCCATTTTCCCCGGGGCGGATTGGTTCCATTTTACCGGCATCACCCCCGCCCTGGGGGATAATGTGGCCGGCATTTGCCTTGAGGCCTGCAAGGCGGCGAAAGCCAGGGGGCTTACGGTAAGCTGCGATCTTAACTACCGCAAGAACCTTTGGCGCCGGGAGAAGGCGGCCCAGGTTATGGCCGGTCTCATGGAGTATGTGGATGTCTGTATTGCAAACGAGGAGGACGCCGGGGATGTTTTCGGCATAAAAGCGGCGGATACGGATATTGCCGGCGGCAGGATAAGCCATGATGGCTATAAAAGCGTCGCAAAACAGCTGGCGGATCGTTTTGGCTTTATAAAGGTTGCCATTACCCTGCGGGAGTCGATTTCCGCCAATGACAACAACTGGGCCGCAATGCTCTACGACGGCAAGGACTACCGCTTCTCCAAAAAGTACGCCGTCCATATTGTGGACCGGGTCGGGGGCGGGGACAGCTTCGGCGCCGGACTCATTTACGGGCTCCTGGAAGGCTGGCCCCTCCAGGAAACCCTGGAGTTTGCCGTCGCGGCCTCAGCCCTGAAGCACAGCATCGAAGGGGACGCCAACCTGGTAAGCCTGGACGAGGTGAAAAAACTAGCCGGCGGCGACGCCAGCGGCCGTGTCCAGCGCTAGGGGCGTCAGGCTGGGTAGTTGAGGCGGTCTTTGCCTGGGTTGGCCAGGACCGCCGCGTAGCGCTTGGCTTCCCACTGGGCTATGTTCAGGTTCTGCTCCGAATAGTTACCGCATTCCGCCGGGGCCGCGCCGGGGATGGGACCTGAAAAGGCAATGAACCAGTCCAGCATTTCCCGGATAACAGGCAGGACGTCCTCGGAACTGAGATCCCCCTGGAAGATCACGTAGAAACCGGTACGGCAGCCCATGGGGCCGAAGTAGACCGTTTTTTTAGACCATTCCTGGTGGGAACGGAGGAAGGTGGCGCCTAAGTGTTCGATGGTATGCAGGGCGGGCATGTCGATCACCGGTTCATTGTTCGGCTCCTTAAAACGGAGATCGAAGGTGGTGATAATAGTATCCCCGAATTTATCCCTCCGGGAAACGTAGAGGCCCGGCTTTAATAAAAGATGATTTACCTGAAAACTTGCGATTTTTTCCATGATACGCTCCTTATACTATATTTTTTACAATCCTTTGTACAATCTCCCCCGAGTGCCTGGACGCCATGGGCAGAAATTCGACGGATGTCACCGGCGACTCCTTTCCGGCGATGTCCGACACCGCCCGGATGATCAGGCTGGGGATCTGAAAGAGGTAGCAGGCCTGGGCAATGGCGGCCCCCTCCATTTCCACCGCCCGAAGGGAAGGGAAACGTTCCAGGAGCGCGCGAATCTTGTCCTCTTCGTGCATGAATACGTCCCCGGAACCGATGAGGCCCCGTACGTGGTTAAAATCAACGGGGAGCCGCCCTTCCTTCTTGAGCTCATCCACCGACCTTTCCGCCAGATCGATCAGATCCCCGGGAACGGTGAAAATCTGGGGCATGTGGGGGATCTGCCCCGGAAGGTACCCGAAGCCGGTCACATCCACATCGTGCTGGACCAGGCCGTCGGAAATGATGGCATCTCCGATGTTCAGGGAAGGATCGAGCCCCCCGGCGGACCCGGTGTTGATCACCAGAGAGGGGTGGTATCTTTCGATGAGCAGGGCGCAGCCCACCGCGGCGTTTACCTTGCTGATGCCGCAGCGCAGTAAAACCACATCTTTACCTTCAAGGCTGCCGGAGTTGAACTCAAATCCCCCCACCGTTTCGTTCTTCACATTTTTGATAGCCTGGCGGAGGATGGTTACCTCATCTTCCATGGCGCCGATTATACCAATCATACGTACCTCATTGAGCGTTTTTTATGGGGAGCGGTCCCTGCCATACGGAGGTCCTGTTTCTGCCGGTCTCCTTGGAATGGTAGAGGGCCTCATCAGCCCGGTGGATAAGATCGTCTGATGTAACGTCCTCGTCTTTATTAAAGGATACCAGTCCCAGGCTGATGGTAACCTGGGGAAGGGGGGGATCCCAGGGGACCTGCATAGCCAATACGGACTTACGGAGCCGCTCCGCCACGGTTAAGGCAATTTCTCCATCCGTACTGGGAAGGAGAATGGAGAATTCCTCCCCCCCGAACCGGGACGGCACATCGTCGGTACGGACGCTTGACTTTATGGTCCGGGCAAGGTATTCCAATACCCTGTCGCCCGCCAAATGCCCGTAGGAATCGTTGAAATTCTTAAACTTATCCACGTCGATCACCACCAGGGAAGCGGTTAAGCCTGTCCGCCTGGTCCGGGAAATTTCTTCGTTGAGCCGGGTGGTGAGAAAACCATGGTTGAAGAGGCCGGTTTTGACATCCCGAACCGAATGTTCGTAGTGGATATGGTTCTGGATGGCCTGGGACACAAAGGACATAAGCTGACGGAGAAAGATGATCTCCGATGAAGTATATGCCCCGGTGAGAATTTTTGCCCCGACCAGGATGATGCCGTAGAGCCCTGAGGGGCCGAGAATAGGAATTAACAGTTCCGGACCCAGAACATCCAGATTATTAAAAATTATCTTTATTTCCTCATTATTATTTACCATCATTTTTTTCAGGGCTGAGTAGAGTACCGGTTCCCGGTTTTCATGAAAAAACGGTTCAAAGGGGCTTATATTGCTGATATTCAGGGCCAAATCCACCAGTTTGTAGTTTTGGTAGCCCTTGATGGTTACATCCTCCCGGTTTTGGAGGGGTTTCCATACAAAAGCGATAAAGGACGGCAGGTACTGATTCGAAATTTGCCATACCGTGGCGTCCATAATATCATCAATAGAGGTACGGTTAAAAATTTCCGCCGCGCCGAAAAGCAGACTCTGGTATTCTTTTATCTCGCTGTTAAGCTGATCAATATATGAAAAAACGCCAATATCTTGAAGGAGAGAATAATGTTCGATAATTTTGGGACTTGATAAAAAATCCCGGTTGCTATTCTCCATTAGTTATGTTACGGAAAAATGGTCGGCTATGTTTTTTCGCCAATCCGCCCGGTTTTCCTTATCTTCCCATTCAATAATCTTTTTTATTTGGAAATTTTTAAGATCCTGAGAATTATTATAGTACACAATTCCGAAACGTCCACCCCCGATGTATGAGATTGTATCCCCCTGTTCCCGGGCTTCATACTCCGATACCTTTGCCAGCGCGCAATCAAAGTGGACGGGGCTTCCTGAAGCCTTATCGGTGAAGGCAGTCGAAATATCCCTGATGGGCTTACCGCAAATTGGACAGTCCGGGGAGGGGAGGGGCGTGCTGGGAAGTTTGACAGGCTGCCATTTCGGGCGATTATAGGTATTTTTCGGCGCTTGATTCCGGGGGTCCCTGGCCCGCTCCGCGGAATCGGGGGTCCAATTCCGGCCTTTAGCCCGCCGGGGATCCGCGGGCCTGGGGGTGCCCGGGGAGGCTTCATTCCGGGACGTTCCCCCGGCTTTGAACTTTTCGGTCTTTTTTTTACCCTGATTATGGGGACTTTCCTGGCCGGAACCGTAATCCGGCGCTGTTTCTTCCCTGGCCCGGCCCTGGTACTTGAAATTCCTGCGCCGGTTATTGCCTCCTCTTCCGTTGCTGCTCATAGTTCAATCCTCCCTGAGATAAATCCAGAATCTCGTTACTGAGCGTTTGGGCAATACGCTGAATAGCTTCACAAAGATAATCCGTATTATCGATCTTTTCTCTTAAAATTTCAATTCGTGAATAGGATGATTGGGCATCAAATTCCAGTACCGGCGAAGCTTTTCTTGGCGCCGTTATCATATACACTCCATAAATGCCGCCACAAGATGGGTAATGTTATCGGAATTGATAAAAACTACATCAAATCTAACGGCCATACCATTATATTTTCGATTAACCGAAAGAAAATACTTAGCTGTTTCTATAATACGCCGTTGTTTTTTAGGATTTATGCCGTACGAAAGGCTGTCGAATGTATAGACGGACCAGTTTTTTACTTCTACAAAAACCACCGTCTCCCTATCCAGGGCAACCAGATCCACTTCTCCAAAGGAAGAACGAAAATTACGGACCAGGATACGCATCCCGGCCCTTTCCAGAAACGCGGCGGCCCGGTTTTCCCCGTCCCGTCCCGCGCCCGGTTTGTTCAAATCTTTTTGGCTATTTCTTTAGGATCCAGCGCCCGGGATATAAACAGGTCTTTGTCTTGAATAAGATCCACAATTTTACCCTCCCCGGGCTTGTACACCTGATTGCGGTCGTCGATCAGGATCTCCAGCTGCGGCCGCAGGGGCACGGAACCGTCAACCGAAAGGACCCGGCCAATGGCGTTGGTGTTGAGGAGAACAAAGGAGCCGATGGGGTAAATTCCCATGGTTCTGATGAAAGCCTTCAGTACCTCAGGGTCAAAGCGGCGGCCGTTATCGGCGTACAGGACCCTGACCGCCTGGGAACCCTCCATGGAAGTGCGGTAGGGCTTTTCGCTGACCATTGCTTCAAAGGCATCGGCCACCGCAACGATCCGGGCCCGTATGTCTATTTGCTGGGCTATGGCCTTTTTGGGGTACCCCTGGCCGTCCCAGCGCTCATGGTGCTGATAGGCGATAATCGCCACGTCATCGGGGTAACCCAGTTGTTTGATGATCTTATACGAAGAGAGGGGATGGGACTGGATGAGCTGTAGTTCCTTTTCGGAAAGGGCCCCGTTTTTTTCGAGCAGGAGCTTTGGCAGCCTGAGCATACCCGTGTCGTGAAGCAGGGAGCCGGCGATTACGGACATGATCTTATGGGGGGGTAGTTTTAGGGCCATGGCAATCCGGGCAGCCAGAATGGCGGTGTTGACCGAACTTTTGGCCAGTTCTTTACCCTCTACGGCGCCTCCCAAAACATAGCCGATGATCTGCCCCCGCTGTTCCCGAACCGCCTGGAGCAGGCTGTTGGTTATCGTATTAATCGACTGGGCGGAAACGGGCTCTTGGGCTATACAGAGATTAAAAACCTTATCCAGCTTATCAATCAGATCCTCATAAATCCGGTAATCTTCCTGGTTTTCCTTTACTTCTTTGAGGGCCAGGATACTGACGGTCTTTTTGGCGCCCTGAGCCGGAACAGGAGCCCCTTTTGCGGAGGCGGCTGTTCCCGAAGCGGCGGTATAGATCTGGCCGTTGGTGGCGGTTTTGGGTATTGCCGCAGACAGAGGCTGGCCGTCTCTGATTACGGCGGCTATACCCGAGGTCTTTTCCATCCCTATGGGAATGAGTTCCCCGTCGGTAGCCACCGTATCAATACCCCAGGAGATAAGCTGCTGGATATCTTTCTTCCGTACCGCAATACGGGCCGGTACCAGGAGATTCACATCATCAATATAAACCGGTTCGGAAAATATTAAACCAGGACGTAGAGCGCTGACTGCGATTGTTTTCATCATGCTTCGCTTTCCTTTTGAAAAATAAATGCCAATATTTTTGCTACCGTTTCCCAGCATTGGGGGGGGACATAGTCTCCGGGCTTTACCCCTCCCAGGATAAGGGCCAGGGCTGAATCTTCCATTACCACGACCCCCGCCTCCCGGGCTATTCTGATGATCTGCTCCGCTTCCCGGCCTTGAGCGGAGGCAAGCACTTTAGGAACCCCTTCTTCGGGATTGTAAGAAATCGCTGAAGCTATCTTTTTGCGAATCTTACACCTCCTCGTCTATGGAGGCCGCCGCTTCTACGCCGGTATCCGCAAAAAAGGAAGGCTTAAAGGACCCCTGAAAGGAGGCCGCTTCCCCGCTATTCACGGTGATATTCCCGCCTAATGTTTTCAGCGTTCCCCGGATTTCCTCTTCCAGTTTCTTCCGGGCCGTTTCTCCCGGAGGAGGGGACAAAAAAACCCGGCTAAGGGCCCCCGGCCTGCCGGGGTTATTCATAATAAATAACCAGCGCCGCTTTTCTCCCAGAGCGTCTATGGCGATTCTATCCTGTCTTTTCCCCACACTATCTATACGTAATAATAAACGAACCGCTGCCCGGAATTCAACTTTTTTTAAAAGAATTTTGAAAGGAAATACCAGCCAAAAATTACCGTTCCTGTCCGGCAGCCGGTTCAGGAAATTAAGGAGGGGATCTTCGGTCTCGCCGTTAAGCAGGGAACCGCGAACCGGAGGTTCGGCGATCCCCCGGATCCCGGTTGGGGTTCCAAGGCCCGGGAGCTGTCCGGTTATTTCCCGAAGTATGGCCTGCGTTTCTTCAGTTTCACCCTGGCGGAGATCTTCGTCCGGCGCCTCTCCTCCGGAACCCTGGTCCGGTGTTTCCTGTTCAGTCCCGTCCTTTTGCCCCCAGTCCGGGTCCAGCGCGGCGGCGTAGCGTTCCAGGGCCTCCGGGGCAAGCTCCACCCCCTTGGCGGCGGCTGCGGCGGCTGCCAGGGCGGCGGCTTCCGGGGAACCGGCTTTTCCAGCCCTTTGCCCCGGGCCGTTTCGGAGGGCTTTTACGGTCAAGGCGTCCCTCCTGAGCCGGGAGAGCAGCGCCGGTTCCAGAGGCAGGGAAAAAAAACGGGCATAGTTAATCAGGTTTGAGGAGAGGCCGTCTTGCGGAAGCTTGAGGGAAGCGATGAGGCCTTTAAGGTTTTGTTGGGAAAGGGAACGGCGATCCGCGGCCTGGTCCGGAAGGGGTATCCCCCCTTTTAGGAGCCTGCCGGGCGCTGCCGGTATAGGGCCGTTTTTTACCCCCAGGTCCGTTTTGTTCACGTTTTTCCCCGGGCTTTGCCCCGGGACGCCGCCCTTCTGAACAGAAACAGGAATTGTCCCGGTCTTTGAGGCAAACCCTTTACCGGGAAGGCCGGAATTATAGCGCGGGCTTTTTGAATCAGGCCCGGTGAGTTTCACCGAAACAGGACGGCGGAATTAACCCTGGGTAGGGGCAGTTTCGCTCACCTTGGGGGCTTTCCTGATGATCAGCTCTTTGATCTTGGCAGCCTTGCCGATCTTTTCCCGGATATAGTAGAGTTTAGCCCGGCGTACCTTACCGGGGCGGGCAAGCTCAACCCTGGCAACCCGGGGGGAATGGATGGGAAATATCCGCTCAACCCCGACGCCGTAGGAATTTTTTCTGACCGTAAAGGTTTTTCCCACCCGGGAATTCTTCATGGCAATCACCAGACCTTCGAAGATCTGGATCCGTTCGGTTTTACCTTCAATAATTTTAAAGTGGACCTTGACCGTGTCGCCTACCTTAAAATTATCCAGTTCGGTCTTCATTTGGGAAGCTTCAATCGCTCTGATCTCGTTCATTCTGCCCTCTCAATTCCGCGATAATCTGCGCGGTCTCTTTATCAAACAGGCCCTTTTCTTCGCCTGCGCGGATCAAATCCGGCCGTAAGGCCAGGGTTTTTTCCACTTGTTTTTGCAGCCGCCAGCGCCGTATGTTTTCGTGATGCCCCGAAAGTAAAATCTCAGGAACCCTCAGTGTATCATAAACTTCGGGGCGTGTATACTGGGGATACTCCAATAAATTTCCGGAAAAACTCTCCTCCTCCAGGGATTCGGCCTTGATCACCGAATCCACCAGCCGGTAGGTGGCGTCAATCACCGCCAGGGCCGCCACTTCCCCGGAGGAAAGGACATAATCGCCAACGGAAATTTCCTCGTCCACATAGAGGTCGATGATCCGCTGGTCTATGCCCTCATAACGCCCGCAGAGGAGTACCAGTTCCTCCTCTTGCGCCAATTCCCGGGCCAGGTCCTGGTTAAAAGGCCTCCCCGAGGGGCTTAAGTTTATCACCCGCTTCCGGCGCAAGCCTTCGCCGGCGGCTGCCGGAGGCGCCGGTTTGCGCCGCACCCCCACCGACTCCAGGGCCAGGCCCAAAGGCTCGGCGAGCATCAGCATACCGGCGCCTCCGCCGTAGGGGGCGTCATCGCAGGTGTGATGCCTGTCCCGGGCAAAGTCCCGGATATTGACCGATTGGTACGCCAGGATCCCCCGGTTCACCGCCTTGGCCATAATGGAAGCGGCAAAGAAGGAATCGGCAATCTCAGGAAACAGGCTGAGTACCGTGTACTTCATTCAAGAATCCACCGTTGGAGGAGCACCGCCCGGCCTTTATCGGGGCTTACCTCCCCGATAAACTCCTTCCTGAAGGGGATAAGCACGGGCTTCTCCCCGGACAAGGGCAGCATTTCCAGGAGTTCGCCGCCTCCCCCTTCCACAATACCGGTTACGGTCCCCAGGATTTCTCCGTCCCCGGTTACCACCTGGATACCCCGGAGGTCCTCCGCGTAGTACTCGTCTTCTCCCAGGGCAGCGGCTTCTTCCCGGTTCACGATCAGTTCCGCGCCGCTTAAAAATTTGGCCGCTTCAGGAGTTTCGATACCTTTGAACTTGATGAGCACCGCCGGGCCGGATTTGGCAACTGCCTCTACTTCGTAGACCTTAAGCCCGTCCCCTTGCCGTACCGTTGCCTGCCGCAGGGCCAGGAGGTGTTCCGTTTCTCCCGAAAGAGAGCGGACCTTGATAAACCCTTTAAGGCCGAAGGGGGCGCCTAAAAGCCCTGCGGTAAACCGCTCAAGCAAGGGGCCGCAGTCTCATGGACTTTAGTCTCATGAACCTCAGTCCAAAATTTCCAGGACCGTGTGCTTCCCGGTCTTCGCGGTGGCCGCCTGAAGTACGGTCCGGATCGCCTTGGCAATACGGCCGTGCTTTCCAATCACCTTCCCGATATCCTCCGGCGCGACCCGGAGTTCCAAAATAGTGGATTTCTCCCCCTCCACAACGTTCACCTGAACCGAAGAAGGGTCATCCACCAGAGACTTTACGATATATTCAACCAGATCTTTTTCCATTGCATAGTGCTCCTTATATAAAATAACACCCGCCCCGGTATAATACCGGGGTTGAGGTTTTTACATCTTCAAAATTGTGAAAATAAAATCGTTTTAAAGGGAGAAGTTCTTCTTATTAAGCAGGGACCGGACCGTGTCACTGACCGCGGCTCCGTTTTTTACCCAGGCCCGTACTTTGTCCGCGTTGAAGCTGATCTGTTTTTCGTCGGCCTCAATTGGATGGTAATACCCCAGTTCCTCAATGGCCTTCCCATCCCGGGCAGCTCGCTTATCCATAACCACGATACGGTAATAGGGCCGTTTTTTGGTCCCGAATTTTTTCAGTCTGATGCTGGCGCTCATACAAATCCTCCTCGTATTTTTCCTTCCGGCCGGGTAAACGGTGAATTTCATGTATAGCCGATTCGACGGAAATGATCAAGGGGGGCCGCGATGGATGCGGCAATTCCAATATCCGGGGTATGGACCCGCCTGCGAATCAAAAAGTAAAGGACAAATTGTGATTTCTTACAAAGAGTCTGTGTTGTCCGTGTGGTCGGTAGTTTAAAATCAGAATTGCTGGGAATATCGTACGTTGTATTGATTCGTGGCGAGGGTCCATACCCAAGAACCCGCTCACCGGTTCGCGGGAGAGCCTTGGGGCGTTATAAGGGGTATGGACCCGAGACCAATACCTTATGAGAACAACATACCCCGGC
>JAITNM010000293.1 GCA_031290475.1 Treponema sp. | reverse complement strand
AAATTCCTCGACCCCTCAATAGACTCAAGCTGCTACCCCGGCAAGGACTACCACCGCATGTTCATCGGGGAAGTGCTCTCCGTAAAGGCGGCAGGGCCGGCGCATACCATCGTGAATTAAGAATTTTACCCGGCACGAACCAATTGAATCCCTCCCTTCACCTCCCGCATAACGCGCGGGCGAAGCGGACCACCATCTTGTAGTGCCGGGGGGTGAGCCGTTCGGCGAGATCCCGGGGGCTGTTGAGATTTTTCCAGGTTTCGGGGATCAGGGGCTTGAGGCGGGGACTCTGGGCCTCTCCCTTGATCAGGGCGTCGGCGAATCCCTGTTTGTGCAGGTTGGCGGCGAGCAGGGTTGCTTCTTCCGAGGGCAGGACCGTGATGGTCTGCGCCGTGATGCCCGCCCTGAGGAAGCCCAGGTCGTCCGAGAAAGGGACCGGCGCGAGGAGTACCTTATCCATCATTAAATTGTGCGCCGTTTTCAGGGCATGGTTTCGCAGTAATTGTGTTTTCCGGCGGAGGCGGGCGATTTGGATGCCCTCCTCATCCCTGATCACATGATTTGTCATGGTGGAGATGATCAGGGTGTCGCCCGTACCGCAGGCGTCGAAGATAAAAAACTGCCCGTCCCCCCGGCCGGCGTCGAGCAGGGCCTTTGCCAGGGTGTAGGAACCCTGATCCCGGGCGCCCTCGCCGGATGCCAGCTCCTCACCATCGGTAAAGATGATGCGCCACCCGTTTGTCCCCTTTAGTTTTATTGCCGTCTCGATAAGCTGAAAAACAGCGGCGCTGTTGTCGTTTGCGCCGGGGCTCCCGCTTACCCGGTCGTAATGGGCTACGAGCGTTACGGTAACCTTGGCGGAGCCCATAAAGATATGGCAGTTACCGGCAATATCGACTACAGTGCAGGGGAGGTTGAGTTCTTCCAGCAGCGAGTGGAGAATTTTTATTCGATCCGCGTCCGGGGCAATAAAGTCCATAAACCGGTGATAGGGCGGCTCCGTCAAGGATCCGTCCTTGCCCGGTCAGGGCCAGCGCATACCAGGAGAAAAAACCACCGGACCTTTGGTCCGAGACCACACAGACACCACAGACTTTTTGTTCGAAATATTCTCTTTTTATCCGTGTGGTCCCGGACCCAAGGTCCGGTGCGCTCCGTGGTGAAAATTCTCAATTCATTGGGGTATGCGCTGGCCCTGCTGGCCCGGTTTTGCTGCGCGGCCGTTCGGCCGCAAGGACACGCCATTACAGCTTTTCTGCCGGGAAGAACGATGAGGGGGCCTCAAGCTCGGCCTGGGCCGCTATGAGGGCAAGTTCCTTCCGGCCTGCCTCGTAGGTGGCCTTCATGATCCCGAAGATAGAGCCCGCGGTAAGTTCCAGGGTACGTTTTACATCCAGAGTTTCCAGGTAACGGGAGAGGAAAATCGCCGTGGTTGCATCCCCCGAGCCGGCCATCCCCTCCGCAAAGGCAAACATCGGGGTATGGACCCGGTACACCGACGAGCCGTCCGAGGCGAGCATGGCGATCTGATTGGGCCCGTCCCTGGCGCCGGCCTCTTCCTGGTAACTGGTGACGAGTACCACCTTAGGCCCCATGGCGTGAATCTTATCAATGGCGGTTCTGGCATCCTTAAGCGTACCGGTCTTCATCCCCGTCAGGGCTTCAAGCTCAAACTGATTGGGCGTGGTAATATCCGAGCGCGGCACAAGCCGGTCCCGGAAAATCGCGGGAATATCCGGCTTAACGTAAAAGCCCCGGCCTACGTCCCCCATCACCGGGTCGCAGCAGTACAAAGCTTCCGGGGCCGCCTGCCTGACCGTGCGCAACGCGTCTATCACCGCCGCGCTGACAGCGGCATCTCCCATATAGCCCGAAAGCAGGGCCCCGCACTGGTTCAGTACCTTTCTGTCCTCAAGCCCCGCGACGAGTTCCGCCGCAAAATCCGCGCCCAAAACCTTACCCCGCCAAACGCCGTATCCGGTATGATTGGAAAATTCCACGGTATTCACCGCCCAGACCTCGTGACCAAGCCGCTGGAGTGGAAAAACCGCGGCGCTGTTCCCCGCGTAGCCGTAAACCACATGGGATTGTATCGATAGTATAGCCATTAAGAACGAAAATGCTGTTTTTCCACGAATTTGTCAATAGTAGTGCGCGCGCGGCAATTCCCGGTTTGCGTATAACGGGACGCTTAAAAACGTCACTCGCGGGCGCTGAGGCATTTTCTCGCTAGGGGTCAGGTGGCCGCACGACTACGCCTAGCTTGACAACAGCTTTACCCGGTAGTCGTGCTGGTAGGAGTACGTAAAGAATTTACCGGGTGGCAGGTTAGGCGTTTCTTACGGTTGCCGGGGCTGACGCTTTTGCCGTAACCTTGGGCCTTTGCTTGCCCCACACCAGGCCACATGGACTGACAGGGACGCGCTCAACGTATCGCGCGCCGCCCTGGGTGGATGGCGCAGCCGCACGGCCTCCTTCCCCCCAAAACAAAATGCCACGGCG
>JAITNM010000169.1 GCA_031290475.1 Treponema sp. | reverse complement strand
TACCGGCATCACTATATTTCCGCTCTCCTTCAAGCTGTTCAATCCTGAGCGCGTACGCGTTATCCCGTTTCAGCCTGATCGTCCCGCCGCTCTTGTTCTGTACGATGATAAAAGCTTCTCCGGTAAAAAAATCCGCGGTATCAATAGCGGCGCTTGTGGCGCCGGAACGGATGATTATATTTTCATGCTGCCGTATGCTCATATAGATATTGTCCAATAGCTTAACGCGCCAGGTCAGGCTGTAACCATTATCAATCTCATCCATGTAGCGGGGCAGGGTTACCTTTTTTTCACTTTTTGCGGGAATAATACGGGCGCCGTCAATAATGGAAACGTCAAAATCAGTGTTATTTGCGATGTTTAACGAAAAAGTAAATTCGTTTTCACGGGGAACTTGTCCCGCCTGGGTTGAGCAGGAGAACAGGATAAACGTCAATACCAGCATCCACATCTTGCGCCCCAACGGGGAAGGCATCCCGGAAGCCTTCCGGAAGCCTCCCCATATTCTCTATTCGTTGAACAGATTGATCCGGTTTTCCTCGACTTCGGATTTCTTTCCCAGTTCCCGGTAATCGTACTGGTAGTTTCCGTTCATATTGGTAACGACGATGGTATATTCGTAGCCGGGCCTGAGTGTTACCGGCGGGGCAAACACCATATGACCCGCGTCATGCTCCACACCCATATTGGTATAGGTTCGGCCCGCATCCCCGGTATCTGCGGCAATTTCGTATACATCGGTATTTCCCTGCCGGGTATTCACCGTTCCCCGAGTGTTCTTTTTGTACATACCCTGGGCCGTTTCAAAACTCAGCAGGCCGTTGGTGTCGTTTTGCAGCCTGACAAAGGCGATATTGTACTGCCTGCCGCCCGGTAGCGTCGCGGGATCATTAAACGTAATGACCTGCACATCCGAGCCTTTTGGGGCCGGCTCAAAACGCGGCCCGGTCTTGTTTACCTCGTCGGTAAAAGCGTCCATCTCGCCGGTATTCGGGTTTACGTACACATAGGTCGGGAAAAACCGGTAGGGCAGGCCGTCTTCCTGCATTTTAATCCAGATTTTTTTGTTACGCTGCCCCGGTGATAAAACCGCGACCACTTCGCCGTCGGAACTGTCAATACGAAGCTGTAGCACATATTTAGTAACGTTTGCGACATAGATAAAGGTTTCCTGGGCGTCATCAACACGTCCGAAAATATCCCGTGATATTCTCCGGTCCGGCTGGTTAAGATCGTAGGCGACAAGGCCGGTATAAAGCACGTCTTCTTCGGTTATCCCGACAAGCCCCTTACGGTTAAGCGCCGTCATTGAGGTAGCGCGGAAAAGGAAGGCGCCTTTTTCCGGCAGGCCGGGTATTTTCGAAATATCGAAATTTCTTGCCTGCCGCGCCCTTATGGCGCCAATGAACGCGCCCCGTTCAACTTTGCCGACGAAGATAGCAACATCAAAATTGGTGCTATTCCGTATCTCCAGAATACCGTTAGGCGCGGATCGGTAATCGTCGTCGCTCAACTTGAGCGTTGTCGTCCCCTTAGGCGTACTCGCGCAAGCCGCGATTACCGCTAAACCCGTGAGTACCAGCATCAAGGCAATCACTCCAAACAAAACCCTTCTTTTCATTTTTAAGCTCCTTTTCATGAAGACATTTATATCAACACCGCCATGCGATGGGGAAACCCGCTCATTTCCTGCCCGGCCCATGCGGCAGGCGCCCAAGGATGCGTCCATGGGGTCCGTCGCCGGCAGCCTATGATATTCATTCCAATACCCTCATTTTATCAGAATATTCACGATAATACCGATAAATCATCCTAATAACAGTTTGAACAACCGTCAAGCCATTGGCATTATTTTTTATAGGTTTTACTTTGCATGGATGAACAGGAATTGAGGGGTATTTTAAGCAGTAATATCAAACGGGGCCGTACACGAGCCAATATGTCACAAACGGCGCTGGCGGAAAAGCTTGATATTTCTACCAATTTTTTAAGTGACATTGAAAGGGGTAAGGCTTGGATTTCGCCCCTGACTCTGGTTAAAATCGCGTCTGCCCTGCATATTGAGCCCTACGAACTTTTTAAGGCGGATGAACTTTTTACCGGCCAGGAAAGAGACATCCTGCAAAAGTATGCCGATGAAAACCTCAAAGCGGTTATCAGTGTTATGAACCAGCTTCGGAATGTGTAATATTTAGTTATTTGAACGCTGAAAAGGCCGATTAACCACTAGGGCCGCACAGGCTTTTTGTTTGAAATATCTTCCTGTTCGTGCGGTCCGCGAGGTCAGTGGTTTTTCTTCAGTCCGGCAGACTCCCAGGGTCCTGGCGCTGTTCCTCCAGTGCCTTTTCCGCTTCGGTGATTTCATCGAATGCCAGGGCGCCCTTGGCGTAGATAATAGAATTTTCATGGCCTTTCCCCAGCAGAAGAACCAGATCCCCCGCTCTTGCCAGGGAAAAGGCCTTCCGTATCGCCTGCCTCCGGTCCGGGATAAGGAAGAGGTTGTCCCCCCGGACCCACTGTTTTTTTTCGTTGTCCCTGATTCCCGCCGCGATTTCCTCTAAAATAAATATGGGTTCTTCTCCCCGGGGGTCCTCATCGGTGAGGATCATCAGGTCCGAACATTCCGCGGCGATGCGGCCCTGCTCCGGCCGTTTGGCCGTATCCCGTTCTCCCGCGGAGCCGAAGAGGCTGATGATCCTGCCCCCGTCCCTATCCATCCGTTCCCGAAGGGGGGGGAATACGGCGCTAAATGAGGAAGGGGTGTGGGCGTAGTCCACCAGGACCTCGAAATTCTGCCCCCTGTCCACCCGGGTCATCCTCCCCCTTACGGGCTTGAGCCGCAAAACCAGGGGGATGAGTTCGGCAATTCTTTTCCCCGTCAGTTTTGCCGTAACCAAAAGGGCGGCCAGGACGTTCCCCGGGTTAAAAGCGCCGGGGAGCCTGTCCTCAATTTCGGCCTCCGTCTCACTGTTGTCATCTTCCCGGATCAAAACCCGGTAGCGGTTGCCCCCGGCGCCGCTCCGGACGGCCTTTACCCTAAGATCCGCGGCGGCGCCCCGTGTACTGTAGGTATAGGTCCTAAAGCCGGGGGGCGCTTTTTCCGCAGCGCCGGTTTTCCCAAAAGCGGCGGCGGCAAAGTAGGAACAGCTCCGGTCATCCCCGTTGGCCACGGCGAAGGCGGGAATATCCCGTTTTTTACCCCCTATCTCCTTGGTATGAGAAAAAAGGCCCAGGGAACGGAAGAGGTTGGCCTTGTCGTGGCGGTACTGCTCCCAGGAACCGTGGAATTCCAGGTGTTCGTGGGCGACATTGGTCATGACCCCCGCATCGAAGGCAACGTCTCCCAGACGGTTGGTTCTGGGGGAAAGGCCGTGGGAGCTGGATTCCAGCACAGCCCAGGAGGCGCCGTAATCCCGCATCTCCGCAAGCCGCCGGTGGATCGCCGTAGCTTCCGGGGTGGTTTGATGTTCGGGATTCCAGCGTTCTTCCCCGCCGACGGAGTACTGTACCGTGGAGACGAACCCCGCCTTTTCTCCCAGCAGGGTAAGGAGCTGCCAGATAAGGTAAACCGTGGTACTCTTTCCCTCGGTACCGGTTACCCCGATGATCCCGAGACTCCCGGAGGGGTGGTCATAATAGGAGTCCGCCAGGGGCGACAGGGCAAAACGGGAGTCCCGTACCTGTATATACACGATCCCTTCCGCAAAGGCGGGCGGTTCGCCCTGGTAAATAACCGCCCCGGCCCCCTTTTCAACCGCCTCGGGGATAAAAAGGCGGCCGTCGGTATGGAATCCCGGGAGGGCAAAGTAGAGATTTCCTTCCTTGATTTTCCGGGAATCGTATTCCAGAGCGGTAATGAGGGGATCCCCCCCTCCCCTTCTTTCGATAAAACCTGCCTTCTCCATGATTTCGGGGGTAAAAAAAGAGGAAAGGGCCCTTTTCATAAACTATTCGCCTTCCCCAAAGACAATTGCGGTAAAGACGCTGAGCCTTGCCCCGGGAGCTTCGTAGGATTTCGGCGGAACCCCTGCCTTGACGCAGATATAATCCAGGTATTCATCCTGGTTCCAGCCCTGTTCCACCGGGACCTGGGGGAGGAGCACCCCGGAACGGCCGCCGTAACTCAGGTGGATTCCGTGGACGCCGACCTTGACTTGCCGGGGATCGGAACAGAGTTCCATGGGGGAGAGAACGGAAATTTCAATAGTACAGCCGGAAAATTCATCCTTCCCCAGGGGCGGGAACCTGGGATCCCCAAAGGCGGCTTCCCTTGCCATGAGGCGGACCGTTTTTTCCAACGGTTCGCCGGAGGCCATCCGGCCTATACAGCCCCGAAGATCCCCCTTCTTGTGGAGGGTAACAAAGGCCCCGCACTGTTTTGAGAGGGCCGATGCCCCGGCATTAACGGTCCCTTCCGGAACGGGGGATCTTTGGTACCGGGGGCTCCGTTTTTCCAAGACCGAGGCAATAGTTTCCCGGGCATCGGCAAGAAGCGCTTCCCGTTCTTCATTATTAATCGTAAAATCCATAGCTCAAGTATAGTATCAGGCCGTTACATTGACAAACCCGGAAGGGCTTCTTTATAATAACAATGACTATAGAATTTGCTTCCTTATAACAGATAGGTCAATAAATAGTGTTTTAAGCAAGGAACGGTAATGCCGGAGCAACTGCAGTTATCTTTTATCTCATTTAAGCAAGGTTCATATATTATTATTGAAGGCAAGCGGAGGGCGGACCGGTTCTTCATTATTAAGCAGGGACAGGTTCTGCTTTCCAAAGAGGTGAACATTGTTGAGGAAGATAAACTTCTCAAGGAAGGGGATTTTTTTGGGGTTGTTTCCACCATGTCCTCCCACAGCCACATAGAAACTGCCCGCGCCGCCGGCGATGTGGTGTTGATCTCGGTCATGAAGGAACAATACGACCAGCTGATCAAGAACAATTCCCCTATCGCCATGAAGATCATCCTTGAGTTCTCCAAGCGTATGCGCTACCTGGACGAGGCTTTGACCAAGTTTACTTTGAAAAATAATATAGAAGACAGGGCCTCCCAAATTTACGACGTAGGGGAGTACTATATCAGGCAGGGTCAGTACAGCCTGGCCTTTTATGCCTACTACCGGTACATGAAGCACAATCCCCAGGGGACAAACGTGGCTTCCGCCCGGGAAAAAATGCTGAAACTGGCCCCCCATGCCAAAAATGTCAAACTGGAACGGGATTCCTCGGGGTTTAACCAGACCTTTTCGAAAAATACCATGATCTTTGCCGAAGGCGAACCGGGGCAAGAGCTTTTTATCATCCAAAGCGGTTCTGTAAAGATCGTCAAGATCGCAAATAATCAGGAAGTACTCCTGGCGGTCCTTAAGACGGGGGATATTTTTGGGGAGATGGCCTTGCTGGAATCAAGACCCCGGGCGGCCTGCGCGATTGCCTTTGAAGATACCACACTCATGGTGGTGAACCGCCAGAATTTTGAAACGATGGTTCTGGCCCAGCCCCAATTAGTGGCGCGGCTCACCACGCTTCTTTCGGAACGGATCTGGTTTATTTACAAGCAGCTTGCCAATACTAAAATCATTGATCCCCTGGGACGGCTCTACAATATGCTCCTCATACAGATGGAAAAGGAGCGTATCCCCCTGAATGAACACAGGGCCTATAGTTTTAGTTTCGGCCCCAGGGAATTGCTCAACATGGTAGGCCTTACTAAAACGGAAGGCCCCGCTTTATTCAAGAAAATGACCCAAAACGGCAGAATACAGATCTCCGATTTCAACATGAACGTTTCCGATGTGATAGAAATAGTCAAGCAGGCGGAGTTTTACCATAAAATGGATAAAATTGAGCAGGCCCGCCGGGAAACCGGGAGAGTTCATCTCTGATCTATTTTCCGTCCCGAAGAGGCCGATAATTAAGTATGAGCGTCATTTTGGCTTTTCTGTTGTGTTTCTTCTCTCCTTTCCTCTGGGCCCAGTCTGAAGATGTAGCCGCCCCTGGGGCTGCCGGAAATGCAGAGAACGCTCCGGGGACGGAACTTCCCGCTTCCTACCGGGGCTTTTCTTTAGGCATGGAAGCGGAGGACCTTAAGGGGGCGCTTCAAAAGGACGCCCTCTTTAATTTCCGGGGGGACCGGGACATTTCTTTTCTCCCAAACCGGGAGCAGAGCCTTATTGAAACCACGGGGTTTTCGTTTGTCAGGAGGGCTTTTTTCCAGCTCCGGGATGGGAAACTCTTTGTCATGGCCTTTAATCTTGATACCGGCCTTGTGGACCACTATTCGGTCTATACAAGTTTTGTAAAAAAATACGGGGAACCGGTCTCCCTTAACCCCCAGGAGGCGGTGTGGGAGTCAAGGGCGGTACGGATTTCCATTGAGCGGCCGTTGACGGTAAAGTACATCGACAAAGAAGTCTTCGCGGATGTGATAGCCGAATCAGAAACCGGGACGTCATCCGAGTTATATTTAAGGCAGGAATTTCTTGATGATTTCTAACAGAATTACTGTTTTTCTGTTTTTATTTCTGATTGCCTCCGCTTCCCTTTCCTGCGGCGCCCAGGGAAACGGCAGGATAAAAAAATTTGAGACCCGGGAATTTACCATTGAACGGGAGGGGGGCGGGAACGTTACCATTATGGCGGAAATTGCCGGAAGCGCTCCTGAACGGGCCCAGGGGCTCATGTACCGGAAATCATTGGCCGACGGAAAAGGGATGATCTTTGTTTTTGAAAGAGACGAGACGCTCTCCTTCTGGATGAAGAACACCCTGATTCCCCTTTCAATCGCTTTTATCAGCCACCAGGGCAAGATCCTCGAAATTCGGGATATGAAACCCGGGGACCTGAATACCCTCAGGTCAAGCCGTTCCGCCCGGTACGCTCTGGAAGTCCCCCAGGGCTGGTTTGAGAGGGCGGGGATTAAAGCGGGAGATTCTCTCTTTCCCGGTGATTTGTAAAAGCTCCTTCCGGGTTTAAATACTTCCTGATCCTGTCTATCATGGCTTCCGTCTCAATACAAAAGAAGGGAAGATTTTCTTCGATATAATTAATGTTTTCTTCCTTTCCCGCGTCTTCTAATGCTTTGGCGAAAGATGAAAGTTCCAGGGCGCCCACATTTGCACAGGCGCTCTTAATGCCGTGTACATGGATGGAAAAGGCCTTTAAGTTCTTTCCCTCAAAATCTTTTTTGATCTCCGAGAGCAGCCGTTTTTCGTCATTGCAAAACAGTTCCAGAATATCCGTGTAGGTATTCCAGCTCCCCCCGCTTTGGGTAAGACCTTTTTCCATATTCAGATCCGGAACAGTCTCTTTTTCCGGTTCTTTTTGATTAGACGCTCCTTCGCAGAGGATCTTCTTCGATCCCGGGAGCCATTTATAGAGAATTGTATCCAGTTGATTAATGTCGATCGGCTTTGCCAGAAAATCGCTTAAACCGTCTTCCAGAAACATATTCCGGACCCCGGAAACGGCGTTGGCCGTAAGGGCGATCACCGGAACCCGCTGGTAGTAGCCGTCCTCCGATTCAATCTGTCTTATGGCAATAGTGGTCTCAATGCCATCCATGACGGGCATCATATGATCCATAAAAACTATATCGTAGTGTTTCTGCCGCAGTTTTTCTATAGCTTCTTTGCCCGATTGGACGGCATCGATCTTCATTTTGTAAGGCATCATGAGGGCGCAGGCAACCTTGAGATTGGTGGCAATGTCATCTACCAGTAACAGTGCGGCCTCGGGGGCGGTAAAATGCAATTTTGCGGGCTTGATGTCCCCGAATACATACCCTATGGGTTTGTCATTAAGCACATTGGCCAATGTCATGGTATGAACCGGAATATAGATGGTATATATTTCTGAAGATTCCGCTTCATTGGCGTAGCCATACTCGTTTATCCGTACCAGGATGCTTTTCCCGTCTTGGCCGACCCCCATCTTTTTAAGGATATCCTTTGCCGAATCAAAGAGCGTATGTGAAACAAGAATGTGGGAGAAGTCTTTCTGTTCCAGGGCTTCTATGAATTCCGACTGTTTCACCGCCAGGGTATAGGGAATGTTTAAATTTTCTGACGACCAGGCGTAAGATTCCCCGTAAGTTTCTTTTAATGTGTAGAAAAGGATATTCTTCCCTTTCGTCTGATCAATTGAAGCGAAGCGGTCGGAAGGAAAGGGTTTTGGCCTGTCGTTGGGCGATTTTGCTTCCTCCATGGGGCAGTTGATCCTTTGGGAGATCTCCGCGGTAAAGGAAGAGCCCTTGCCGTATTCGCTTTTAAAGGTGATGTTTCCTCCCATCATAGTACAAAGCTGTTTTGTTATGGCCAAGCCCAGGCCCGTTCCTTCTATTCCCGCATTAACGGTGGTATCAACCTGGATAAAATCATTAAAGAGCTTGTCCTTATCCGCCTCTTTAATGCCGATGCCGGAATCTTCTACGGTAATACTAAGCCTTATCGCACTGCCCGAAGCTTCTCCGGAAATGGAAAGGACCACAAACCCCTCCTGGGTGTACTTAATGGCATTGGAGAGGAGGTTGAGCAGAATCTGGCGTACCCGTACTTCATCTCCGGTGAGCATGTTGGGGAGGCACGAGTCTATTTTGGTGATGAACAGGATTGGTTTCTCCAGCACCCTCATTCTTACGATGTTGATTACATCATTAACAACAGAACTAAGGTAGTAATTGTTTCTTTGTAACTCAAATTTACCCGATTCTATTTTTGAAAAATCAAGGATATCATTGATAATTGAAAGCAGATTCGCGCTGGCATGTTTGATGCATACCGCCTGTTCCCGGGCGGTGTCGGAGATATCTTCCCGCAGGATAAGTTCCGCCATGCCGACGATGGCATTCATGGGGGTACGGATCTCATGGCTCGTGTTTGCCAGGAAGACGCTTTTGGCGTGATTTGCCTTTTCAGCCTTTTCTTTTTGCTTTTCCAGTTCATGGATCAGTTTAATACTGTCCGTCATATCGTGTATACTAAGTATTGAACAGAGGAGCTCCTGGTACTTGTCAAACATGGAACTTACTTCGATCCGGTATTGGACTGCCGTATCCTCTTCAGGGGCGGAGGGATTTGTACTGTTCCCTTTTATCCTGCCGTTCAGGACGCTCTTTTTCACCATCCGGTTGTTTTCTTCCGGGGAACCGCGGTTTAGACTGAACTCATCCGCTGTTTCCGGCTTTAGGAGGGGTCTGTATTCTTCCTGAAAATCGAAAAGATCTCCGATAAAAAGCCCTTTTAAAGAATCTCTCTCCGGACCGAAAGAGGCTGCCGCACTGGGATTTGCCAGTACAACTTCTCCTTCGCAGTTCAGGATCAACACCGGAGTGTTCGCAAAGGTGTATGCGTATTTTACCACATTTTTTGTATCAATAACCCTGAGGTTGTATTTCCTTGCCTGAAAGTAAAGCAGGACAAGCATAAAAAACTGGGTGAAACATCCAAGCCCGGAATCGTACATAAAGGGATCTATGAACCTAAGGGACAAAAAAACAATCGAGGCCGAAAATACGCCTATCCAAAACAGAGCCTGTTTCTTTTCCCGTTTGAATTTTGTTTTCGAGTACCCGGCAAAGAGGAGCATTATAAAAAAGAAGGGAGAAAGAATGCTGTAAAAAAGGGCGATGTAATAGGCGGGACCTTTTATAAAGATCAGGGCCGGGTTCCCCCCCGCGCCGCTTATGGCCATATACCCATCCCCCGCGATAACCAGGACAAAGAAAAGCACGGCCAGGGACTGGAAACTTAGAAGAATTTTGGTGAACCCGCGGTTAAGGCGGACCACCGAGCTCATGTAACTGGTAATGAGGGCAAACATGAGGGTGATGCAGAATTCCGATATACGTATACCCAGGGAACTGTAAAAAACCGAAAGCCGGAGGTTATAGAGATAAATTGAGAAACTCCAAAGGGCGGAATTTACACAGAGAAAAACAAAGACCCAATGGATTTTTGCTTCCAGTTTTTTAGAGCTATAGGCGGCATAAATACCCAAGAATAAGGCGATGAAACTTACTATCAGGAACAAATTTACCGGATTCATAACTATAACAATATCGCGGTCCCTTCGTAAAATCCGAATTTTTGTAAAAATTTACCTAGGAGTTTGTAAAGACTAAATGTCCGGATAAAACAAGAAGATTTTTTAACCGCAAGGTCGAATGGAACCTTCGGTTCCTAAGTCGAAGAAGAAGGCCTAATATTCTATATTTTTTTTACTTATTTGACTTCTTCGACTTGGCGGTTTTATTCTTAACCCGTCTGTTTAGCCTTTACAGGCTCCTAGGATCATGGACTGGGCGCCGCCGGATGAAGATTTACCTATACAAGTGTTACCGCTTTCCAGCATCT
>JAITNM010000161.1 GCA_031290475.1 Treponema sp. | reverse complement strand
GTATATTCACTGTCTTTCCAGTCGTTCCAATCTTCCCAATGCTTCTTTATCTCGTCCAGGCCGCTTGGTTCCGGTATGCGTAACTGCGCGTCCTTCATACATTCGACATGACCGGACAGAGCTTCATGGGCATACGCACGGCGTCTTCAAAATCCTTTCCGGCGTTCTTCCCGCTTGGCGTAACCAATCTTGCTCTGGTTATCCATCTGGTACTTGAACTCGCTCATTGATCCGAGTAAGCCCAGAGTTCCTTAACCTGTTCTTCATTAAGCCCCGTCCCCAGGGCTATCTGCTCTATGGGTATACTCATAGATTTCAATTTATAAGCTATCTGCCGCGCTTTTCTCCGCTCTGCACGGTCAATCTGGTAGAGCAAATTGTCATTTATGTCCGAAACAGTTTCTATAGGAAGGCAGGTAATCGATGCGGCTTGCTCCACCGTATAGGCACAACCCCGGAGAAACCGGATTGCCATGGTAATTTTCCAGGCTTCAGAAACGGTATCGCCTGCCGCTTCAATTTGCCGTATCGTATGCACCACATGGCTCCGCAGATCAAGCTCATATTTTTCAGCGCTTATTCTCCACGCCCGCTCTTTTTCCTCTTGAGTAACGGCTTCGCTTGCCATTGCTATTCCCTCCTCTTGCTCAAGGATTTCATTTATCGTCCGGAGTTTGCTCTTGTCCGTCAAATGCCGGAAAAAACCGCCCAGTATTCGGGGCCGTCATCTCCCCTATGGACTTCGCCAGCACCTTGTCAAGTTTCGACAATTCCAGCGTTATTATCCGAGTTCTCCCGCTCATCGTAAGTCTGTCTTTTCGATCCCTTCCTCATCCTTACCCCGGATGTCCTGGCCGATAAAGAGCTTTCCGGTATGAAACTCCAGGCGAATGGGGTCAAAGGGGTCCGGTTGAACGACATTAAAGTATATCATATAAAATTATACTTGTCACGTATTAATATCCGGGGCTCTGGAGGGCCCCTTGTTTTTCCAGCCAAGCAACCTTTGGTTGCCGGACCCCAAGGAACGTTTTTAAGGCAAGATTTCAATGTTTTGGTTGAATTACGAAATGCTGGCGCTGGCCCTGGGGGGCTTGACTTTTCCGCAAATTTGTGTATACATTATTGTAGTGAGGGGGCATGGGAAGAACGATAATCAGCGCAGACGGGCGCTTTGAGTGGGATGAAGAAAAGGCCCTTATCAATCTGAAAAAGCATGGGTTGGCCTTTGGTGAAATCTTATCGGTCTTTGATGATCCCAATAGCTTAGAGTTTATGATGATTTCCATTCGTCTGATACCGAAGAACGGATACAGGGAATTGGGGTATTACAAGGCGTTTTGGTTCTGTATTCATGTTATACGGAACGAGGTAAGCGGACAAGGATTTATTCTGTCCGAAAAGCCCGGCCAAGAGAGGAGGCAATGTACCATGAACGGCTCAAAAATATTATCCCCTGAACGGATTGCCGAGATAAAGGCGTTTAAAGATGTCGATATTCGGATTGCCCGGAATTAACCGAAGAAGAGCTTAAAAGGATGAGGCCCCGGCGCCCGGAATACTTCCGGCCCATAAAAAAGGCGGTTCAGATTCGCCTTGACGCTGATGACACGGGCGCGATAGCGCCCATATAACCATACTTATCGACAAACGGCCCAAAGGGACGTATGTTTTGGCTTGGTTCAAAGGGTACGGAAAGGGCTATCAAAGCCGGATAAATGCGGCACTCCGGAATGTTATGCAACAAAGTGTCCAAGGGCAAGAATAGGACAAAACCGGCAGGAGAAATATACAAGGCTAATGCTTTTCAGGAGGATAAGATTTGCATCATTCTTCCAATTGAACCAGATGCCCATGTTCCTGCTCTATATTGTAAAGGTCATACACATAGGCGGGGCTTTCGCGGTAGAGCCCGGTTTCAAAATCCATGAGTTTGCCGAATACTTCGGAACCGTAAAATTGCTTCATTGCTTCGGCTTCACCCACGCCGGAATCTTGCGTAATGTACCAGATAATTTCCGCCGTAACCATTCCGGCAAGCTGTTCCCGTAGGAAACTTCGTTTCCTGTTCGATTCAGTTTTTAAGGTTAGCTTATCCATACTTAGCTCCGGTCTTGGTCAAATGGGCGATAATCCGTTCAGTGTGGAATGATATTTGGCTGGTCATCTTTCTGAATGTCATTTCAGCGGTCAATGCGGCGTTAGAGATAGTGCCGGCAATATAGAGATTCAAAAGAGCGACCAAATCATCATTTGCTACCGGACCGCTGACCATATCATACTTGTTGTCTATATTGCATTCCGGGTTTGCCGCATCAGCAAAGGCCCGGTTCCGGTTGTTTATCACAAAAAGCGCCCATTCAATACAGGGGGTGTCAAATGCTCTTGTCTTGAAAGATGTGTCGTCCAGAATCCCTTTGTCCGTGTCAAACAGGGTTATACAGGGTGTCCCCCTATAAAGACGGGCTGTTCTTCTCGCCATAGCCCACGCTTGTTCCTCAAAGGGGGTGGTATAAAAACCCCTGCCGAAATCTTTATAGGGGCGGCATTTGCTTAAATCAATACGGGCAATCTCGATATTTGAACCATGGTAGAGGGTCACGCCAGGGTTCCCCCATTGTTGTTGCATACTGTAGTCAGATCCTCGACCGCATCATCCAGGGAAAGGGTATGTTCTGCGTCATAACACTCAATAAGGAAATCAATGCCCTTATAGGTATAGAGGTAGTTGAAAGCTTCTGCCGGGGAGATGTTTCTATGGCTGGCGAAAGCTCCTATACAGAGAACGTAATAGTGTATCCTGCTCCGGCTTATATCCCGCATCAATATCCCCTACAAGTCTATTTTCCGCCAATAAACGCTAAAGATCAACAACCTGGGCTAATTCGGCAAGCGTACAATCTTTACCGATGAGTTTTCTATGCCAAGCCAGCGTTCCAGCATATTTAGGGTTATTTCCGGAATAATCACGGCCCGGTTTCGGGGGTCCTCGTCAGTGCCCTTTTTGAGGAGGCCTATTTGTCCCCGGTTATCTATGGCCCGTATCTCCCCGGAACGAAGACCAGCCGATACGGTTACGCAAAAAAGGGTTCCGAACATGAGAGCGATTTCAGGACGTTCCTTCCGCATATCATCAGGACGTTTCCAAATTTCAATAAAAGCCTTTCAAAGAGATGGTACTTCCCGACCGATATGGGCATAATCCGCCACTCCTTCGCACCATGTTCCGTTGACTATTCATTGACCATTTCGCTAACCAGCGATAATTTTGACAAATGTCAATGAAGTGTCAGAATAGACG
The DNA here is from genome assembly GCA_031290475.1 of Treponema sp. GTDB lineage: Bacteria > Spirochaetota > Spirochaetia > Treponematales > Breznakiellaceae > JAITNM01. Next base: position 7,605 of record JAITNM010000161.1, on the reverse strand, counting down.
GCTTGGGCAGGATTTTGCTAATTCTTTGTAGTATAAGGAATTACAACAAAAAAGCCCGTCCGAAGACAGGCTTTTTTTACTCCCCCGCGCGGGTTCGAACCACGGACCCAGTGGTTAACAGCCACTTGCTCTGCCAGCTGAGCTACAGGGGAATATAAAAATAGTATAATAGGCTAAAAAAAATGTCAAGTGGTAGGAGGCAGGCAAATACCCATTTTTAACTTGACATTATCTGATATTTACTGCTAATATCCGTTTCCATGGCAAAAGTTTCGATTATTGGCGCGGGAATTGCGGGATTAACGGCGGGTATTTATGCCCGGCGAAGCGGGTTTGACGTTACTATCTATGAATCCCATATCATTGCAGGGGGCAACTGTACCAGCTGGCGGCGGGAAGGCTATTTCTTTGAAGGGGGGATGCACTGGCTCACAGGTTCAAGCGAAAAAAAACCAATTAACCGGATATGGCGGGAAGTTGGAGCCATTAACACTGAAACCCGGATCTTTAATACCGATCCTTTTTTATGCTCTGATTGCCACGGAGAACGTATATTTCTTTACCGGGATATGGATCGGTTTCAGAACCACCTTTGCTCGGTTTCCCCTGAAGATACAAAACAGATCAAAAAACTATTCAAGGACATAAAACGTTTTCACCCGGTGAGTGTTCCGGTGATGGATATTCCATTTATCAAAACAAAGAATAAAACCCCTTCTCTTATTAAATTTCTAGTCAAAATAATACCTGCCCTGCCCCGTATGCTTGTCCTGGATAAGATCTCTATAAAAGATTTTGTACTCCGGTTCCGGCATCCGGCTATCCGTTTTTTTCTTTCCAATTTGGTTGATTCCGATTATGACGCTACTTCTCTTCTTTTTACTTTGGCTTGCTTTACCTCAGGAGACGGCGGTTATGTAGAGGGAGGGGCGCTTAAGATGGCCCAAAACATGGCGGAATCTTTTATCAAGGCGGGGGGGATAATCCGGTATAAAACAAAAATAGACCGGGTTGTTGTAAAAGGCAACAGGATATATGCCCTTCAAACAGGAAATGAAATAATAAACACCGATTCGGTAATTATTTCCAGCGATACTCTTATGGCAGAAACTCTATTTGATGAAGGGCTCAGGGAAAACTGGCTCAAGCAAATGCGCAGAAAGACAGCGCTGGTAGTAAACACCTTTATTACCCTTGGCGTCGCTGCGGATTTGTCGTCCCTTCCTGCCGGGATCTTGTGCGCTCTGGAAAAACCCTTTGACCATGCGGGAATTACTGTCGATAATGTTACAATCCGCAATTACTCAGGCTTTGAAAAATACGCCCCTCCGGGCTCTACTGCTATGACCGTACTTATTATGGGAGATACTTACGATTACTGGAAGCAGGCAAAAGAAGACGGCCTGTACGAACAATGCAAGCAAGAACTCGTCAACGCAATTGTAAGCCGATTGGAAGAACAGTACCCCCTTATCAAAGGCAAGGCGGTCTTTCGGGATGCCGCAACGCCCCTTACCTATGAACGGTACTGCGGAACATACCACGGCTCCTGGATGACGAAAACCCTTCCCGGCCAGGGCAGGATGGCCTACCCCTTTAAATCAAAAACCATCCGGGGCCTGTATTTTGCAGGACAACGCATACAACCTCCCGGCGGGCTCCCGGGAGCCCTGGTCACAGGACGCACTGCCGCTCAGTATCTCTGCCGGGATTTCCATATTCCATTTTGCTGATCCGTTGCGAAGGGTACATACCCAAGAACTCGCTCACCGGTTCGCGGGGGAGCCTCTGGGGCGGGGAGTCATTAGAGTTCTTGTGAAATCCGGTTGGTTTCGCAAGAACTCTATTCTTTACGGGATACAGTAACGTCCCTCTTTTTCGGCCACCATCATTTCTTTTTCCAATGAATCAATCACCTTGTAAAGTTCCTCTTCGTCAATGCCGGTTCTCCTGGCAATTTCCTCTCCTGTGGCAGGGCCTTTAAAGGCAAGACATTTTACTACCCGGCCCCGAAGCTGGCGGAAGGAACCTTCGAACCGGCTCTGTCTGGCATAGGCGGCGCTCCTCCTTCCGGGATTGGCTGTTACCTTTTTCAATGCCGCGCCGTAATCCATAAGGGCGTAATACCACTTTCGCGCATTATCCCTGTCAAGGGCTTCTTCCAAAACCGGAAAAATCTCCTTATCCTCAACCCCTTCCTTATCAGGAAAAAAGAAGTGGAGCACAACGGAACGGATATTTGTTTCAATGAACACCGAAGGATAATTGTATGCAAAGGCCGCGACTGCCCCCGCTGTGTAGTTTCCTATACCGGGCAGCGTTTTCAAAATTTCAGGCGTCTCCGGAACCTTTCCCTGGTGATCTTCGGTGATAAATTTTGCGCATTGCCGGAGGAAACGCGAACGGCGGTTATAGCCCAGGCCGCTCCACTCCCGCTGCACTGTTTCCATGGGACTTGCCGCAAGGAGGGACGGTTTGGGCCAGAGTTTCATCCACCGCAGCCAGTAGGGGATAACCCGGTCGGTCTGGGTCTGCTGCAGCATAAACTCCGAGACCAATACTCCCCAACCGGAGGGTTTCTCCCGCCAGGGAAAATGCCGGCCCGATTCTTCGTAATATGAATAAATTACCTTTCTAAATTCCTTGATATCCATTATGAAAATTTTTGTTTTAGTTTTTCTACGATAAGGCTGCATATTGCCGGGGGATCTATGTCATCGGTGTCAATAACGAGATCCGCAAAGGCATAATCATTGTTGTCAATATTGTAAATCCGGATATACCGTTCCCGGTCCTGTCTGTCCCGTTTTTCTGTAAATTCCGCCACCCCCCGGGGATCTCCCCCTTCCCGCTTTAAAATACGCTGTACCCTGGTTTCACTCTTCGCGGTAAGAAACACTTTAAGATCCGCTTCCGGAAGCATCCAGATGGCAAGCCGGGATCCAAGGACACAGCCGCCCTTTTCTCTGGCTAATGCAACCTGACGGCTGTCTACGTCCTTGTCCCAGGAATCGTCCTTTTCCGCCAGGGGGAGGACTTCCGCAAGGCTCATCCCCTTCTCTTGCGCCAGGCTTCTGAAGGTAAAATTGATAAACCGGAGGCCTAACTTCTCCGCCGCCATACGGCTTACCGTTGTGTTTCCGCAGCCGCTCTTCCCTGATATGGCTATTCTTGCGTTTTTAACAGTATCGCTATTCGACATTTCGCAACTGCTCCCTGATATTTTCTAAAGCATCCTTCATATCCACTACCGCCCGGCTTACCTCCAGGTTCGGCGTTTTGGAACCTATGGTATTGATCTCCCGGTTTACTTCCTGGCAGAGGAAATCAAGTTTTTTCCCCGGGCTTGAATTTCGTTCCGTCTCCGCACGGAATTCCGCAAGATGCGCCTCCAAACGGGAGAGTTCCTCCGCGATGGTGTACTTAACCAGGAGCACAGCAGTTTCGGTGAGTATGCGGTTTTCATCAACTTCATCGCCTAATAGTTCCTTAAACCGGGCGCGGAGATTTTCCTGGAATTCTTTTTCCATTGCCGGGACAAACGCGGAAACCTTATTGACAAGTATTTCTATTCTATCAAGATTAGACAGAATATCCTTTTCGGTGTGTTGCCCCTCCCGGTCCCGCTCGGCCGCAAATTGTTCCAGAGCAGTCCGGAGCGCCGGTTCAATAAGTTTACGGTACCGCTCGTCATCCCTGGTCTTCTCAATGTCCAGCACTCCCTCAAGCCCCAAGAGCACCTGGAGGGAAGGCTTTTCATCCAGGTTAAATTCACCGGAAAGGGCCGCAATTGCCTTACTGTAGGCTTCTACGGCCCCCCGGTTTACATTTACCGTGACAGAGGCATTGTACTCCTTAAAACGTATATTAACCTCAATTTTCCCCCGGCTGAACCGGAGGGATACCGATTCCCGGATCCAGCTTTCCAGGGGAGATAAAAACGGGGGCTGATTAACGTTTATTTCAAGAAAACGGTTATTATACCCCTTTATCTCAACCGAGAGCAGGTAATTTTCATCCTGGTAATTACAATACCCGTAACCGGTCATGCTTTTCATATTAATTATTCCCCCGGGCCGGCAAACCGGTTTGCCGGTAGAAATCAAACAATTTCTTCCCCAGTTTCCAATTATCCCCTGCCCCAATAGTTATGAAGAGATCTCCGGGACGCAGTATCGCATCAAGTTCATTTGCCGCGTCTTCCGGCTCTTCGGTGTAGTATACCTTATCCCGTTTTTCCAGAACCTTTTCGTAGAGGGTCCTGCCATTTATCTTCTCCGTATTAATTTCCCTGGCGGAAGCGTAGATCTTGTGCAGAAACACAATGTCCGCCTTTTCAAAGGAAGCGGCAAATTCATCCAGAAGGGCCGCAGTTCTTGTGTAGGTATGGGACATAAAACTCACAACAATCCTTCTATCAGGATAAAATTCCCTAAGTCCTGCCAGGGTCGTCTTAATTGCCGTTGGATGGTGTCCGTAATCATCCATAAAAAGGATACCGTTACGCTCCCCAACAATTTCCGAACGCCGTTTGCTCCCCCGGAATTCCTCAAGGGCGCAGCATACACGCTCCCGCTTTTCCGCCGTCCAGCCGTCCGCAGTACTTCCGCCGTCCGGACCAGCGTCTCCATATTCGGACGCCATAAGGGAGTTTGTCAAGGCCAGGGCCGCCACGGCGTCTAAAACCGCATGCCGTCCGGGAACACGGAGGCGCAGCTCGCCGGGAAAGAGGGCAACGTTAAAAATCTGGCGTTCTCCTTCTACACGGCAGTCATCAATACGAAAGGGGCCGGAGGCGGTAAAGCCGTAAGGGGTAAGGATGACAGGCCGGCCTTCCCCGGCGGCACGGTTCCCTGCGGTAAGGGCAAGCTCCGCCGCGCCGGGATCGTCGGCGCAGTAAATCAACTCACCCCCGGGAGGGAGTTTTGCGGTGTATTCAAGAAAAGCCTCACGAATAGATCCATAGGTGGGAAAGTAATCCTGATGATCGCTTTCCACGCTGGTAAGTACGATACGCCGGGGGTGAAACGAGAGAAAGTGCTTCCGGTATTCACAGGTTTCGGCAACAAAATACTTGTTACCTAAATTGAGGGTAGAGCGGCCGCCGAAACCGCTCACGGCGCTTCCCGCCAGGACCTGGGCCGGAAGCCCTGCCCCCCGGATGAGGGTTCCTGCCAGGGCGGCGGTAGTGGTCTTGCCGTGAACCCCGGCAATTCCGGAAGCGTCAAACCGGGCGGAATAGGCCCCCAAGGCTTCAGGGTACTTTAACAGGGGGATGCCCCGTTTTTCCGCTTCTCTAAGCTCCGGGTTTGTTTCCGGAGAATATGCGGCGGAGTAGATCACAAGATCCGTGTTTTTGCCGAGGTGGGCGGTATCAAAGGATTCACGGTAGGGGATGCCAAGCTCTTTAAGAATAGCATCGGTATAAAAAACTTCATCCCGGTCGGAACCGGAGACGCGGAATCCCGTATTATGCAGAAGCTCCGCCAACGCGCACATACCGGTCCCCTTAATACCTACAAAATAAACGTTCCCCCTTGCAGGTAAGTCTCCCTTTTGTGAAATCTCCATAAGCCTATGGTACCCTAAGCTTCCCCTTTTGAACAAGGGTGTGTTGAAAAATTTTGATAAATCTAAGGTTACTGTTCCAATACTTCGATGGGGATAAACTTAAACTGCCCCACATCAAAGAGCCCCATGTCGGTAATTTTAAGTTCAGGGATGACCGCCAGGGACATGAAGCACAGGGTCATGAGAGGCTCCACTTCCCTGGAAACCCCCAGTTCATCCGCCGCCAATTTCTGGATGGAAGAGAGTTTTTGATCCACCCACTCTCCTGTTTTGTCGCTCATGATACCCCCCAGGGGCAGGGGCATTTCCTCCAGAACATTGCCGTCCTTAACCAGTACCGCGCCGCCCCCCAGACTTATGAGGCGTTCTACCGCCGCGGCCATATCAGCATCGTTAGTCCCAACAGTAATAATGTTATGGGAATCGTGGGCCACCGAAATAGCCGCCGCTCCCCTCTGGATGCCATAACCCCGGATAAGGCCTACGCCCACAGAACCGGTGTTATGATGGCGCTCCACCACGGCTATCTTTGCCACATCCACGGCGGGATCCCGGACGAATTCACCCGCAGGGTTCCGCTTTACCTTCGCCCTCCCCTTGCCGGTAACGATGCTTCCGCCCTTAACATCAATCACCCAGACATCGTCTCCCGACAGGGGAAGGGCGAGCTTCTTTACCGAAAAATTCTTGACACGAAAACTGCTCCGTACCGGCCGGTCATCGCAGTATTTAAGGGGGAATAGGTATTTTCCGTCCCGGGCGGCAAGGGTCCCTTTTATAAACACCCCGCTCACCTGAAAATCGGTGAGGTTATTCACCAGCGCGATATCCGCCCGCCTTCCGGGAGCAAGGCCGCCCCGATCCTGGAGGCGGAAACATTCCGCCACATTTAGTGTTGCCATCCGCAAGGCGGTCATGGGGTCAATCCCCTCGGCTATGCAGATTCGCAGATCATTATCAAGATGCCCGTACTCAAAAATGGTTTTGGGCTGGTAGTCATCGGAACAAAGCACGCAATAACGGCTGTTTTCCGGAGTAATCCCTTTGAGGAGATTCCTGAGATCGTGGCAGGCCGAACCCTGGCGGAGCATTACGTACATACCCCGGGAAAGGCGCTGCTCCATTTCTTCCACAGTGGCGCATTCATGATCCGTATGGATAGCCGCCGCATAGGCGTTAAGATCCCGGCCCGTAAGACCGGGACTGTGGCCGTCAATAAGCTTATCCGCCGAAATGGCAAGGAGCAGCTTATCCAGAACATCATCACTTGCGGCAATCACCCCGGGGTAGTTCATCATTTCCCCAAGCCCCAGGATCTTTTTATTTTTCAGCGGCTCCTCCAATGCGGCGGCATCCAAATTGGCCCCGGCGTGTTCAAAGGGGGTGGAGGGTACACAGGAAGGGAGCATAAATTTGATATCCATCGCCGCCCCCTCCGCGGAAGTCATCATATAGTTAAGTCCGGCTATGCCGGAGATATTCACGATTTCGTGGGGATCCGCTATTATCGTGGCGGTTCCATGGGGCAGGATGAGGCGGCCCAGTTCTCCGGGACTTAAAAAGGAAGACTCAATGTGAATATGGCTGTCGATAAAACCGGGAAGCACATACCGGCCCTGGGCATCGAAAATTTCAAGGCCTTCATAGGTTCCCCGCTCTCCAATGCCTGCTATGAATTCCCCTGAGACAGCCAGTTCCCCCTGAATAAAGCGGCCTGTGTAGACATCGGCGATAATGCCGTTCCGGATTACAAGATCCGCAGGAATCCTCCCTGCGGCAGTATCGATGATTTTCTTTAAAATGGTTTTGTTCATAATAAATAGATTATATACTATCTTTTTAAAAAAGCGATTGTAATTGGCATGGATTTTCCGGTTTTTTCAATACTTGTTAGTCGGCGCTTCCCTTGGGCAACGCTGATTAACTTGATGCTAATCAGCGTTGTCCTATGCATTTGCTCATTTCATTGCGCAAATGCCACATTAAAGTAGCGCTGATTTATTCGCGATTGCAAAAAACAGCGCTTCCCATGGT
>JAITNM010000082.1 GCA_031290475.1 Treponema sp. | reverse complement strand
CCGGGCGGCCCCGGGGGGCGGGCATGGCGAAGAGCCCCCATTCAAAGGGGGCGCCGTCGTAGACCCCGGCTGTCCAGGAACCGTCCATGAACATCACCGCCTGCTGGGTGTTGAACAGGGCCTGGGAATCGTTGTAGGTTACCGACTCATAGCCCTTGGGGAGGTACTTCGCCGCGTCCGCCATGGCCTGGAAGGCGGCGGTAAAGCTGGCATCGTTCAGCTTCTTCGCCCCGGTTTCATATTGGACCCGGTCCGCAGCGCCCCCGGTAAAGTTGGGGAGCATCCCCAGGAAGAACACCTCCAGAATATCCCATTCATCCGCCACGCCGTTCGCCAGGGGAGTGTAGCCCTTGGACTGAAGGGTTCCGCAGAGGGCCAGGAAATCTTCCCAGGTCTGGGGAATGGAAAGCCCTTCCTTCTGGAAGATGGTTTTATTGTAATACACCGCGTGGGATACCGCCGCAAAGGGGACGGCGAACAGCTTTCCGCCGGGCATCTTCCAGGGCGCCAGATTGGACTCCGTAAAATTTTGGGTGACCCCGGGAATATCGGTACAGTCCCCGAAATAACCGGCGTTAAAGAGTTCCTGCCCCGGCGCGTATGAACGGGCGTACATCAGATCCGGGCCGGTTCCGCCGTCGAGCTGCAGCCTGAGGGTCGCGTTATAGTCCGGCGGGTTGGTGGGCCGGAACTGGATCTCCACGTTGGGCTTTATCTTTTTATATTCCGCCAGGAGCTTGTTCACCTGGGTCACATCGTCGGCCCGCCAGGAACCCATGGTCAAAACTACCGCCGCCGAATCGGCGGATCCCTTATTTTCCTTTGAACAGGAAAGCCCCATCCCCGCTATCAGGATAACGCTTATCAAAATCCAAATCTTTTTCATCTTTTTCTCCATAAAAAAATTATTAGAATGTAAAACTGAAACTAAGTATAGCTCAGTGTTAGTTACAGGTACAAGGAAAGTCCCACTTTTATTGAATTTTACTTTTATAAAAAGAAAAAAGAAACAATAATTTATGCCCGGCCGCATGGCCGCACGGTTAATTAGTTTTCTAAAATGGTTATCTCCACCCGGCGGTTACGGCGGCGGCCCGCCTCGGTGGTGTTGCCCGCCAGGGGCTTCCCGGCGCCGTAACCCTGGACGATGACCCGGTCGGCGGTCCTGACCCCGTTGCGGATAAGGTAATCCGCCGCCTCCGCCGCCCGCTCACGGGAAAGCTGTTCCCTGCCCTCGGCGGTTCCTGCCAGGGCGGTATGACCCCCTACAAGGATGTCCCGATCAGGATAACGGTTTAGGATCTCGCCAATACGGTTGAGTTTTTCCCGTTCCGAAGGCCGGAGAACCGCCGAATCGGGGGAAAACTGGATATTTTCCAGGGCAATTACCACCCCCTCATCAGTCACCCGTACCGATGTATCAGCCACCTTGGATTCTTCAATCGCCTCGGCAACCGCCCGGGCAAGACTGGATTTTTCCATGCTTTCCACTTTCTGAAGTTCCGCCTCCGCCTGGCCCCGGTACTCAATAACTCTGCCGTTTGAAAGTTCAAAGAGGACGCTGAAAGTTTCAGTATACGAACGGGTCTGGCCCAGTTCGGGATCCCAGTACACCACCTGGTCTGAAGCGCCCCTGATACGCAGGGGCCAGAGAAGGCCGGCCGCCTTCGGAGGCCTCTCATCTATAAGGTAGCGCACCGATACAGCCGGATACTCCTTCCCCTTCCATTCCCGGTATCCAAGAAAGGAATAGTCGGCGGTGAAAGGAATATAATAAGGCTCGGTGATACCAAAACTGTCACGGAAATCATGAACCTCGTGGCCTTGAAATTTCCAGGTTTCCCCCGGACTGAGGTTCTTCCGGGGAAACACCGGCACGTTTCGTACAACCGGCATAAAGTACTGTTTATCGATAGTAAAGACGCCGGTACTGTCCTTTTCAAAAATTGATTCGTATTCCCGGGCCCAGGTAAAACTTCCGCCGGTTCCGTCTTTGATCCCGCCGCCGCCGGATTTAACGGCATCCGCTTTCTCGGCCGTGTCAAAGACCGCCCGGTGCCGGGCCCGGCCGTTTTCCACAGATTCTACCGTTACCGCGATACGGTTCAGAATTTCAGCATGATGAGAAAGAACAGAATCAATATACACGTCCTCACTTACGCTGGAAACAATCCGGTACTTGTTTCCGGATGCGAACTTATAGACAAATTCTTCCCCCGAAAGAGGAAAACAAAAAATAGAAAACAGTATTACTACTGGGATAAAAATACGCCTCATTTTGATTCGGCGCCTTGTTCGGAGGCATTACTGTCTTTAACCGCCTTCATAACGGCGGACGCCATGTTCTTAAAAAGCGCCAGCATTTTTTCCGTTTCGGCATCCAGCAATTTTTTATCGCCCTGCCGGGCGGCATCTTCCAGACAAGAGGCTGTTTCCGCCGCCTCCGCCGCACCGATAATCCTGAAGGCGCCTTTCATGGCATGAACAAGAACGGCGTACTTTTCCCAGTTCTCCTCCTCATAGGCGGCCTTAATCTGGGGAAGCCGGTTCTCCGTATCGCTTATGAATATATCCAGGATACGCTTATAGCCGTTCAAGGTACCCCCGGTATTGTTAATCCCCGCCCCCACATCCACCCCGGTTATGACAGGGAAACGGGCCTGGGATTCCTGCTCCTCAAGGTCCTGGATGGTCTTTATCTGCTTTTCCCGGGGTATCCATTTTTCCAGAACGGCGTTCAGTTTTTGTACGTCTACAGGCTTGGCCAGAAAATCGTTGATCCCGTTCTGGAGAAAAAGTTCCATGTTCCCTGCCAGGGCATTGGCGGTAAGGGCGACAATAGGTATCCGCCGGGCATAATCACTGCCTATGGCGCGGATCATCCGGCTCGCCTCTATACCGTCGATATCGGGCATCATGTGGTCCATAAAGATGATGTCGTACTTCGTCTTTTCGGCACGCACCGCTTCTACCGCTTCCCGGCCTGAAATTAAGCCGTCAATAGTCATGCCATAGGAAAGCATCAGCCCCCGGGCCACATCTATATTGGTCTGAATATCGTCCACCACGAGCACCCGGCCATTCGGGATACGGGCACGGAACATATTCCGCTCCTTCCGGCGGGTACGGGTGTTGATAAAACGGAACTGTTTCAAGTTGTCCGCTATATCTTTTCCCACAGGTTCAGGATCGACAATTTCCTGGAGTATGGTAACGGTAAAGGTACTTCCCTTCCCGTATTCACTTTCTACCTGAATAGTCCCGCCCATCAATTCCACCAGGGTTTTGGTGATTGAAAGCCCAAGGCCTGTTCCTTCAATGCTCCGCTTAGAGTTAAACTGCTGGTACTGGGAGAAAAGCTTCCCCAGGTTTTCCTTTTTCATACCCTGTCCGGTATCGGATACGGCAAAGATGAGGAGCGCTACATCCCCTCCCTGGCTTTTCCAATTAACACGGAGAGAAACTTTTCCTTCATCGGTATACTTGATGGCATTGGAAAGAAGGTTGTTGAGGATCTGTTTAACCCGGAGCTCATCCCCCATGAGCCTGCGGGGGATGGTTTCATCGATATCAAGCTCAAATTGTATGAGCCTGGAACCTATACGCACCAGGTTAAGGTGAATCGTATCGTTGATCATACTGGGTATGGTATAACCCACGGGTATCAATTCCAGGTTCCCCGACTCAATTTTTGAAATATCCAGGATATCACTGATAATGCCCAGAAGCACCGAACCGGAATTGTAAATCTGCTCCAAATCCATGTGGGCTTCCTGGGACAGTTTTTTCTGGAGCAGAATCTCAGAGAAACCAATGATGGCGTTGAGGGGGGTACGGATTTCATGGCTCATGGTGGCAAGGAATTCACTCTTGGACCGGGAAGCCGCCTCCGCCCGCTGTTTGAGCTCAATAATCTGATCAATCATATTCCGGTAGATACTCACATCATTCAGAATAAGGATCTGTCCCATGACCTGGTCATTTTTCCGCACCGCTTGCGCGGTCAGGGTAAAGCTCTGCTTTACCGGCGCTCCTCCCTGCCCGGTTGAAAATTGGGGGCTTATGGAAAATTCTCCCTGACGGAGATCCCCGCCAATGGCGGAATGCCGGGGTGAAATTTTTTTATCCAGATCGTCAAAGAGGCTCTCAGGATAGGATTCCAGCATGTGCCGCCTGAGGTATGCGGTAAAATCATCCAGGGTACTCTTATTCTCCGTGTAGGGGAAAGAAGAAAAGTATGAGTGAAACGCCGGGTTGATATTGATGATCCTGCTATTTGCGTTAAGCACCACTACCGCATCGGTAAGACGCCCCACGATAGCTTCCCAGCCAAGGTTGCGCCATTCCAGATCCTGGTAGCGCATAGTGTACCAGTAGAGAAGGATCAGGGAAGCGGTGCGGGCTACAGGATAAAAATCCAGATTATGAGCAAACCTGGCCAATGAGCTAAACTTTGCCACCAGGGGCAGGATCGCAATAGTGATAAAAACAATGTTGTGCCCTATCCCCCGTTTGGAAGAAATAAAATGCCAAATGATAATAATACTAAAGAGAATGTATATACTGAAATTATAAATCAGGTACACCCAATAAAAAGGACCAAAGTCAAACAGGAACTGTACATTATTTTCCACCGAAACCATTCCGGCATTTGTAATGAGCAGATCAGGAAGGAAATCCATACCCACCGCCATGACGGTAATAACAGCGGCGGGCATATAGAGAAGGTACCTAACCGTCTTGTTATTGATGGGACGCCCGATATAGTCAAGGCCGAAGAGTATGGATATTAATCCCAGGTAAGGGCCGCCGAACATCTGAAACTTGAAAGCCATGACGGCCGAATCCAGGGAAACGGCGCAAATCTGAAGAAAATAGCCTATATTGTTTATGGTAATCAGTACCGAGAGAAAGGACAGGTATTTCATACGGGGCTGTCCCCAGTGGGACATTATGATTATCATAATGGCTATGCTGATAATTGAGACAATCCCCATAGCCGACTGGATCAAAAATTGAGTCATGCTTCCCCCTCCCCCCAAGACCGGCCTTCTTTATCAAGAGTTGCATCTATATAAGCAATTGCCTTATTGTAATCAAAAAGGTAAATATACTTTTCCAATTCCCTTACAAATTCCATTCCCTTTATATTCAGGGCCAGGGTCCCATAGGATTCAAGCAGCCGGTTAACCTTCCTGGTATCCATATTAAACAGAGCCTCTTTCATATCCGCCAATTCCAAAATATCATACACCCCCATGAAGGGAGAATCGCCGCCGCTGGTCTCCGGAATGTCCGCCGCCAAAAGCGCCGATACAAAAGAACGCAGGGGCGTAAATCCGTCAAGCAGCTTCTCTGTTTCTTCTTTTATAAAATCCCCGTTTCCATGTTTTCCCGCCACAAGAAGCCGCTCTGCCAAAGCCGCCAGATCCTCGGCGCCGATGCTCCTGGCGGCTTGTTCCAAACTCCAGGCCATACCGGCGTAACGTGGATAATCCAGAACGTCCATGGCGGCCTTAAGCCGGGGGGCGCAGGTATCGACTATTGAGCAAAAATGAGCAAGGGCTGTTTTACAATCCTCGGGGAAGTCTCCCGCGGGCCATAGCCCCCCCTCAGGAGATTCTCCCCTATTTTCCCCCAAATTTCCGTTATCCACTTCCATAATATACTATAAAATTATAAATCAAATCATATATCTATACCAGAACCGTATGGCGGAACGGATAGACAAAAAAACCGGCCACGTATGACCGGTTTTTAAAGTAGCGCTGATTAACCCTCGACTGCGTTAATCAACGCTGCTTTAGCGGCGATAGGGATTGAACCTATGACACTACGGATATGAGCCGTATGCTCTGCCAACTGAGCTACGCCGCCGTTTATAACGATAAACTAGCCCTCAGTTTACCGGAAACGGTGGATTATGTCAATCACGTAACCGGCGGTTTGCGTTAAGTAGGGGACATTATCAAAATTTTTCAACCCGTGATCTTGCGTTATTGTAAAGGAAGTGGTATTATTCATCTTAGCAGGAACAAGGAAACCTCCCTGGATGGGGGGTTCCGGTAACTCAATTTAAATCCAATTTGCTGAAGAGATTAAGAGCGCAGCAAAATAGCCGGATAAGGGCTGTTTTGTTGCGCTCTTTTTACTTTTGAGGAGGAAACATGCCGGGGAATGTGGTGTATGAAAGTTTTGATAAGATGGAATCCTTTATGAAGGACGTGTTTATAAAGGCGGGGGTGCCTCCCGGGGATGCGGCAATCTGCGCCGAAATACTCATCGAATCGGATAAGCGGGGCATTGATTCCCACGGGGTAGGCCGGTTCAAGCCCATCTATATAGACCGGATTAAAGATGGAATTCAGCATCCGGTGACCCAATTCGAAATTGTAAAGGATTATATGGCTACCGCAGTGGTGGACGGCCATGACGGTATGGGACACGTGATAGGGAAAAAGTCCATGCAGATGGCTTTGGACAAGGCGAAAAAATACGGCATGGGTATGGTGGTGGTGCGGAATTCAACCCACTACGGCATCGCCGGCTACTATGCCACCATGGCCACCAAGGCCGGAATGATCGGCATCACCGGCACGAACGCCCGGTCGTCCATCGCCCCAACCTTTGGAGTGGAAAACATGCTGGGAACCAACCCCCTCACCGTGGGTATCCCCTCGGACGAGGACTTCCCCTTTGTGCTGGACTGCGCTACCTCAATTTCCCAGCGGGGTAAAATTGAGCATTACGAACGTATCGGGAAGATCATGCCTGAGGGCTGGGTTATTGATGAACAGGGCAACAGTGAAACCGATCCCGGTAAGGCTTTGGCTGGCCTCACGAAGGGAACCCTTGCCCTTACCCCCTTGGGAGGCATTGGGGAGGAGACTGCGGGTTACAAGGGTTACGGATACGCCACGGTGGTAGAAATTCTTTCTGCGGCCCTGCAACAGGGAAATTTCCTTAAAGCCCTGAATGGTTTTGATCCGAACGGAAAAAAGATCCCCTATCACCTGGGGCATTTCTTTATTGCCATTGATATAGGTGCCTTTGTGGAATTGGACAAGTTTAAGAAAACTACCGGCGACATTCTGCGCCAGCTGAGGGCCTCCAGAAAGATGCCCGGTCAGAACAGGATCTATACCGCAGGGGAGAAAGAATACCTGGCGTGGGTGGACCGGAAGGAAAAGGGAGGGGTGCCCTTGAATGAAAGCCTCAAGAAGACCATTAAAACCCTTATAGACGAATATAAAATCGATTCGTATACATTTAATTTTTAACCGGCGGTTTCCGCTCTCAACACAGGAAGGAAAATATGAAGATTGATCCCGCGCTAAAAAACCTGGATAGCCTTTTCCCCGATCATTTTACCGAGGATCAAAAGGCCCAGGCCAAAACACAATTTCTGAAAAACCTTTCACTGGAAGCCCATATTTTTTACAGCGGAAAAATGCAGACCGTTCCCAAATGCGGCGTTTACGGCCTCAACTGGTTTAATGTCTGGTACACCCCGGGGGTTTCCATAATTTCCACCGCCATCAGGGACGATAATGACCGTTCCTTTGCCCTTTCCAACCGGGGTAATATGGTAGCGATAGTGTCGGATTCAACCCGGGTGCTGGGGGACGGCGACTGCAGCCCCCCGGGAGGACTCGGGGTGATGGAAGGGAAGGCCATGCTCATGACGTACCTGGGGGGGGTGGATGCCGTAGCCCTGTGCGTTGATTCCCGGGGGGAGAACGGCAAAAATGACCCTGAAAAGCTTATCAATTTTGTAAAGATGGCGCAGCATTCTTTTGGGGCGGTGAACCTGGAGGATATCAGCCAGCCCAACTGTTTTAGGGTCCTTGATGAGCTTCGGGAAACCTGCGATATTCCGGTATGGCATGATGACGCCCAGGGAACCGCTTGTATCACCCTGGCAGGGCTCATTAACGCGTTAAAGCTGGCGGGAAAGAAAATCGGCGACGCGAAAATAGTGCTCCTTGGGGCGGGCGCCGCCAACACCACTATCGCCCGGCTCATTTTAACAGACGGCGGGGATCCCGCAAAAATGGCCGTGTTTGATTCCAAGGGCTCCCTTCATCCGGGCCGGGAAGATATCAGGAACGATAAACGGAACTACCGGAAATGGGAGATCTGCGAAAAAACCAATCCCGGCAGGGCGCCCTCCATTGCCGATGCGGTCAAGGGGGCGGATGTACTTATCGCCCTTTCCACCCCCGGGCCGGATACGGTGAAGCGGGAATGGGTCCGTTCCATGGCGGACAGATCCATCGTATTTGCCTGCGCCAACCCGGTGCCTGAGATCTGGCCCTATGCCGCCAAGGAAGAGGGGGCGTATATTGTCGCCACCGGCCGGGGGGATTTTCCCAACCAGGTGAACAATTCGGTCTGTTTCCCCGGCATCCTCAAGGGCGCGCTGCTGGTGCGGGCCCGGAAGATTACCGACGGTATGGCCATACGCTGCGCCTATTCCATTGCGGAATTTTCCGAGCAGCGGGGAATAAGCCCTGATAACATCATCGCTAATATGGAAGAGACCGACGTATTCGCCCGGGAAGCGGCGGATGTGGCCCAGGAGGCCGTCAGGGAAGGGGTGGCGCGGCTGAACCTTTCCTGGGACGAGGTGTACCGGAAGGCCAAGGCGGATATCCTTGCAACCAGAGGACTTGTGGAAGACATGAGGAAGCTGGGGCACATAGCGGAACCGCCCGGGGAACTTCTGGAATCCGCTTTAAAAAAAGCCATTGAAGCGGTTGAAAAATAAGGTTTTTTATACAAGGAGGTTTTATGGGTACGTATATTTTATCCCTGGATCAGGGGACCACCAGTTCCCGGGCAATTTTATTTGACCGGGAGCAGAAGATGATCGGGGCTTCTCAGCGGGAGTTTGCCCAGATCTATCCCCGGGAAGGCTGGGTGGAACATGACCCCATGGAGATCTATTCCTCCCAGTACGCGGTGATGATGGAACTTATTACCGGGCAGGGTATTGCCGCGGAGGATATTGCCGCCATAGGGATAACAAACCAGCGGGAGACTACGATCCTCTGGGATAAAAATTCAGGCAGGCCCGTTTACAACGCCATTGTGTGGCAGTGCCGGCGCACCGCGGATATCGTGGACAAGCTCAACGCGGACGGTTACGGAGAGTACATCAGAAAAATTACGGGGCTTGTACCTGACGCCTACTTTGCCGGAACCAAGATCAAGTGGATCCTGGATCATGTTGAAGGAGCGCGGGAACGGGCGGAAAAGGGAGAAATATTGTTCGGTACTGTGGATACCTGGCTTATTTGGAAGCTTACCAACGGAAAAGTACACGTTACCGATTATACCAATGCAAGCCGGACCATGATCTTTGATATCCACAAGCTGCAATGGGACGAGAAATTACTGTCCCTTTTGGATATACCCCGGGCCTGTCTGCCTGAAGTACGGCCCTCCAGTTCTGTTTATGGCAAGGCCAATATTCAGGGTGTTGAGATTCCCATTGCCGGTACCGCCGGGGATCAGCAGGCGGCGCTTTTCGGCCAATGCTGTTTCGAGAAAGGCCAGGCGAAGAACACCTACGGAACCGGCTGTTTCCTCCTCATGAATACCGGGCCTGAACCCTGTGAAAGCAAGAACGGTCTTTTGACAACCTTGGGCGCAAGTCTGCCCGGTACGATCCGCTACGTTCTTGAAGGGAGCGTCTTTGTGGGGGGCGCCGTCATCCAGTGGCTCCGGGACGAGATGCGGTTTATCACCGAAAGCGCCGATTCTGAATACTATGCGGGAAAGGTCCCGGACACAGGCGGCGTGTACCTGGTCCCGGCCTTTACCGGATTAGGCGCCCCCTACTGGGATCAGTACGCCCGGGGCGCTATTGTGGGCATCACCAGGGGCACCAAACGCTACCATATTATCCGTGCCGCAGAAGAAGCGATCGCCTATCAAAGTCTGGATCTGGTACAGGCAATGGAGAAGGATACGGGCGCCAGGCTTGGGGAACTGAGGGTGGACGGCGGAGCTACCAGGGACAAGTTCCTCATGCAGTTCCAGTCCGATATCCTTGACAGCCGTATATCCCGGCCGGTGATTCGGGAGACCACCGCCTTAGGCGCGGCTTATCTGGCAGGAATAGCGGTAGGTTTCTGGAAAGACCTGGACGAAGTTAGGGCCATGTGGAGGGAAGACGCCGCTTTCACTCCCCACATGGATGCCGCCAAACGGGAGACCCTTCTTGCAGGCTGGCGCAAAGCCGTGGGCCGCAGCCGCGACTGGGCGGAGTAGTTGGGAGTAGTTGATAGTGAAGAGTGGGAAGAAGTTTTTTTCTCTTTTAACTCCTCACTTGAGCCAGTTCCAAAACTCGTTTAGTTTTGGAACCGGCTCTTGGAAAAACCGGTCTAAAGCCCGATTTTTCCTTTAAATCCAAGGTTGCAGTTCGAAAATCTGACATTTTGGAACTGCCTCACTTAAAAAAATATTTCTTGACTTCTTTCAAAACTAGGATACAATAAATAAATGTTCTCCTGTTTTTTTTGTTATTTGTGCTGATTAGGAGGTTTCTATGCCCTTGAGCGAAGAGGAGTTTGACAAACTCACCAGGATCGTGAAAGAACTCAGGCTTACCATGATCGATATTATGGCATGGTCCGGAGGCGCCCATATCGGAGGATCCTTAAGCATTGCAGAAATACTTACAATTCTGTATTTCAAGTACCTCAATGTAAAACCGGACGATCCCCGATGGCCTCTCCGGGATAGGTTTGTCCTTTCCAAAGGACACGCCGCGGCAGGTTTTATTCCCGTTCTGGCTAAGAAAGGTTTTTTCCCTGAAGAAGAACTCAAGTTATTTAATCACTTCGGGTCTCCCTTTGCCATGCACCCCGACAGCAATAAGGTTAAGGGCTGCGATGTTTCGGCAGGGTCTTTGGGACACGGTCTTTCCATGGCCATAGGTCTGGGTTTGGGGGCGCGGTACCTCAAGCAGAGCTGGAAAACGGTTTGCCTTTTAGGGGACGGCGAATGCTGCGAGGGCAGCGTCTGGGAAGCCGCCATGGCCCTTTCCCACTTCCGCCTTGGCAACGTTATCGCCATTGTGGACCGGAACAAGCTTATGATCGACGGAAGAACGGAAGAGGTGATGGCCCTGGAGCCTTTTGCCGACAAGTGGCGGGCCTTCGGATTTGAGGTAATCGAAGTTAACGGCCATGACTTAAAGGAACTGGCATCGGCGCTGGACAGAGCCTGGCAGGCCGCGGACAAACCCGTGCTTATTCTGGCCAATACCGTTAAAGGCAAGGGAGTTGACTTTATGGAAAACAACGTGGTCTGGCATTACGCTTCGGGCGATTCGGAGCTCTGCGAAAAAGCCAAGGCGAGTATTTTAAAGGGAGGTGAGTAGTATGGCTGTTGTTACCGGAACCACCTGGAATTGCTACGATTCCGCCACTATGACCGCGAGGGAAATTTACGGCCGTACTTTGGCGGAGATGGGTAAGTACGATGAGCGCATTGTGGGACTTACCGCGGACCTTGCAAAGACAACGGCAATTGTGCACTTCGCCGAGGCTTTTCCCGATCGCTTTTTCAATGTAGGCATCGCCGAGCAGAATATGTTCGGTATCGCCGCAGGACTCGCCAAGGCGGGACTCATTCCCTTTGCCTCTACCATGGCTGTCTTCGCCTCTATGCGGGCCGGGGAGCAGGTGCGTACCGATATTGCCTATCAGAATCTGCCGGTCAAAATTATCGCTACCCACGGGGGCATATCTTTTGGCCATGCCGGGACTACCCACCATTGTACCGAGGATTTTGCCATCATGCGTTCCATCGCCAACATGACGGTGATCTGCCCTGCCGACGGTATTGAGACAAGCCGGACAGTACGGGCCGTGATGGACATCCCCGGTCCTGTGTACATCCGGATCGGCCGGGGCTTTGAACCGCCCTGTTATGAAAACGAAGATTACGCCTTCGAAATCGGCAAGGCCGCCGGGATGACCGATGGAACGGACCTTACCATTATTTGCTGCGGTATCGCGGTGCTCCAGTCGATGCAGGCCGCCCGGACCCTTAAGGAGCAGGACGGCCTTTCGGTACGGGTGCTCAATATGCACACCATTAAGCCCCTTGACCGGGAAGCTGTCATGAAGGCGGTAACTGAAACCCGGCGCATACTCACCGTTGAAGAGCACAATGTGATGGGCGGCCTCGGCGATGCGGTGGGCGGCGTTATTGCCGAATCCGGAAAGGGCTGCGTGTTTAAGAAACACGGCCTCCAGGATGAGTTTGCCACAATAGGTTACGCGGAAGATCTCTACGCCCATTACGGTCTTGACAGTAACGGTATTGTAGAAAAGGTTCGCGAAATGATGGGCATGGAATTTGAAGCCGATGAGGACTGGAACGACGAATGACGATTCGGAAGAATGTCCTGGAAAAAAGGGAGTTTTTATGGCCGCAACGCCGCAAGATATAATAACAGCAAAACTGTTCTTTAATGCCGCCTTCCCGGTGATGAAGGTAGTCCTTGAAGATGATCCTGCCATGAAGGCAAAATTTCAGGATGTTAAGGCGGTGGTGCAAATCGGGGCGAAGAATCCCGGAGGCAATGGGGGGGAAGAATTTCTCGCCTGCCACCTGGTCTTTAACAAGGGGGAATTCCAGGTGATCCTGGGGCCGGCGGAAAAGCCGGACATCGTCCTAAGCTTCCCCACGGTGGCGAAGATGAATACCATGTTCCGGGGCGGAGCGGCCCTGCCGGCCATTAAAGGGTTCGGCAAACTAGGGCTCCTGCTCAAGGTGTTCAGCCTCCTCATGTCCCTTATGATCATGATGCCCGGCAGCCGCCCGAAGGACCCCGTAAAGCGGCGGCTCAAGGTAAAGATGAGCCTCTACATGGTTTCGAGGGCGCTTTCCGTTTACAATAAGCTCGGAAACCCGGAGATGGCGGAATGGTGCAAGCGCCAGCCTGACCGTATTTACCAGTTCGTGGTGGATAAGCCCGGTTCGAGTGAACCTGAGATCGCCTGTTACCTCAGGGTTAAAGCGGGAAAGTCCAAATCAGGCCACGGGGTGTATGCCAGGCGCAGGCCCTTTGTACTCTTCCATTTTTTCAACGTTGATGGGGCCTTGAAGGTGCTGCTAAAAGACGTGGGATTTGTGCAGGGGGTGGAGGAAGGCTGCGTAGAAGTTGTGGGGTCTCCGGAATACGCTATGAATCTCAACGACTTCATGGCCATACTACAGGGCATGCTGACATGACGCGAAGATCCCGGTTATATCCTTTCTATCGGAAAGAACATGAAAACTATTTATTTTGAAAAGAATATTCCCAAAATACTTCTTACCAAATTTGCCGCGAAGTATTGTAACAGCCTGCTCTTTACCAGCCTTAACGCGGTAAAGTACGATAAAAATCTGCCGGACCCGCCTCTGCCGGGGCCTAAGTGGCTGCGTATCCGTAACATCGTTACCGGGGTCTGCGGTACGGACCTCAGTTTTTTCCGGGCCACCACCGGTACCGATTGCGCCCTGGAACCAATGCCCGGCTCTCTGCGCACCTATCTGGGACATGAAACGGTGGGTATTGTGGAAGAAACCGGTTCCGGAGTGACCAGGTACAAAGCCGGTGACCGGGTAACCCTGCGGGAGTACATGTCCTGCTGCGGAAATAAAGGCATTGAAGCGCCCTGCCGCTTCTGTGCTGAGGGAAATTACTGTCTTTGTGAGAACTACGGCGAACCTTCCCCCTTAAAGCTTCCCGATACCGGAGCCGGCTTTGGGGACTATTATCTCGCGCCGGAACAGCAGCTCAGTAAG
The DNA here is from genome assembly GCA_031290475.1 of Treponema sp. Classification (GTDB taxonomy): domain Bacteria; phylum Spirochaetota; class Spirochaetia; order Treponematales; family Breznakiellaceae; genus JAITNM01. Next base: position 9,232 of record JAITNM010000082.1, on the reverse strand, counting down.
ATTGATGACGCCCTGAGCGATGATCAGGCGGTGATGATTGAGCCTGCCGCAGTATCACTGCACACGGCGCTTATGGCGAAGCCCGAACCGGGCGCCAAGGTGATGGTCCTGGGCTGCGGCACCATCGGCCTTGGTGTGGTTCAGTGTCTAAAGATCATCGAGCCAAAATGTGAAATTTGGGTGATGGAACGGATCCGGGAAAAACAGGAATTCGCCTTAAAGCTCGGAGCGGATCATGTTCTTTCCGGGCCGCCATACGAAGCGGTAGCCAAGGCTACGGGGGCAAAACTCTACCGTGGTTTCCGGGGCAATACCATGCTTATAGGCGGCTTCGACATGGTTTACGATTGCGTAGGCGGCAATTGGGCCAACACGAGCTGTCTTCGCTTCCTCCGCGCCCGGGGAACCCTGGTGAAGATAGGCCATCACATGCGGGGCATAACGTATGATGAAACCCCGGTTTGGTGGCAGGAATTGAAGCTTATCGGCATTGACGCCCACGGCATGGAAAACTGGAATGGGAAGAGGAAGTACACCTTTGATGTGGTTCAGGAACTGATGAAGGAAGGAAAGTATAAAATTGACGGCTTTATCTCTCACCGCTTCCCCCTTGAACGCTACAAGGACGCCTTCGCTTTAATGCTGAAAAACCCGCCGGAACTTGTGAAGATCGTGCTTGAGTGCCCTAAAAGCCGGTAGTAAGACGAAATAAACCGCTTGAGTTACAGAGTTATGTTCCCCCGGCTTGACAGACAATGCTCCTATGGTATATATTTTGGTAAGTTATAACTTTGTAAGTTATAACTTACCAAAATGTGAATATTGCAGGTGCGTTTGTGTTTATAGGCAGAAAGACGGAATTGGCGGCTCTGGAAGAGCATTACGTTTCCGGAAAATTCGAACTCGGCGTTATGTACGGACGCAGGAGGGTTGGCAAGACAACCCTGATAAACGAGTTTATCAAAGACAAAGAAGCCGTTTTTTTTACCGCCATGGAAACCAGCGCCGAGGAAAACCTGGTATCCCTGAGCCGGAGTATTCTGGCCGGGAGCGGCGGCGGCCTTAATTCATCGGTATTTCTCAGTTTTCACGATGCTCTGGAAAAAACATTTAAGACTGCCGTAAAAAAGCGGCTTGTTTTTGTTATTGATGAATTTCCCTATCTTGCCGTTTCATATCCCGGCATTTCATCTGTTTTACAGAAACTCATAGATGAGAACAAAGATCGCTCAAAACTTTTTATCATCATTAACGGTTCTTCCATGGCTATGATGGAAAATTACTTTTTTACGTATAAGCGGCCGCTTTACGGCAGAAAAACCTTTCAGCTTAAAATAGAACCATTTGTTTTTTTTGAAATGAAGGATTATTTCCGCAAAACCGACGTACAATTACTCCCCTATATCTACGGCGTTTACGGCGGAATTCCCAAATACTTTGAGTATTACGACGAGAAGTTGTCTTTCAAAAAAAATCTGCTTAAGAATTACCTTGTACAGGGGGCGCCTCTGCTTGATGAGCCCGATGGCATCTTAAAACAGGAAGTCCGGAATCCGTCAAATTATAATTCCATTCTTACGGCCATCGCGGGGGGCAATGCCCGGTATTCCGATATTTCGGGCAAGGCAAAACTGGAAAGCGGAAACATTACCGGTTTTATGAAAAACCTCCTGGCCTTAAATTTGATTCAAAAGGAAAGCCCGGTTCCTGAGGGCGGCGGCAAAAGGAGCTTGTATGTGCTAAATGACAATATGCTGCGTTTCTGGTACCGTTTTATTCCCGCATATATCTCTTTTATTAATAACAACAAGGGAGATTTGATTTGTAACATTGTTGAATCGGATTTAGACGCCTATATGGGCAGGATCTTTGAAAGTATAGTAAAAGAGTACCTGTGGCGCGTGAACGGCACAAACGCCCTTCCTTTTACCTTTATCCAGGCGGGACGCTGGTGGGGCAGCGATCCTGTAAAAAAACAGGAAGCGGAAATTGACCTGGCAGCTCATGATGGTAAAAAGAACATCATTCTCTGTGAATGTAAATGGCGGAAGCAGAAAATAGGCTCCGGTGTACTTAAGGATCTAAAAGAAAAATCGGAAATGGTTTTCTTTAAAGAATACAGCAGGAAATATCTTTTTGTTTTTTCCCGCAGCGGTTTTACTGAGGCCTGCAAGGAAATGGCCGCTAAGGCGGGCAACGTCCGGCTGATAGAGTACCGGCAAATGCTTAAATAGCGTTTGTCCGTAAAGCCGGTTACTTTATATGGACAGAGCTTTGGTGATCGGAAGGCCGTGCGGTTCACGGTACGGGAGCGTTCCCCACCAGGCAGAGCCACTCCGCTTCGGCGGCAAGCTCGTCCCCTACGTAGGCTTTCCCCGCCTGTTTTATCATCTTGGGCGAAACTCGCAGATTTTCTATCTCGCTCCGCAGTTCTTCCCCGGGCCTGACCTGCCGGCGGAACTTTACTTTGTCCACAGAGCCGAGAAAAAACAGGGCGTTCGCGCCAAGGATACCGAGTTTGCGCAGGCCCGCCCCGCCGGACTGGGCCATAGTCTCCACCAGGATCACGCCGGGCACCACGGGGTATTCGGGGAAGTGGCCTTTGAAGAAGAATTCCTTTTCGGTAAATACGTGTTTTGCCACTATTTTTTCTTTACCGGCGCTTACGATTTCATCTACAAATAAAAACGGTTCCCGGTGGGGCAGCAGCGATTCTATTTCATTACCCATTGTTACGCTCCGTATTTTTTAAAAACCACGACCCCGTTATGCCCGCCGAATCCGAGGTTGCCCGAAGCGGCGGCAGTAATCGTACCGTACTGGACCTTGTTGGGTACGTAGTCCAGGTCGCATTCGGGATCAGGGGCGTCCAGGTTGATGGTGGGGGGGAAGATCCCTTCCCGGATAGAGAGGATGCAGGCGATGGCTTCAATCCCGCCGCCTCCGGCCACACAGTGGCCGGTCATGCTTTTGGTGCTGGAAATTTTCAGCTTGTAGGCGTGGTCTCCAAAGGCGTACTTGATCATTTTAGTTTCGGTAACATCGTTGATTTCCGTGGAGGTGCCGTGGGCGTTGTAATACTGCACTTCTTCCGGCTTAAGCCCCGCGTCTTCCAGGGCAAGCTTGATCGCCCGGCCGCCCCCATCACCCGAAGGGTCCGGAGAAGTGATGTGGTACGCGTCGGCAGTCCCTCCGTAGCCGGCGAACTCCGCCAGTATTTCTGCGCCCCGCGCCTTGGCGTGGTCCTCGCTTTCAAGGATAAGAACCCCCGCCCCTTCACCCAGGACAAAACCGTCCCGGTTGGCGGAGAAGGGGCGGCTCGCCTTTTCCGGCTCGTCGTTGTGCTTCGTGGAAAGGGCCTTGAGCATCTGGAAGCCGCCGATGGAAAAGGGGACGATACAGGCTTCAGTCCCCCCGGCTATGACCATATCCACTCTGCCGGAACGTATCAGGTCCAGGGCCTGGCCCAGGGCATCGGCGCCTGACGCGCAGGCGGTTACCTGGGTATAGGCAGGGCCCTTGGCGCCGAAGATCATGGAGACATTCCCGGCGGCTTCGTTCCCTATCATCATGGGTACTGTTAAAGGCAGCATACGCCGGGGGCCGGATTCGAAGAGTTTTCTGAAAGACTCGGTTACCACTTCAAAGCCGCCTATGCCGTTCCCCAGCACAATCCCTACCCGGGCGGGATCTCCCCTGATCCTTTTTCCCTGCGCCAGGGGTAGTGTTTCTGCCGTCCCCTTTTCGTCCCCAGGGTATGCGGAATCCTTTTCCAGAAGGCCCGCCTGGGAGAGGGCCTGGGCGGCGGCGGCCACGGCAAACTGGCTGAACCGGCACATCTTCCGGGCATCCCTCTTGTCCATCCAGTCTGAGGGGTTGAAGTTTTTTACTTCCCCGGCGATCTGTACGTCAAGGCCGGTTGTATCGAATAAGGTAATACGGCCTATTCCGCTTTTACCGGCGATCAAGGATTGTTTGAATTCCTCTACAGTATTACCGATGGGGGAAATTGCTCCAAGGCCGGTAACAACTACCCTTTTTTTCACGCCTGTCATTCTGCTCTCCTTAGGGCAACGCTGATTAACTTGACGCTAATCAGCGTTGCCCTATGCATTTGCTCGTTTCATTGCGCAAATGCCACATTAAAGTAGCACTGATTTATGCTCAATTGCATAAACCAGTGCTTCCTTAGGGCAACGCTGAAAAACCCGGTGCTTTTCAGCGTTAGATAAACATTCCGCCGTCTATGCTCAGTACCTGGCCCGTGATGTAGGATGATTCGTCGGAGGCAAAAAACAGCGCCGCCGCCGCTACGTCTTCCGGAAGGCCGGCGCGCTTCAGGGGGATTATTCCCAGCATGGCATCCTTCGCCGCGTCGCTCATGGCGGCGGTCATGTCGGAACTGATGTACCCGGGGGCCAGGGCGTTGACCCGTATGTTCCGGCTGGCCGCTTCCCGGGCAAGGCTCTTGGTCAGCCCGATGAGTCCCGCCTTGCTTGCGGAATAGTTCGCCTGTCCCCCGTTGCCGTGGAGGCCCACAACGCTGGCCATGTTGATAATAGAGCCGCGCTTCTTGCGCAGCATATCCCGGCCTAGGGTTCTGGCCACGAGGAAGGCCGCGCTTAGATTTACATCCAGCACTTTCCGGAAATCCGGGAGGGTCATTCTGAATGAAAGGTTGTCCCTGGTAATTCCCGCATTGTTCACGAGGACATCAAAACCGCCGGATTCTTTAATGAGCTCTTCGATTACATTTTCTACCGTTTCCAGGTTTCCCAGGTCAGCGCACTTCCAGTGGAGCTTAGCCCCGCTTTTACCAATCCATTCTTCCAGATCAGGAGGTTCCTTGGTGCTGCTCCCCCAGACCTCCGCGCCTTCGCTTAAGAATTTTTCCGCTATGGCCCGGCCTATACCCCGGGAAGATCCGGTTATGAGGCACTTCTTTCCTTCAAGTCTCATGGTTTTTCTCCCCTAATGTCGTTTCTGTCAATGAAATGAGCACGATCAAAGGTTGCATATTTCCGATACTGTTCCTGCTCCGTAACAGGGAGCGGCGTTCCCCGAATCCCGCCAGAGTCCCTGGAGTACCCGTCCGGGCCCCGCTTCCAGGGCCGCTTCGATCGGCTCTTCCACGATGGACGCTTCTTCGGTTGTCCAGCGCACCGCTTCCGTGATCTGACGCAGGGCGAGTTTCTTTGCCTCATCGCCGCTCTTCACCCGCTTTCCGGATACGTTGGAGTAACAGGGAATTACCGGGTCTTTAAACACTGTTTTTTCCAGGACCGGAGAAAAGGCTTCCGCGGCATCGGCGATGAGGGGTGAATGGAAGGGGCCCGCTACCTGAAGGGGGAGGAAGCGCCTGGCCCCCGCCGCCTTGAATTTGTCAGAGGCCGCCTGTAAAGCCGCCGCGGTTCCCGAAACCACCACCTGTTTAGGGGAATTAAAATTCGCCCCGTAAAGCCCGGATAGTCCTTCGGCGGTCCATTCCGCGATAAGGGTTTCCACTTTTTCCGGGGGGAGGCCTATTACCGCCGCCATACCCGGCGCAGCATTGCTGTCGCCCCCTGCTTCACGGGTGATGCGGTCGGCTGAGGCCTGCATGGCCTCCCCCCGGAACTTTACCAGGCGGAAGCAGTCTTCCGCGCCGATGATTCCGGAAGTTACCAGGGCCGCATATTCGCCCAGGCTGAAACCGGCGGTGGAAAAGGGGGTGATACCCCGTTCGGCCAGGAAGGCCGCCGACGCAAGATTGGCCAGGGTAACCGCAGGCTGGGTGATATCGCTCCGCTTCAGGGCGTCCGCCTCCGCATTACGGATCAGGGCCGCCATGTCTTGTCCCATAATATCCGAAGCCAAGGTGAAAAGATCCTTCACGGATTTCCCCCCCGCCTCAAAGAGATCAAGGGCCATGCCCTGATACTGGGCGCCCTGTCCGGGAAACAGAAATACTGTTTTTGTGTCCTTTGTTACCATATATTCACCATATAATCAGATTACCTCCAAAGGTTAACCCGCCGCCGAAGCCTACGGTCATGATAAGGTCTCCCTTCTTAAATTCTCCGGCCCGGTTGAGTTCGTCCAGGGCAATAGGAATGGAAGCGCAGGAGGTGTTTGCGTATTCTTCAATATTCAGGTAGAATTTTTCATCCGGAATGCCCAGGCGTTTTCCCGCGGCCTGAACTATCCGGGCGTTTGCCTGGTGGGGTATGATCCGCGCCACATCCTTTAGGCCAATCCCCTCTTCTTTGAGGAGATTTTCTATGGTAGAGGTAATCGCGTTAACAGCAAAATTGTAAACCGCCCTGCCGTCCATTTCTATGGAGGGGGCCTTGTCCACAGTTTCTCCGGATTTAAAAGGCGCACGGCTCCCGCCCCTCCGTATCATGAGGTGCTCTGAGCCTGAGCCGTCCGCCCCCAGGATAGACCTGAGGAGCCCCCGCTTTTTTTGTCCCTTTAGCGGGGCTTGGGTTTTTTCCAGTAATACCGCACCCGCGCCGTCCCCGAAGAGGACGCAGCTCTGCCGGTCATCCCAATCCGTAAGCCGGGACAGTGTTTCCGCGCCGATGACCAAAGCCCGCTTCCGTATGGGGCTAATCAGAAGAAGCCCCGCGGCGGTTTCGAGGCTGTAGATAAAACCGCTGCACGCCACGGAGATATCTATGGCCGCCGCGTTCTTTGCTCCTAATTTGCCCTGGACAATACAGGAAGTAGCCGGGCAGCCGTAATAATCCTGGGTGGTAGTTCCCAGGATAATGAGGTCAATGGTTTCGGCCAGCCGGGTTATCGTCTTTTCCTGAACCGAACCTGATTCTATAGCCCAGAGAAGGGTTTTTTGGGCCGCTTCCAGGGCCAAGTCACTGGAAGCTACCGTTTCATCGGCAATATGCCGCGCCCCAATCCCCGTATGAGACCGGATCCACTCGTCACTGGTATCAAGCTTCTCCGCCAGATCGTCATTGGTAACCCGCTTAGGCGGAACAGCCCGTCCGGTTGCGATAATTTCAATAGCCATACAATCACCCTAAATGACAAAAATTGCAAATTTGTCATGATTAAATCTTATCATTTTTGATAGAAAAGTCAAGAGAAAAGCATAGGTGGACCGGCTATGTAAAATTTAGATAAATTTTCTGTGGAAAAATTAGAGTTCTATGCTATAAAATCGGGTTTGTTAGGGCAACACTGATTAACTTGACGCTAATCAGCGTTGCCCTATGCATTTGCTCATTTCATTGCGCAAATGCCACATTAAAGTAGCACTGAGTAAATCGAATATAATTAACCACCGACCACACGGACCTCACAGACGGAAGCTAAAGCTTTGTAGTACAATAACTTATCTTTGTCCGTGTCGTCGGTGAGGTCCGTGGTTAATCTTAAATACCGATTAATCAGTGCTTCCTTAGGGAATAAAGGCTTCGTCTGTTATTATCAATTCCAATTCCGCCGATATTTGCGATATGGACGAAAACCCGGTCCGGTTTGCCCTGCTTGCAGCCGGTATGTTCATCCTTTCCGCCCTGTCCCTCCCTGCCCAGGATCTGTCTATTACAACCGATGATATCCGTATTGAGCAGCGGGTGGATGGGGGCTACCATCTTTTCATCCGCAGGAAGAACGGCATAGGCTCCGTGCTGCTCACCGAAACGACCAGGGACCCCAGTATGACAAGCGATAATTACGCTTACCGTACTGCCGAATGGAACGCCGTGAACGGCAATGAGATCCGCCTCCTTGACGGGGTCCCCATACCTCCGGAAAACGGGATCTATTCTCTCCTTGATTCCAGCCCGGAAACCCACCCTGAATTGGGCGAGGCTTTCCATATATACATACCCTATATCCTCTACTACGGATACGCCGACACCCGCCATGGGGAAGTCTATGTTGTGGACGGAACCTACCTTAACATACGGGCCTTTGAGCTGCCCTATGCCGATTACCGGGGCGCTTTTCGGGATAACCCTTACGTGCTCCGGGTGGTACAGGAACCGCTGAAAGGTCCCCCCGAGGGCAATTTTATGAAAGACACCGTAGATGCCTTTACGGAAATTACCAGGAGCGGGGGAGGGGATCTTATCTATGCTACAGGATCCGATGATTTAGTTGATAAGATCCAGGCCGTTCTGGAAAAAGAAAAGGGGAAAGAGGTAGATTTAGTACTTTGCCTTGATACTACAAACAGCATGAAGGATGATATTGACGCCATAAGGCAGAAACTCATCCCCATGCTGGAAAAGATCATTGCGGAATTTTCTGATTTCCGGATTGGGCTTGTACTCTACAAAGATTACAACGATGACTACCTTACCAGGGTGATTCCTTTTACCCGGAATTTTGATTCCGTACGAAAGCAGCTTAACAATATCCGGGTCCGGGGGGGCAGGGATATTCCCGAAGCAGTCTACGAGGCCTTACACGACGCCGCGGTTAAGTTCCCTTGGGAAGCGGAAAACAGGCTTATCATCCTCATTGGGGATGCGCCGCCCCATCCCCGCCCCAGGGGCAAGATCACCAAAGAAATCGTCGATAAGGCGGTAGCGGAAAGAAATATACAGGTAAACGCCATTATCCTGCCCCAATAATTCGCCCTAGCCGCTTTTTTTCTTGCCCTTTGTCTTTTCGTCGATCTGTTCCAGCACAATCGTAGACAGCCTTTTAAACTGGGCCGGAAGGAGCTCCTCGTCGGGGGTATCGTACTGGGCGAGAAGATCGATAAATTCACTGCGGGCCAGATCGTACTTCCGTTGTTTATAATGAATAAAGGCGATTTCATATTTTGCGGTAAAGATCATTTCAAGATTATAGGAAAATTTATCCAGTATGATTTCGTAGTATTGGAGGGCCGTGCCGTAACGGTTCCGGTCCGTTGCCTCCTGGGCCCGCTGAACCAGCTCCAGGGGGGTAATATCTTCACTCACATTTTCCGGCCCGCTTGCACAGGCGGCAAGGATAAGGGACAAAACAAACAGGGGGATAAAAAAATTGGATTTCATGATAACTCCAGTGTGGCGCGGCCGCATGACCGCGCAGTTAAACCGAACAGGGGACGCAGTCTCATGAAAAACTATACCCCCTTCGATAAATTGAGGCAAGAGCGCCAGGAGCCTGTCGGACTTGTGGATTTTTGCACCAAAACTGACGCAAAAATCCCCGATTTATGGGCTCCTTACGGAGTTTGCAAGGTAAAAAACGTGCTAAACGCACGTTTTTGGGGTTGAATGGGCTAAAG
>JAITNM010000075.1 GCA_031290475.1 Treponema sp. | reverse complement strand
AACAGCAACCCGGAAGAGTACTTCCTGGCCCGGCGCGGTTTCGGCCCCTGGGTGGCGGCCATTTCCGCCGAAGCGTCGGATATGTCCGGGTGGCTCCTCATGGGACTGCCCGGGGTGGCTTACTTCACCGGTTACGGTGAAGCTTTCTGGACCGCCCTGGGACTTTTTATCGGCACCTGGATCAACTGGGGGTTTGTGGCAAAACGGCTCCGTTCCTATTCCCAGATCGCCGACAATGCTATTACCCTGCCGGAATTTTTCAGCAAGCGGTTCCACGATAACAAGCGGGTGCTTCTGGCCCTGGCGGCCCTGATCAGTTTGACTTTCTTTTCTATTTATGTGGGCGCCCAGTTCATTACCTTTGGCAAGCTTTTCAGCTATGTATTCAACGCCAACATGGTGGCCATGGTGATTTTGGGGGCGGCCCTGGTGATGCTCTACACCCTTCTGGGCGGCTTCATGGCCGTGGGCATGACCGACCTCATCCAGGGACTTTTGATGATTGCCGCCCTGCTTTTGGTACTGGTCTTCAGTTTTTTCCATGCCGGAGGCGTTGGCGGTATCGCGGCGAATCTGGCGAATTTCCCCCGTTTTACCGATTTCTTCGGCATTGCCACTCCCCTTGTGGCGGACGGGGTACAGAAAACAGTAAACGGAATTCCCCAATTCGGCCCCGGCGCAAATTACGGCTTTCTTACCATTGTGTCCACCATGGCCTGGGGGCTCGGTTACTTCGGTATGCCCCAGGTTTTGGTACGGTTCATGGCGATCAAAAAGACATCGATGATACGGCCCTCCCGCAATATCGCGGTAGTCTGGTGCTTCCTGGCCCAGATCGCCGCGGTGCTCATCGGCATCATCGGTCGCGCCATCCTTTCCGGTCAGCCGAACCAGCTCCTTTCAGCCTCCGGCGCGGAAAACATATTCATCATCCTTGGGGTCCAATTCTTCCCGCCCATCCTTGCCGGCGTAGTTATATCCGGAATTCTGGCGGCGTCCATGAGTTCGTCCGATTCCTACATGCTCATTGTAGCTTCTTCCCTGGCCAATGATATTTACAAAGACCTTTTCAAGAAGAAAGCCTCCGACGCGGAAGTTATGTGGGTAGCACGCCTCACCATGCTTGCCGTAACCGTCTTCGGCATAATCATCGCCCTGTCCGGAAACCAATCCATTTTCCGGGTGGTTTCCTACGCGTGGGCAGGCTTGGGCGCCGCCTTCGGGCCCCTTATCCTCTTCAGCCTCTTCTGGAAGCGGACCACCTTCCCCGCAGCGGTAGCGGGTATGCTGACCGGCGGCATTATGGTTATTCTGTGGAAGAACGTTATTGCCAAAGCAGGCGGTGTGTTCGGGGTCTACGAACTGCTCCCGGCTTTTATCCTCTCCGCCCTGGTTATCCTGATTGTGAGCCTTGTCACTGCTAAACCTTCCGGGGAAATAGAAGCGGAATTCGAGAAGGCAAAGACTGCGGAATTCTGATATAAGGTGAGGCTGTCCCAGGAGTTTGTCGGGCTTTAGCACGTTTTTAAGGTTGAAAACTCCAGGCGGATTTAGCCGCAGGAACCCCAAGGTCTGGGCTAACCGGGTTTTGGGACAAGCTCAGGTGTGTTAATAAGGGGGGATATATGGCGGATGTAAAAAGAAAGCCTTTTGACCGGCAGCAGATTCCGGAGGCATACCGTACCCGGTTTGAGGACGAGCGCCTGGAAACAAATATAGTCCGTATGCGGGGTTTTGCCATTTATATTGTGGTGCTGCAGATTGTTTTGCAGATCGCCAATATCCTCTTTCCCCAGGGCGCGGGGGAGGGGGCGCAGATCCCCCTTATATTTTACATCGCCCTCTCCCTTGTCACCCTCCTGGTGGGGGCTGTGTATTGGGCGCTCCTCTCCCTGGCGAAACGGCGCATCATAAAGAACCGCGGGGTCCGGCTGTTTTTGGTACAGAGTCTTCTCTACCTGTACGCGCTTATTCAGACGGCTTTTTGCACCTTCAACATCCTCTCCCATCAGGGAATAAACGGCCAGCTCATCCTGGTGCTCCTTGTCGGCATGGTCCCCATTTTAAGCCCTCTCCAAAGCATTTTCACCATCCTCGGTTCTTTTTTCTACACCGCAGCGGTGATGCTCGGCACCCAGAATATCATCGATGCCGCGGGGCGTTCGGCATGGACCAAATTTTTCCAGACCGATATGCGCGCTTACTTTTTAATTGTCAATGCCCTCACTATTCTTATTTCAACTTTTATCTACCGACTCTATGTTTCAAATTTTATAAAAAGTGTTGAGCTTGAAGAAACTAACGCTAATCTGGAAGAAACGGTAAAGGCCCGTACCAGGGAACTTGAGGAAGAGACCCTGATCGCCCTGGCCGCATCAGAGGCTAAAAGCCGTTTTCTGGCGAGCATGAGCCATGAGATCCGTACACCCCTTAACGCCATCATCGGCATGACAAGGGTAGCCAGAAACGCGGAGACAAAGGAAAAAGCCGATTTTTCCCTGGTTCAAATTGCCGCCTCTTCGGATCATCTTTTGGGAATACTGAACGACATCCTGGATATGTCCAACATTGAGTCGGGGCAGCTCAAGATGGAAAACGACCGCTTTATTTTAAACAGCGCCATAACAAACACCGCGGATATTATCAGGGAACGCTGCGCCGCCAAGGGCCTTGCCTTCACGAGCAACGTAGAAACACTGCCGGAGATTACGGTTATGGCCGACAAGCTCCGCCTGAAACAGATACTGATCAATATCCTGGGCAATGCGGTAAAATTCACCAAAGAAGACGGCAAGGTCGGCTTTGCCGTAAAAATTGAAGGCGAAACAGCAACACGGGTGGATCTTTCCTTTGCCGTAACCGATACCGGCATCGGCATGAGCGCCGAACGGCAGGCAAAGCTCTTTACCCCCTTTGAACAGGGGAGCGTCAACAGCATGAAACACGGCGGCACGGGCCTGGGCCTTGCGATCAGCCAGAGCCTCGTAAAAATGATAGGCGGCGTGATCGGTGTTGAGTCCAGCCCCGATAGGGGATCGGTTTTCAGTTTCCGCGTTTCCTTTGAAAAAGCGCCGGTTTTGCAGGAGACAGGCGAGCCTGTGGTGCCGGATCTGAGGGGCAAACATATTCTTTCGGTGGAGGATATTGAAATTAACCGCCTGGTGGTAACTGAACTCCTCTCGGAGACCAAGGCCGAAGTTGATGAGGCCGTTGACGGCGCCGAGGCGGTGGAAAAATTCAAGGCCTCCCCGCCGGGCTATTACCATTTTATTCTTATGGATCTCCTGATGCCCAACATGAACGGCCACGACGCCGCCCGCAGCATCCGTAACCTTGATCGTAGCGACGCGGCAACAGTACCCATAGTCGCCCTTTCCGCAAACGCGTACCAGGAGGACGTGGACCAGGCTATCGCCTCAGGCATGAACAGCCACCTCGCCAAACCCGTGGATTTCGCCGCCCTTATGCGGGTCCTCGCACAGACCATTGGCTAGGAGTTTGCCGGGCTTTAGCCCTTCCAATAGAGAATTTTGCGATTTATCGCAAAATTCTACCTTGCAAACTCCCAAAGGAGCCAGTTTATCGGGAATTTTTGCTCCTTTATAGAGCAAAAATTCACAAGTCCGACAGGCTCCTAGTACCGGCGTCGGCTATCATGGCCGGTTCCGGCGCTTGCCTTTACGCCACTTCGTAACCCGCTTCTTCCACCGCCGCCTTGAAGGCTTCGGGGGTTACCGAATCCTCATGTTCCACCTCGGCGGAATTCGTCTTCAGGCTCACCTTGGCGGAACTTACCCCGGCGATGCCCGTCAGGGCCTCGGTGACATGATGCACACAATGTTCGCAGGACATCCCTTCGATCTTTAACGTAGTCTTCATAACAGGCTCCTTATATTGATAATGATATTTCAGCTAACCGGTATCTATGATTACATTTTTCTCTAATTGGGGCAAGAGCGGGAGACCGTATTGCCTCATCGTAAAATGTAACTCCGGGGGGACTGAAAAATGAAAATGCAGCCGGTTACTTTTCGGGGGACTCTTGGAGTTCCTCAGCTAATTTTTCTTTTGCCCGGGGTGGCTGTTTTGTGGTGCAGAAAGGTGTTGTGATATCACGTTTTTCGGTGCAAAAAGGTGTAAACAAAGCACTTTTTTCCCTTGAAAAAGGTGTGAACTGGGTATACTATTACCGTATGCAAAGAAAAGCCCTGGAAAAGCTGGGGAACTGGAAAATTTCGCCCGATAGAAAGCCCCTCCTGCTTAAAGGGGTCCGGCAGGTGGGCAAGACCTGGCTGATGAAGGAATTCGGCAGGACCGCTTACCGGAATACAGTTTATATCGATTTTTACAACAACGAAAGGGCACGGAAATTCTTTGAAGGGGATCTGCACACGGCGCGGATAATTGAAGAATTAAGCTTTGTGACCGGGGAAACTATTGTTCCCACAGAGACGCTGATTATTTTTGATGAAATCCAGGAATGCAGCCGGGCTCTTAACGCGCTCAAATATTTTTGCGAAGACGCGCCCGAATATCATATTATTGCCGCGGGCAGCTTTCTCGGCATTGCCCTCCACGAAAACGATTCCTTTCCGGTGGGAAAAACCGATAGTATTACCCTTTACCCCATGACCTTCTCTGAATTTCTGGATGCTCTGGAGGAACAGCGGCTCAACGGCATTATCGAAAAAAGCGACGCTCGTTTGCTTACCCTGGCACAAGACGGCCTTGTCAAATACCTGAAATACTATTTCTACGTGGGAGGTATGCCCGAGGCGGTGCTTTCCTTTTCGGGCGAAAAAAATTTTAAAAAAGTCAGGGCCGTGCAGAGAAGGATCCTTGGGGATTATGAAAATGATTTTTCCAAGCACATCGGCCTTGCTTCGGGAGAAAAGGTTCTGCGCCTCTGGAATTCCATACCCGGACAGTTGGCAAAGGAAAACAAAAAGTTTGTCTATACCAACGTAAGGCCCGGCGCTAAATCCCGGGATTACCGGACCTCCCTGTTTTGGCTTTCCCGGTGCGGCCTGGTTTATGAGGTGAACCGGGTCAGCCTGCCCAACTATCCTCTTATAAGTTACCAAGAACCGGAGCACTTCAAACTCTACATGCTGGATGTGGGCCTGCTTTCGGCCATGGCCCAGCTTGATATTAACGTCTTTCTGGAATCTGATGCGGCGGTCTTCAATCACTTCCAGGGGGCCTTTGCGGAACAGTACGTGCTGCAGGAACTCAAGGCTCTTGAGGATGTCCCGGTCTTTTACTGGGCCAGGGAAGGTTCGGCCAAGGCGAAACTGGACTTTGTCATCCAGCGGGGAAGCGCCGTGATACCCCTGGAGGTAAAAGCGGCAAGAAACCTGAAGGCAAAAAGCCTCAAGGTCTACATAAACGCCTTTGCGCCAAAAACGGCAATCCGCACATCCCTGGCGGACTACAACAGGGACGGTGTTATTGCCGACGTTCCCCTGTATATGATAGGGCGGTTTGTTTCGGCCTGTACATGAATGATGTCCCCCTCACCCTCTGTAGCGCAGGGACGCCCCCCGGCTTTCCATGGCCGACGCGGTTTCCACCGCGGCTTCCATCATACGCTCGGTTACCAGGAGCCCCAGGGCGGTAAGGGCCCTTAAGCCCCGCTTCCCCCCCCGGGCCCTGTAGGCGGTTTCAGCCTCCTCCCAAACCACAAAGAACCGGGGGAGGAAGCCCAGCATCAGGGAGACGGCAAGGCTCAGCTTGGGCTGAGAAAGGATCAGCGCCAGTTTTTTACCGCCCCTCCCCTTAAAGCGGCGGAACAGCCATACGGCCGGTTTGAAGAAAAGCCTCTCGGCCTTTTCCAGGGAAAGGAGGAGGCTTGCCTGGGTGGTCACCGAAAAGAAGAGGGCGCCCGCGGCAAAGGACGCCAGGATCTTTCCCCCAAAGAGGAGGGCGTCAATAAAACCGGAGAGTTCAAAAGCGGGAACGGGGAAGACGCCGCCGGCAGGGCCGATGGCAGGGGAAAATGAGAAGGATCGGACGCACAGAACCAGTACGAGCATAAAAATAAGCGCCTTTGCCCCCCGCAGAAGTTCCCAGGGCTTTATCCCCGCCCGTAAAGCCAGGGCGGAAATAAACAGGGCCGAAACAAGCACGGCGCAAGGGCCAAACAGAAATACTGCTGTGGTTATGAAGAGCAGGACAAGTAATTTCAGCCCCGGCGCCGTGCGGTGGAGCAGGGTAGCGCCGCTCCTGTAGGAATAGGGGGCTACAGGGGTTAGCCGAGCCATGTACAGTCCTCTACCGCGGAATAACTGTGCAGGGGGTTGCGGATACCGTATTCGTCCCTGAGCCTCGCGAGAACCTCTGCGGGCTTTCCGGTATCCCGGATCATCCCCCGGTGGAGGATGACCATGCGATCCGCAAAGGCCAGCGCCTTTTCAAGCTCATGGGTCAGGATGATCACCGTGTTTCCCCTCCGCTTGAGATCCCGGATAATTTCCAGGACCTGGACCACGCCGGGGAAATCCAGGTTCGCGAAAGGTTCGTCCATGATCACGGCGAAACAGCCCATGGCCATAACCCCCGCCACCGCAAGCCGCCGCTTCTCGCCGCCTGAGAGCCTGCGGGGAGAGAGATCCTGCTTTCCCGTAAGGCCTGTTATGCCGAGGGCCGTTTCCACCCGGCGCCGTACCTCATCCCCCGGTAGCCCCAGGTTCCGGGGGCCGAAGGCGATGTCCTCCGCCACGGTCTCTCCCACTATCTGGGCATCGGCGTCCTGAAAAACCAGCCCCATCCCGGAGCGCAGTTTTACTGCCGCCTTTTCCAGGTTTTCCCCCAGGAAGAAAACTTCCCCCGCCGAAGGCGCCATAAGGCCCGCGAGGATCTTCATGAGCAGGGTTTTCCCCGAACCGTTGGAGCCCGCGATCAGAAGGCATTCTCCCTGATATATATCAAGGCTCACCCCTTCCAGGGCCCGGTTTTCTCCCCCGCCGCCGGTCTTAAAGATCTTTGAAACCTTTCTCACCGAAAAAAGAAGACCGGCGCGGTTTTTCTCACTGTTCAAGCTCTGCCGCCGCGATGGACCTGAGCCGGGGGGAAATAAGCGCCGCCCCCAAAACTTTGACGGCGTCCCCGATGAGGAAGGGGACAAAGCCCGCCATAAAAGTACCCTTCCAGTTAAGGCCGGTTACCAATTTAAGCTGGATAAGGCCCGGCGCGTAGAGGATGAGGGCCCCTGCCGCCGCCCCAAGGATGATCCGCCAGGCGGGGGTCTTTATTCCCGGTTTGGCCCGTCCTGAAATGAACCCCGCGCTGAACGCCGCAAGGAGGTAGCCGTAGAGGAAGCCCCCGCTGGGGGCCAGGAAATGGACGAAGCCGCCCGAACCGCCGGCAAACACCGGCGCCCCGATTGCCCCGGCGATAAGGTAGACCCCTATGGACGCGGTTCCCAGGAAGGGCCCCAGGACGAGCCCCGCGAGGATGACAAAAAAATTGGTCAGCACGATTGGTACCGGCGAAAAGGGGAGGGGAATGGAAATAAAAGAACCCCCCGCCGTAAGGGCGGCAAAGAGGGCGGTAAAGGCGATTCCCAGGATGGTCTTTCTCCTCCCGGAAACAGAAACACTGTTGTCACTCATAAAAACTCCATATTTTACCGGATATAACGCAGGGATACTTTTCCCGGGGCAAGACGTTTTATTGTTTTTCCGCACCGGAGGAGGGCCCTGCCTGAAAAATCGGTCCCCAGAAATACCCCCGTACCGTCCGGTTGGCCGCCCTCTGGCTCTTCGGCCCTGTTCCTTGCCAGGGCTACCGTGCGGCCTATCCCGTCGCAGGAGCGGTTCCAGAGCCGGCAAAGTTCCCCGGGGGGAATATCAGAGGCCTTGAGGGCCGACCATTCTTCCAGGATCGACAGCAGGAGTTCCCGGCGGGAAAGGGGCCGTCCCGCAAGTTCCGCGCAGTTAACCATGTTCCTTACCGGGACCGGGTTGTTGACGTTTACCCCGATACCCAGGGAAAGCCATTTAAGCCGGTCCCCTTCGCCATGAAGCTCCGTGAGCACTCCGGCGATCTTCCGGTTTTCCACATAGATGTCATTGGGCCACCGGAGCCGGGCCTTTTTTCCCGATACATTGCCTATGGCTTTCCTGGCCGCCAGGAGGAGCATCAGGCTGTAGCGGGTATAGTCAATCACCGGACAGCCGGGCCGTTCCAGGAGGGTGAAAAAAAGCCCTCCCGCCCGGGACGCCCAGGGCCTCCCGTTTCTCCCCCTGCCGGTAGTCTGCGTCCCGGCGGTGATCACGGCCCCGCCGGCAGCGCCTTTTTCCGCCAGTTCCCTGGCGCGGTTCATGGTACTGTCGGTGTTTTCCCAGTAGTGGAAATTCCCCTCCCGTTCGGCAAATTCCCAAGGGTAGAGGAAATCAGAGGGCTCGGAGTCCGAAGCGGCATCCTTTTTTATCCGGTACCCCGCTTCATCCCCGGTTATGGAATACCCCGAGGCCTGAAGCCCGTGGACGCCCTTCCAAATGGCCACCCGGGAAACCCCCGCGTCTTTCCCCAGCTCATTCCCGGTCAGCGGCCGCTCCGCCTCCCGGAGCCGCTTAAGGACATAGGCCTTTGTGGAAAGTTTATTATGGTTAACCATATCAAAAATAAGGTTAACCAGATCCGGTATTCCTGTCAATAGAAAAAGAGACCCTAAGCGCTGAGAATTATGAGTTAAAATTCATATTTTGATTGAATAAAATAGAATTTTCCGATACAATTTTGTGGAATTAGTGTTTTATATATAGAAGTGAGACTCTTTCAAAACACTTCATCATAGAGAGGTTTGTTGTAAATGCTGGATATCGGTCCCATCCACCGTAGCGAGTACGAGTTAGACGAAGACCGATCCGTACCTGTTGTTATAGCCGAAGCTCCCGGCAGGATCCACTATCTGGGCGAGCATGGTGAACCAAAGGCCGGATTATTCCTTTCCTCCGCTATTGATCGCTGGATTCGAATAGCGGTGAGCATGAGGAAGGACAATTCCCTCCGTTTTTTTGCCGCGGATCTGGGGGAACGGAAACGGACCACCCTGATAAACCTAAAATTCAAGCGGGAAGATCGCTGGGCTAATTACATCAAGGTGGCTATTTATGTTTTTGCCGAACTGGGCTACCCGGTAAAGGGACTGAACTTTACCATTGCCGGGAATATTCCCCAGCAGGTAGGGCTTGCCTCTTCGGCGGCAATAGAAGTGGCTGCCGCGGTGGCTATTCGGGGTTTTTTCAAGGCTGGCATCAATGATAAAGAACTCCTTGCCCGGCTTACCGCGGCCCAGCTTGTGTTTTTTGGAAGAAACACCGATGCTGTGGATTACCAGATCATCCTTTCCGCCAAGAGGGACAGCTTCTTCGTGGTGGACGAATCTTCCATGGAGATCCGGAAAATAAAATTCCCCCTTTCCAGGTACAAGCTCCTGATTATGGACTCCCGGGTACCCCGGTTTGGGGTGGAGGAGGAACTGAAACAGCGCAGGTCGGATATTAAAAAAGGCCTTGAACTCCTCTCCCAGAAGAAGCAGGGGGCCGGCTTCAGGAGTTTTGCCACCACCGATCTGGTGGAATCCATGGGGGATCTTCCCGAGGAGATACGCCGGAGGTGTATGCACATAGTCCGGGAACTCAGGCGGGTCTATGACGCCGAGGAGGCGATGAAAAACCGGGACTATTCCGGTCTTTCCAAAATAATCTTTCATTCCCACGAGAGCCTTCGGGATTTATATGAAGTTTCCTGCCCCGAAATCGACTGGCTGGTTAAAAGAGCCCAGGAAATTGAGGGCGTTCTCGGTTCCCGGATGACCGGCCAGGGCTTTGGGGGTTGTACCTACACCATAGTCAGGGACAATGCCCTGGACGATTACCGGAAACGGCTTGAAGACTATGAGCGCATCTTTGGATTTCACCCCCTAACCTATGAAGTGCGGCCTGCCACCGGGGCGCGCCTGGTATCGGCAAAATGCCGCACGGAATTGGAGTAAAAGGCTGATGGCGGGAAAAGGGGAAGGGAAAAAAACAGATCCGGTTTCAGGGAAGATCCCTCCCCGGGGGCAGGGGGCTTTGCAGGAGGGTAAACGGCTCTTCGGTCTGAAGCGCTGGGACCTGGCCCTCCAGAAATTGCTCCTGGTAGACGCCTCCGCCTTTAGTTCCGAGGAAAACACCGAACTTGCCTATTATATCGGCCTTTCTTATACCAAAATCGGGCGCTATGAGGACGGACTCCTCTACCTGGAACAGGTGATCACCACCAGTACGGATCCCCTCAGGATATGCCAGTGCCGGATGACCCTGGCTTACATTTACGTGATCACCAAGCGGGCAAAACTCGCCGAATTTGAGCTCGGCCAGCTTATTAAAAACGGCATAGAGTCGGTCCAGATCTACACTACCCTTGCCTATGCGGCCTGGATACAGAAAAACAACCCGCGGGCGGTGGAACTCTACGAAAAGGCCCTGGATTTAGATCAAAACAACACAACCGCCCTGAACGGCTTGGGCTATATTCTGGCGGACACCAATACGGACCTTACCCGGGGATTACGTTTGTGCAAGCGGGCGGTGGACCTGAAACCCCAGAACGCGGCATACCTGGATTCCCTGGCCTGGGCCTTTTTTCAATACGGGGATGTTGCCGAAGCCCGCTCCTGGATGCGCCGGGCGGCGGAGCTTTCCCCTCAGAATGATGAAATCCGTTCTCATCAAAAGATTGTTTTTAAGGAAGGTTCCGGTAAATGACGGGTAAAAGGATAAGCCTTATATGCCTTTTCCTCCACGCCGCCCTGGTTTTTGCCCAGGAAGCGCCCAGGGAACCCAACCGGGGGCCGGCCGGGGGCGACCGGGACGCCATGTATGCCCGGGAGGAATTCCGGCTGGGCGTTCAGGCCTTTAACCGCTACGCTTTTAACGAGGCCATCCTTTCCTTTGAACGGGCCCTTTCCTACCGCCCTTCGGAAGCTTTGATCCTGGACTGGCTGGGCCGGTCCTATTACCGTTCCGGCCTTGAGGAAATCGCCCAAAGGCAGTGGCAGGCGGCGCTGGCAGGTTACGGCGAAGCGGCGGCGGAAGCGCCGATCCTGACCAGCAAGATCGAAACCCTGCGGAACCGCCGGAATATTCTTTCCAGGATTGATGAAGAAAGCCGTTATGTGGAGGCCGGCCGTTACCCCGGCCGTTACGATAACACCGTATCCTGGCGACAGGCCAGCGCGGTTCTGGCCCTGGAGGACGGCGCCGCCTGGGTGGTTGCCTACGGCAGTAACGAACTTATCATGATTGACCCCAATGGCCTCATCCGCCAGCGGCGGCGGGGCCCCCCTAACGGCTTTGACCGGCCCTACGACCTGGTCCGGGGGGCGGACGGCAGGCTCTTCCTCTCCGAATTCCGGGGGGGCAGGATCAGCGTGCTAAGCGCCGAGGGAGAGTGGCTCGGCTATATCGGTTCCCGGGGGATAGGGGAGGGCCAGCTCATGGGCCCCCAAAATCTTGCCCTTGACGAAGAGGGGTACCTCTACGTGGTGGATTACGGGAACCGGCGGATCAGCAAATTCGATCCCGGCGGCGAATTTATTATGTCCTTCGGGGGCAGGAACGCCATCGGTTTTGGGGGATTTCCGGGCCTCCTTTCCCCCACAGGGATTGCCGCCGGGGACGGCCGGATCTTTGTGGCCGACGGCGCTACGGCAAAAATTCTCAGTTTTGATAAAAACGGCCAGTACCTGGGGGCGCTGATCTCAGAAGGGCTTAAGGGGCCCGAAAGCCTCAGGTTTTTCTCCGACGGCCGGCTGCTCGTTTCCGACACCAACCGTATCCTGCTTATTGACGTCAATTCCGGCTTTATCACCGAGCTGGGCCTGGCGGGAAACTCCCGGGTCAGGATCACCGGCGCCGAGGCGGACCGGAACGGGAATATCCTGGCGGTGAATTTCAACGCCGATGAGGTACTCGTGATGACCCCCATTGATGAAATGGCCTCGGGGCTTTTTGTCCAGATTGACCGGGTTATTTCCGACAGTTTCCCCCTGGTAACCGTGGAGGTTCAGGTTCAGGACCGGAAGCGGCGGCCTGTTGTCGGGCTTGACGCCAGGAATTTCCTGTTAAGCGAGGAGGGGAGGGCGGCGGCGGCGCAGAATTTACTCTACGCGGGCTACCGCTCCCGGAATACGGATATTTCGGTGCTCCTGGAGCGGTCCGCCGAGACTCTGGGTCTGCGGGAAGACGCGGCGGCAGCGGTGCGGGACATCAACGCCTCCTCCTCCCGGATCGTGTCCCTGGTTTCCGCCGGGGAGCAGCCCTTCCGTGAACGGCTCGGTTCTTCGGAGGGCTTTCCCGTTTCCGCCGCTTCCCTGGCCGCGGCCGCCCGGGGGAGCGCGGCCGCCTATACCCCCCGGTGGCGTTTTGATCTGGCCCTGAGGCTTGCGGCGGGGGACCTCCTCCCGGCGGCGAAGAAGCGGGCGGTGGTCTACGTGGGGTCCGGCAGTTTGGGGGAACTGGCCTTTGAACGCTACGGCCTTTCGGAACTCGCCTCATACCTGGCCAATAACGGCGTGGTGTTCCATGCGGTGATCCTGGGCGGGAACCGGGCGGGAGAGGAGATCCGGTACCTCTGCGCCCAAACCGGCGGCGCCGCCATACCCGTTTACCGGCCGGAAGGCATAAACCCCGTGATTGAGGAACTCAAGCAGACTCCCTCGGGTTCTTACATCCTGAACTACCGCTCTTCCCTTCCCACCGATTTCGGCAGGGCATACCTCCCCATTGAGGCCGAAGTCTACCTCATGAACCGTTCCGGCCGGGACCGAACCGGCTATTTCCCGCCCATGGAGTAGGACCGCGCCTCCGGCGCTTATCTTCGTCCGTGTGGTTCGTGTGGTCCTATATTATCTGTGGTTAAATTCTTGGTTTACCGGGGACTTGTTACTTTATTTGTAGTTTATCGAGCCTGTTTTCCAAAATTTGGTCTATGTCCGCAAGGATTTGCCTGTGGATCACTTGTATGGGTTTAGATTCCGGTATTTCCCTTAAAAAGAGTTCCGGCGTATCTATTTCTAAGGCAAGGGCTATCCGTTCTATCATTTGCGGCGTGGGGAAACGTTTACCTGTCTCGATCATAGCAATGTAGTTACTTGCGGTTTCTATTTTTTCAGCTAGTTTTGTTTGTGATAAGCCCAGCCTCTTCCGGTATGTTTTCATATTTGCGGCCAATAATTGCCTGATATTCGTCATTATTACCTATCTAATAGCTATGTATCTGTACTATAAACTCCTCCATAGCGTAAACAATAAACATATTGTTATGATTTTATGCATAAATTTTAAATTAACTTGACAAATTGTTATGTATATGATAGGTTATATCGATGATTACGCCGAAGGCGCCCTCGCCATAGTTAGGGGCGTCTTTGAGATACACACCTTTGTTCGCTTTTCGTGTAATAAGTCTACTTTTGACGGCAGGGAAAGACCGCAAGGGGTTTTCAAATGAAGAAAGCGATTTTTTTCTTGGTTCTTGCGGCGGCTGTCGCGGGAACGGCCTTTGCACAGACCGGGAAATGGTACAATAGTTACGCTCCCGGGATTGACACCGGCCTGGTATTGGTTAACGCCGGTGTGGGCTTTGGAATTTCCAGCTATTTGATGGGTATCCCGCCCATATCGGTAAGCGCGGATTTCAAGTTACCCATACAACTGCCTATAACGATCGGCGGAACCGCGGCATTGAGCACCTGGGGTTATGAAACGAGCGCAGGTATTCCTAACAGCGAAATTAAAGTTACCTACACAAATATCGGTTTTGGCGTTCGAGGGCAGTATCATTTTAATTTCCTAAAGAACCTGGATGCGTATGCGGGGCTTACGCTTGGCTATGTTATCCAAACGGCGGATGTAAAATATGGCAGCGCCTATGGAAACATCGGCAAACCGGCTTATGCCGGAATCTCGTTTTTCCTTTTTGGGGCTAACATAGGCGCAAGGTATTTTTTCACAAAAAATATTGGCGTATATGCTGAACTTGGTTACAGCGGCTTGCAAATTGCAAGCGCCGGTTTGTCGTTAAAGTTCTAAAACGGAAGTACGCCGTAACATCCGTGCTGCGGCGTTTTGTAACAGAGGAAATGCAGGATGTCTCCGTATGGAAACACACCGGCGTTTTTATTTTATAGTCCAAGGGACTTTAGTCCTTTAGTCCCCGGACTTTAAACAAAAGGAGCATACTATGAAAACAAAACACCGTATTCTTTTCGGCTTCGCCGTCTTCCTTATGGCGGCAATGTTCGCCTTTACCGGCTGCGACAACGGCGTGGGCGGCGATGGCGCGGGCGGCAATGTCCTCGCCGGAACCACATGGACAGCCGGCGGCAGCTTAGGTTGGACATTCAAATACGTAGATGCGTCAAAGTTTGAGTCATATATGAGCGCTGATCCTAGCAATGACACGATGGGTGGTTATGGAATCTATACTGTTTCCGGTACCGAGGTCACAATGAAAAACAGCACTAACGGCACTACTTCCTATACCGGGGTTCTTAATAACGCAAGCGATCCGACCTCAATGGCTGTAAGCCTTGCGGCTGCGGCTGGAGGACAATCACTAGGGACGTTTACTAAGCAATAGTAAATCCCGCCAAGCGGTTCCCGCCCGCGTTCCATGCAGGCGGGAAGCGCGATGTTTACTTTTGCAGTTTATTAATAACCGCGTCAAGTTCGTTTGCCATCTTTTCAAGAAAATCGGTTTTGAGACACTCCGCTTGGGAAGCTTTTTTGCTCCGCTCCGCCGCCTCATCGTAAAAGAGCTGGTAGACTTCAATACCCAGGGCGCCGGCGAGTTTCTCAATAAAGGTGAAGGAAGGCTTCCCCCTCCCGCTCTC
>JAITNM010000057.1 GCA_031290475.1 Treponema sp. | reverse complement strand
GCCTTTACCGGCGCCGGGGTGAGCGCCCTTTCGGGCATAGCGCCTTTCCGGGGAGCGGGCGGGCTCTTTGAAGGGGAGGGGGGCTTCCTCATGGAAAAGGTTTTTTATATTGAAGAATTTGAAAAAGATCCGGAATTTTTTTATAAAACAGCCGGGCCTTTTATCTATACCGCCCATGAAAAAACACCCTCGGTGGTCCATACCGCCCTGGCGGCCCTGGAAGAACAGGGCGCCCTCAAGGCCGTTATCACCCAAAACATCGACGGCCTCCACCAAAAAGCCGGGAGCCGCCGGGTCATCGAAATGCACGGTTCCCCCGCTTTCCACTACTGCCTCCGTTGCGCGGGCATACGGCTCCCCTATACGGAAGCCGCGCCCCTGGCGCTGGCTGGCCTCTTTCCCCGCTGCCCCCAATGCGGCCGTATCCTGAAACCGGCGATCACCTTTTACGGCGAAGCCCTGCCCCTGGAAGCCCACCGGGCCGCCTGCGAAGAAGCCCAGCGGGCGGACCTCCTCCTCATCCTGGGAACGAGCCTTGAAGCGTACCCCGCGGCGGATATTCCCCACATGGTCCTCCGCGGGGGCGGAAAACTGGTCATCGTAAACCAAAGCCCCACCCCCCTGGACAGCCAGGCCTTTCTCCGTTTTGACAGCCTTGAAGAGGTCTTTGCCCGGTTATAACCGGTTACTTGAGGCTTCCCCGAAAATTCAGCTTTAGGAAACGCTCACTTACCCTTGTCCCTCATCTTTTCTTTTTCTTTGGTTATCTTTGCCTCAAGTTTGTCCATCATCTTGTCAATAGCGGGATTGAGGTCGAAATCATGTTCTTTTACGTGAATTGAAACGCCCCACCGGAAGTTTACGGTAGCTTCAGCGGAAAAGTCCTTGTCTTTGGTCAAGGAAAAGAGGAGATCTACGATCATGTTTTCCGCGTTGTGAATCCGGGCGATTTTGCGATCCAGATACGCCCTTGCGTCCTCATGCAAGGTAAAATGTACCGCCTTGACATCAATGTTCATAATTACCTCCGTTTGAGACGTTTGCGGTTTTGCAAGCGGCTCAATTATCTGACATAGGACGAACCTAAATCCAGTTCGTTCCGGTATTTTGCTACAGTACGGCGCGCCAGGTTGATCCCCTGCTTCGCCAATAACTCCGATATTTCCTGATCCGAAAAACGGCGATCTTCCCGGGTGATAAGTTCCCGGATTATCTCCTTAACCCCTTCCTTGGAATACCGGGAGCCCGCGGAACCCGCGCCGCTGATAGAATTGGTGAAAAAATGACGAAGCTCAAAGACCCCCCATTCGGTCTGCATATACTTGCCGTTAGAGGTCCGGGAAATCGTAGTCTCATGAACCTCCAGCTCCTGGGCAATGTCCCGCAGGGTAAGGGGGGCCAGATGTTTCGGACCGTTTATAAAAAAAGTCCGCTGAAAGTCAACTATAGCCCGGGACACCCTGAACAAAGTACGGTTGCGCTGATTTATGGACCGGATAAACCATTCGGCTTCTTTGATGTTTTCCCGGGCAAAATCCCGCACCGGTTTCAATTCTCCCCCGGAAGCGGGTTCGCCGGCCTTATTAAGGGCACGCTTCTTTAACACCGGCGTTTGGGAAATTTCCTTGAAGAAGGGGTTGATCCCCAGAACCGGTATTTCCTCGTTATTGAGCACGATGACGAATTCCCCCTCCTTTACGGTTACCTGTACATCAGGAACCACATAGCGGGTCTCTCTATCGGTTGCAAACTGGCGGCCTGGAAAGGGACTCAGATCCTCCTTGATCCGTTTGAAGATTTCCCGGACCTCCTCCTCGGTACAGTTGAGTATCTTCGCAGTCTCGCCGAATTTGCCCCGCTCAAGCAGTTCCAGGTATTTAAGGGCCTCCTCCATGCCTTCCGGAGCATCCGGAAGCAGCCGGGCCTGAACAAGGAGGGACTCCCGGAAATCAGCGGCAGCCGTCCCCGGAGGGTCAAGAGACTGGACCACCGTGAGGGCCTCTTTTATTTTAGCCGGATCAACACCCGGGAAAAGAAGATCCAGCGGCTCTTTGTGAAAGCCGTCTTCGTTGAGATTTTGGATAATGCGTTCCGCAATAGGCCTGATATCTTTCCCGGAGGGTACCAAGCGGAGGTTCCAGAGGAGGTGATCCTGCAAGGTCTCCTGCCGCGCTAAAACCCCCTCAATAAATTTCTGATGTTCGTCCGAATCCTCGCTGCTCCCCCGGCGCGTAAACCCCGAATCGGAACTGGTCTCAAAATATTCATCTTCTTCTTTTTTCGGCGCATAGATGGCGTCCAGGGAAACAACGCTCTTGTCCTCAACAACCTCCAGGGCGGGGTTCCTTTCCAGTTCTTCTTCTATTTTTTCCCGCAGATCCACAATAGGCAGGGCCATTAGCTCAATAGACTGATAAAGCTGAGGGCTCATCTTGAACCGCTGTTCCTGAACAAACGAAGGGCGCTGCAGCTGCACTATTATAAACTCCTGCTTTTTAATATTATTATCACCCCCGGAGACTGTCAAGAAAAAGGGTGACCTTACCAGGAGAAACCGGTATAATAAAAATTGGAATTTGCTATGGAAGCACTGATTTATGCAATTGAGCATAAATCAGCGCTACTTTAATGTGGCATTTGCGCAATGAAATGAGCAAATGCATAGGGCAACGCTGATTAGCGTCAAGTTAATCAGCGTTGCCCTATGGACATACATCAACGATTTGCCGCGCTTGGATGCGCGGTTCCCGAAATCCTCCTCCCAAAGCCGGGGGTAGATCTGTCAAAGTGGGCGGTAATCGCCTGCGATCAGTTCTCCCAGGATCATGATTTCTGGGCAAAGATTGAAGCTGAAACGAAGGGCGGCCCTTCGAGCCTCCGTCTTATTTACCCCGAAATCTACCTGGAAGATAAGGGCAGGAGAGAACAGATCGCCGGGATCCATCAAGCCATGGAAGACTACCTCAGAGGCGGCGTCTTTGCCCCGCCTTTTCAGGGTTTTGTCTACCTGGAACGGACCACCCCCTATCACCCCCTGCGGCGAGGGCTGGTGATGGCCATAGATCTGGAGCGCTACAACTGGTCGCCTGACACAAAGCCCCTGATCCGGGCCACCGAGGGTACCGTAAAAGAACGGCTCCCCCCCAGAATGGAGATCCGCAGGGGGGCGCCCCTGGAAATTCCGCACATCCTCCTCCTCATTGATGACGAACACAACGCGGTACTTCCTGAATTAGGCCGGCGCGCAAAGGCCCGTTCCGCGCTCTACCGGACGGAACTCCGGCCTGACGCCGGCTCTCTTACCGGCTGGTCCCTGGATGAAAGGGGGGATTGGGACTTTTTCGCCGGAGCATTGGAAGCGCTGGCGGAGCGCGCCAAGACCCGGTATGGGGCTGAAGATCCTATACCTACCGGTAGGTATACAGAGCCATTTCTCTTCGCCGTAGGCGACGGGAATCATTCACTGGCTACCGCCAAGGCAATTTGGGAGGAATATAAACAAAACCACCGTGAATGGAGAACCGCTAACCACCCTGCCCGCTGGGCTTTAGTGGAACTGGAAAACCTCTACGATCCCGGTATCAGATTTGAACCTATTCACCACTTGCTTTTCGGCGTCCAGCTTCGGGAGATCCTCTCTCTCCTCGCCGTCCTCCCCGGTTTTAGCTGCAAGACCATTTCCTCAGGCGATGAACTGGCCCGTCTCGTGGAGGATCATGGGGCCCTCAAGAACCGGCTTGGCCTTATTGCCGGAAATGAGTTTGTGCTTACCGAAACCGATGAACCGGGCCTTTCTACAAGCTACCTTCAGCCCCTGCTTGACGCCTTTATCCGGGAACGGAACGCCGCCGCCGGTATGGATTCCGTCACCATCGATTACATCCACGGCAAGGCGGAACTTTTCAAATTCGCAGGGGAAAAAACAGGGGGGCCGCCCGTCGTGGGGGTCCTGTTGCCGCCGGTTAAAAAAAGCGGTCTTTTTGAGACCGTGGCCCGGACCGGTCCCCTGCCCAGGAAAAGTTTCTCCTTGGGTGAAGGTATCGAAAAACGGTTCTATCTTGAAAGCCGGCGGCTTTTCTGATATAGTTCTAATACCTTAATGCCGCCGCCTGTCGGCGGCGCTTTAGCCGGCGTGGTGGAATGGTAGACACGGTAGACTCAAAATCTACTGTCCGCGAGGATGTAAGAGTTCAAGTCTCTTCGCCGGTATAGAGATAATTCTATATGGGATATAGAGTTAGTGAATCGAAAAAAGACACGGGCGCCCCCGGCTACTCCCCAAGGGGCAGAAACTTTCCCAGAAGCGATAAGAAAACGATGTTCCTACACTAAGCTGGACTGATTTTTGGGAGTTTGCGAAAACTGAGAGTTTTATCAACTTCCCTCCAGTTCCCTTTCGGCTTGATTAGGTGCTTTTAGGCTCACGCAAACGAATAGTATCAAAGATTAGACCGAGTGTTTCCTGATTTACATGCCGTGCTGTAAGCTGATAGAAAAGTTCACATTGGATTAATTTATCAAGCGCTCCAAACTGAACTCGTATGAATTCTGTTCCACAGCGAAGTGCAAATTCAGTATTCATTTTTGTGGTACAACGTATTTTACATCGTTTATCATCGAGGCATAATGCATTAACATGAACAATTTGTCGTCGACTTAGTCTAAATGCAATAGCCCCTGCAATTTTTCCACGCGAAATCAGAAAATTGCCAGCATTGTTTTTAGCAATAAGCGGACCACGACGATCAATCTGACATCCTGTATTATCTCGTCTATCGCCAAATTCAGTGTGTATAATCAAAACTTAACTGGTTGTATCCTTCTTTTTTAAAGATCTCGCGACATGGGCAGTCTGATTCGGGGTATATAAAGCTATGATAGATCTTTATATACCCCAAATATTTTTCCATGATACAAGACGGGAGTCTTGTAAGAAGACTCTCAACCTTTGCCAGGTCTACCGTCACGGTACCATCCTTCCGGCCTCGTGGATTGCCTTAATGCTTTCCTGGCTTGACTCAAAGCTGGCAAATCCATCAATAGCCTGTTCCATAGTTTCAGTGTCCGTGTTTATCGACTTGAATGCCGAGTAGTCAACACGAGCGGCCCTACACTCCTCCCCAAACTGAGTAGGTGTCATTGCCAAGGCCTCCTGTAATGTCATAAATGACCCTCCAAGTTAAATTAAGTTTATATACGCATATATATAATATATTATCGATCATTAAAACATGATTTACAAAAGGCCGCAAACCCCTTAACGCAAACAGAGAAGAATCAAGGAATTTTGAAGAATTTTTGTAAAAAACGTATGTTTTCATCCTCAAACCAGACTGAAAAGCCCCACCCCGGCCCATACCCACCCCCGACGGTCGTAAACACGGGGCTTATTTCCTTGGACCATCGGGCTTCCCATTTCTTAGGCATGATATGTTCCAAGCTGTATTTATTGAAACCGAGCATCGCGGTGGAATGCATTTTTGGGAAGCGGATTTTTGTTTCCAATAAATACAGGATACCGGTTGCCTGTTTATTGGTAAGTTTTGACTGGTTAAAGCCGTCATTTATCGCAAGCGCTACCGGCATAAAATTTACTTTATCGGTTTGACTGTCTATTTCTTTTTTTACAGTAGCAACATCTAACAGTTTATTGTTGATAAACCGTAACCGTCAATTCTTCCCACTGGCGAAATTCTGGCGGGGGAGGTTCCAGGGGAGGAGGCGGCTCCAATCGTCGGAGATTTTCATATCAGCCGCTTTGGTAAAAATGGA
>JAITNM010000300.1 GCA_031290475.1 Treponema sp. | reverse complement strand
GAGGAGTTTTATTTCCGCCCTGCCCTCCACGGTCCTTCCGTTTACCGTAAAAACAACCGTTCCAAGACTACTGTTTTTCTGATCCATAAAATACAAAAAATTTATTTCAGTATAATACTGTAATTTTGTTTAGGCAAGGTTTGCGCGATTAGTGGTGTTCAGCAATTCGCAATTCAAACAAAACATTCAACTTTTGCCTTACAAACGTTTCTTGGAGTCCTGTGCAATCTTCGGTTGCCATAGATTCCTCCTACAGATTTAGTATCGCACGATAGGTTTTTCGACATTTCATCGAATGAATATCAGCATACATACCCCCATTCTACCCCATTTCCCAGCGCTGATCAAACGCCAGGAAAACGCCGCCCTGCGTTTTTTAAGGACTGAGATCTTTTCTCCAGGAAAAAGAATCATCCACATCGGTCAAGGGCAGGGGATCCGGCAGTTCTACGGAGATAAGAGCGGCAGGGTTACGTTTCTTAATGTCCCGGGGATGCTCCCCCTCCCCTAAGGAAAGAAGTTCTGTTTTAAAAAAAGCGGAAAAAAGAGAGGGGCTGCCGGGCTCACCCCGGCAACAGGGCTCGACAATACAGCCGGGTCTGCGGGCTTCCAGGATACGCTTCACCGTGGGAGGATCAAGGAAAGGCTGGTCGCAGGGGAAGAAGAGGTAATAGGCTTCACCGCCGGACTTCGGCGCCCGGGAGACAAGAGAAGCCTCGGCGAGAGAAGAAACCTCCACTCCCAGACGTATGCTTTCCCGCTGGCCCTTTTCATTTGCCCTGTTCCGTATCACCGTAATGCCGGAAAGATCCTCCCCAAGGACGGCCACTTCGTCATAGGCGGTAACCAAAAAAATACTGCTAAAAAAAAAGCCCCGGTCCAAAACCAATTCCAAAGTATAGCGGGCCAGGGGTTTGCCGTCAAAAGGTACGATCAGTTTATTCGCCCTTCCAAAACGGCGGGAAAACCCCGAGGCCATTAAAACCGCGTAAACCCTGTCTTCCATAGACTAAATTATACCCCCCTATAGGCTTGGTATTGAAGGGGGGGCCGTGGTAGTATACACTGATAAAGGAGGAGAATCGGTGGGTCCAGCAACGGGTTCCGGCAAAGTTAGTTTACTGTCGAACTGCACTTCAGGCGGCTGCGGCGCCAAAATAGGCCCCGGAGAATTGTCAAAAATCCTCGAAAAAATCCCGGTCAAAACCGATCCGAATCTTATTGTCGGTTTTAACGGCCATGACGATGCGGCGGTGTACAAGCTTGACGAAGAGCGCGCCCTGGTTTCCACAGTCGATTTCTTTTCCCCCATGGTGGACGACCCCTGCCTCTTCGGGAAAATTGCCGCGGCGAATGCCTTAAGCGACATATACGCCATGGGCGGGAAACCTCTCTTTGCCCTGAACCTTATCTGTTTCCCCGAAAAACTCAAGTCCGGGATCCTGGAAGCCATCCTTGCCGGGGGGGCCGCCAAAGCCCTGGAAGCGGATACGGTTATTGCCGGGGGACACTCAATCTACGATCACGAGCCCAAGTACGGCCTTGCGGTGACCGGCGTCATCGATCCCAGGCGGGTACTCCGCAACGACGGCTGCCGGAGCGGAGACGCCCTTATCCTCACGAAAGCCCTGGGGGTGGGGATCATTATGGCGGCCCTGCGGGGTGAAGCGGCAAAAGAGGGGACGGTAAAAGCCGCCACGGATTCCATGGAAAGGCTCAATCGTTACGCGGGGGAAAAATTTTCCGCCGCCACTCCCTTTGGGGAGGCGGTCCACGGGTGTACCGATATTACCGGGTTCGGCCTTGCGGTCCACGCTTCGGAAATGGCGGGTGACGCACATACCCTGGTAATAGACAGCGCCTCCCTCCCCCTGCTTGAGGGCGCCCTGGAGTTTGCCGAACAATATTACTCCACCGCGGCGGGCCAGCGAAACCGGAACTACATGGCCGGGAAGATCATTGCCGGCGGCGTAGCTCCGGCGTTACAGGAACTGTTATTCGATCCCCAGACATCCGGGGGGCTCCTCATAGCCGTGGCAAGCGGGAGGGCGGCGGAACTTTGTGAGACGATAAAGGCGGACGATCCCGGAGCGGCGATTATCGGCGAAGTCGGCCCGAGGGAGGAAACGCCGGTACTGGTGGTATGAGGTGAGTTCAAAATTGGTTAATTTTAAAAGGAGTGTTTTATGGACATAATTGACGTGCTGGGCAAACCCTGCCCGATTCCGGTAATTGAGGCAAAAAAAGCCCTGCGGAAAAAGGCGGCGGGTGAACAGGTACAACTGCTGGTGGATAACGACATAAGCCGGCAGAACCTGGAAAAAATGGCTGGGGGCATGGGTTGTCCCTTTTCCTTTGAAAAGCGGGAAGACGGGAACATCCTGGTAACCATTACCGCCGCTTCTTCCATACCCGCCGCTGCCGCAGGCGATGACGGAGGCGGCCTCGTGGCGGCCTTTAGTAAAAACACCATGGGGACGGGCAGTGACGAACTTGGGGCCATACTCATCAAGGCCTTTATCTACTCCCTCACGGAACTGGATACCCCTCCGGAAACCCTGCTCTTTTTCAATTCCGGTGTAAAGCTGACTACCGAGGGTTCAAACGCGATTCAGGATCTGAAAAAACTGGAAGAGCGGGGAACCATCATTTCAAGCTGCGGCGCCTGTCTTGATTTCTACCAGCTCAAGGAAAAACTTGCCGTAGGAAATGTAACCAATATGTACGCCATTGCCTCCGCCATGGGCAGCGCGGGAAAACTCATCAACCTGTAAAAAAGCATGGATGTAGGACTTCCTGGAATCAGGGAAATCGTCATCTCCTTCCGCGGCGCCCGGGACGCCATTCTGGGGGAACGGAAACTCCTGGATGCCGGTATTGATGTCCGGATAATGCCCATGCCGGGCCGGCTTGGGCCCGCCTGCGGTATATGTCTCAGGGTAAATCCAGGGGATATAAAAAAAGCACAGATGCTGTTGGGAGGAACCATATTGGGCATGTACCGGGCGGAAGACGAAAGCGGGAGGACCTTTGTTCCGTGGAATGTTAAGGAGCCAGTTTATCGGGATTTTTGCGTTAGTTTTGGTGCAAAAATCCACAAGTCCGGCAGGCGCCTAAGCGCCTGGTTTGAAAAAGAACTGTTTCCCCCTGACGCCGGCGCCTCCTGTCATGCGGCGCTTACCGTCATCGGCTCCGGGGGTAAAACTTCTCTCATCAACCTTATTGCCCAAAGGGCGGCGTCCCGGGAAAAGCGGGTTTTAGTTACCACCACGACAAAAATCCGCATGATCGAAGGGGCGGTTGTCTGCGGAAGACTCCCCCACAAAGGCGCCCTCTTGTACCGGCTCAAAAACGGCGTAACCGTAGCGGGGTGTTTTAACGAACAGACCGGAAAACTCGAATCCCCGGATGAAGAGGATCTGGCAGAAATTGCCCCTTCCTATAACCTTGTCTTAATCGAAGGGGACGGCTCACGAATGCTTCCCCTTAAGGCCTGGGCGGAGCATGAGCCGGTGGTTCCCCCCTGCACTACCCATACGGTGGGCGTAATCCCCCTTTGGCCCCTGGGGAAACCCGTATCGGCTGAAATCATCCACAGGCTTCCCCTTTTTTCCGCCTTGACCGGTGCGGCGGAAGGGGAGCGCTTAACCTTAGATCACCTCGTCCGGGTAATATGCGGTAATGACGCGCCGTCGGCAATGAAAGACGGCAAAGGGCGATCCCTTTTCAGCGCGGCGGTGGGCAGGAAGATCCTCTTTTTTAATCAAATTGAAGCGGAGCCAATCCTTGAAAAAGCGCGTGAACTGGCAGCCCTCCTGCCGGAAGAATTCCGAAGCGGCCTCTATGGCGTTATCGCAGGAAGTGTGCGGCAAGACAGGGTCCGCCCCATGGGTATTAAACCGGAATTCTAAATAAAAGTACAAAACTCCGCGTGTTTCCCCGGTATCTCCACGTTTGAATTGCCTTTTTAGTAAAACAAGGCTACATTGGAAGATAAGGAAAAATATGAGTGTAGGAGAAAACATACCCAGGGTTGATGCCTGGGAAAAAGTTGCGGGACGGGCGAAGTACACCGACGATTTGGTTGACCGGAATGCCCTTATTGGGAAAATACGCCATTCCACGATTGCCAACGGAATCGTAAAAAAGTTCGATCTCTCTGAGGCGGAGAAAATAAAAGGGGTGGTGAAGATCATCACCTGTTTTGATGTGCCGGACATTTGCTTTCCCACGGCAGGGCATCCCTGGTCCACGGATCCCGCCCATCAGGATCCTACGGACCGCAAGCTTCTCAACACCAGGGTACGGTTCTACGGCGACGATATTGCCGCGGTGATCGCCGTCGACGAAGTGGCAGCAAGCCGGGCAAGCCGGGCCATCAGGGTTGAATACGAAGAGTACCCGGTTGTCCTTTCCCCCGAAGAATCCATGAAAGAAGGGGTCCCCCTGCTTCACGAGGGCTTCCCGAATAATATTTTGAAGCATACCACCCTGGAGGACGGGAACTTTGAAGAGGCCATAAAAGAAGAGGGACTCATCAAAATTGAAGGGGTGTATGAAACGCCCATTGTCCAGCACTGCCATATTGAGACCGCCGTATCCTGGGCATACATGGAAAGCGGCAGGATCGTCGTGGTTTCCTCCACCCAGATCCCCCATATCATACGGCGTATCGTAGGCCAGGCCCTGGGTATACCCTGGGGAGACGTGCGGATCATCAAGCCCTACATAGGCGGCGGTTTCGGCAACAAGCAGGACGCCCTCTACGAACCCCTGAACGCGTATTTGACAAAAATTGTGGGCGGAAGGCCCGTAAAACTGGAACTGTCCCGGGAAGAGGTGTTTTTCGGCACCAGGGTGAGGCACAGTGAAAAGATATACCTGGAAAGCTGGGTACGACCCAACGGACGGCTGGTTGCCCGGAGTTACAAGGCCTATTCAAACCAGGGGGCCTACGGTTCCCACGGCCACGGTATCGCCGCCAAGGGAACCAATGTGTTCCGCCAGCTTTACCGGGATGAAAAAGCCCGTAAAGTTGATATCTACACGGTCTATACCAACACTGCCGTTGCCGGCGCCATGCGGGGTTATGGGACGCCCCAGGCGGTTTTTGCGGTGGAGTCCCACATGGAGGATATTGCCAGAAAACTCAACCTGGACCCATTGGATATCCGTTTCCTGAACGTCATGCCGGTGGGCTTTACCGATCCCTTTACCCGTAATGTGAACTACTTCGATTCCTTCCGCCAGTGCGTTGACAAGGCAAAGGCGTATATTAAATGGGATGAAAAGCGGGAACAGTACAAAAACCAGAGCGGGCCTCTGCGCCGGGGCGTGGGAATGTCCCTCTTCTGGTACAATACCGCGGTGTGGCCTATCTCAATAGAGGTCTCCTCCTGCAGGATGGTGCTGAACCAGGACGGCAGTATCCAGGTTGCCCTGGCGGAAACCGAGATAGGGCAAGGGGCGGATACGGTCTTTACCCAAATGGCGGCGGAGACCCTGGGTATACCCTGGCGGAAGGTGCACATCATAAGCACCCAGGACACGGATCTTACCCCCTTTGGAACCGGCGCCTACGGTTCCCGGCAGACTTACGTGGGCGGCGCCGCAGTCAGCAAGGTAGCATTACTGTTAAAAGAAAAGATCCTCCGCGCTGCCGCTGTATACACCCGTATGCCCATGGAGAACCTGGATATCGTTGACGGCGGCATCGTCCTTAAAACCCATGACAACCGTTTCCTCACGAGCCTTGAAGAGCTTGCCATAGACACGCTGTACCATACCGAACACGCCCAGCACATTACGGCCGAATCCACCGCCCAGGTAAAAACGAACGCGTACAGTTTCGGCTGCGCCTTTGCGGAGGTTGAAGTTGACATTCCCCTGGGAAAGATAAAACTGATTAATCTTGTTAACTGTCACGACTGCGGAAGGCTTATAAATCCAAAAATTGCCCAAGGCCAGGTTCACGGCGGCATGAGTATGGCCATAGGCTTCGGCATGTATGAACAGTTTATCTACGATCCCAAGACCGGAAAGCTCCTTAACGGCAATCTTTTGGATTACAAGCTGCCCACTATTCTGGACCATCCCCATCTGGAAGCGGAATTTGTGGAAAACTGGGAACCTACAAACCCCTACGGAACCAAGGCCCTGGGAGAACCGCCCACGGTACCAGGAGCGGCGGCCATCAGAAACGCGGTGCTGCACGCCACCGGGGTAGGCATCAACCGTATTCCCCTAACCCCCCACGCGCTTTTCGCGGAATTTAAGGCCGCAGGGCTGATTTAAGGAGGCCGGCTATGTATGATATTGAGGCCCTATACGAAGCGGAAAGCGTATCCCACGCGATAGAACTGCTGTCGGAACACCCCGAGGCGCGGATCATTGCCGGGGGAAGCGATGTACTCATAAAAATCCGGGAAGGGGATCTTGCGGGCTGTACCCTGGTGAGCATTCAGAGACTGGACGAACTACGGGGAATCAGCATTGATCGTGATGAAAATATCCGTATCGGCGCATTAAACAGTTTTTCTCATATTACAACGGATCCGGTCATTCAGAAATACATCCCCGTACTGGGAGAAGCGGTTGATACCATAGGCGGCCCCCAGCTCCGCAACATCGGCACCATCGGAGGAAATGTCTGCAATGGCGTCACTTCCGCGGACAGCGCTTCCACCCTGACTTCCTGGGAAGCGGTAATGGAATACCGGGGGAAAAGGGGCGTGCGGTTTGTGCCCATAAATGAACACTACGTAAGCGCGGGCAAGACTTCCCTTGAACATGATGAACTGCTTACAGCCGTACTCATCCCCAGGGAAAGCTGGGAAAACTGTTCCGGCTTTTACATCAAGTACGCCATGCGGAACGCCCTGGATATTGCCACCCTGGGTTGTTCCGCCAATGTCAGGCTTTCAAAGGACAAGAAGAGCGTAGAAAGACTGCGCCTTGCCTACGGTGTGGCGGGCCCGGTCCCTATGCGGACCCCCTCGGCGGAAAAAGCCGCAGCAGGAAAACCCGCCGGTGAAGATACCATTACTCTTGCGGCAAAGGCCGCCCTGGAGGATGTAAACCCCCGTACAAGCTGGCGGGCAAGCAAGGAATTCCGCCTCCACCTGGTAGAGGAACTTGCAAAACGGGCTATCCGGGAATCTATCCGCAGGGCGGGAGGAGCATTATGACAAAGACAGTACGCTGTAAAATAAACGGACAGGACACGGAAACAGCAGTAGATATACGCGCGTCCCTTACAGACATGCTCCGGAATGAATACCGCCTTACGAGCGTTAAAAAGGGCTGCGAGGTAGGCGAATGCGGTGCCTGCAACGTGATCATAAACGGAGAATGCTTCAATTCCTGCATATACCTCGCAATCTGGGCGGACGGAAAGGAGATCACAACCACCGAAGGGCTCATCAGCGGGGACGGAGAACTCTCGGAAATACAGCAGGCTTTTATCGACGAGGGGGCGGTTCAGTGCGGTTTCTGTACCCCCGGTTTTCTCATGAGCGCCGCGGAGATAGTCAACTCAAAAAAAGAGTACACCGACGAGGAATTACGGAAATCCCTTTCGGGCCACCTGTGCCGCTGTACGGGCTACGAGAACATCTTCAACGCGGTGCGGAAAATTGCCCGCCGCGGCATGAACTCAACAAATTTACTTACAAGATAAACACTTACGAATGAGCCGCCCGGAGATCGAATCCAGGACCCACGCCTTAAAAGGGCGTTGCTCTACCGACTGAGCTAGCGGCCCGGAATATGTTAACAATATACCGGAATCCGCCAAAAAGGTCAAGAGCCCCTTACGGTTTGATTTTTACGTGAGGCAATACGGAGCGAAGCAGGCCGTTCTTCAATGACGCCGCCTTTTTTTCATATAGCGAAGACGCCGGCGGACCCACACCGGATAATACCAAAACACCCCAATGCCGGGCCACCGGGGAATACGGCGCATGCAGAGGAGCAGAACGAAGTTTGCCGTAAGGATTAAAACCACTAAAATAAGCAGGATGAGTATTGCAAGGCAAACCGGATAGAAGAAACAGTTTCCGCCTTCTCCGGAGGGAGGCGCCGCAAGGTATTGCACCTGAGGCAGGGCTGAGGGCTGAGAAATAACCTGGACGGTCTCAATACGGGACTCCTGGCCTGGGGATGATGGGCCGGCGGCCGGCGCCGGTACGGGTACGAGTGCCGGCGCTGTCGCCTGCGCCGTCGCGGGTACGGGCGCCGGCGTTGTTGCCGGTGCCGGTGCTGTCGCCGGCGCTATCGCGAGTACGGGCGCCGGTACTGTCGCGGGTGCGGGTATTGTCGCCGGTACGGGCGCCGGCGCCGGTGGGGACGATGAAGGGGGCGCTACGGCAGGGTCAGGGGAAGACGCAGCCGCCGCGGCGCTCTGCTGAAGAATGAGCTGTTCAAGGCGCACCGCGGTATAGCCGTTATGGGACATTTCAATGGCATCCCCCGCATCTTTTGAGATATCGGCGATCCGGGGATCCGAAGCAGGAATACGACCGTCTACTTTTGTTATCACCTCCTTGTTATTCCGGAGGTTGGTTACCCTGACTACGGTACCGAAAGACATACTGGAATGGGCGATGACAAAACCGCTTTTTAAACGGATGCTTTCCGACTCGTTATACGAAGCATTACCCGTTTGGGTTTGGGCAAAACAGAAAACCGAAAATAAAAGGCCAATAACCAGAACAGCGCTTAAACGTTTCATAAAGAAACCCCCTATTTCGTGCGGCGGAATCGCCGCACAAGTATATCGAACTTTAAGCGCGGAGCGCTTAAAGCATAACTCCCTATTTTTTTAAGTTGATAAAGCCGAAGCCATAGCCTAACGTAAAGGAAATCATCCCCCGCTTGTAGGCCGTATCTTCGCCGTCATCAATGTTTATCGTACCGAAATCACCGGCGTAACGTATATCGGCGAGAATCATCCCGGGGCCGGCTTTTATTGCCGTCTCAAGGCCGGCGGTAACGCCCAGGGGCAGTCTGGCGGACCAGGAGAAGGAATCCGTTGTCCCCGCCGGGTATATCCGGTATGATGTTTTACCCAGGGGAAGAAACGCGTAGATACCGGCGAAAGGGGCAAACCGGAAATTACCGTACTTAAAATTTCCTTTAAAGAGGAGGGGAAACATCAGGGAGTTGGAACTATACTTCATATTAGTCAGAACAGTACCGTAGCCCTCTTCAGAAGTTCTGCTTAACCCCCGGAAAACCAGATTATCTAAGGTAACGTTAATTTCAGCCTGAATAGAAAGCAGGGGGTTCAAAAAGATCGCCGCAAAAATGCCCCCCTCATAGACAAGGGCATGAGCTCCGGCGGCTATTTCTCCGGGGGCCGTGTACCAGCGCTGGGAAACGCCTGACCTGAAGCCCATATTCATACGTTTATCTTCCCAGATCTCTTCAGCAACCGGCTCGGCTTCTTCCTGTTTTTCGATAATATGAGAAAAAAGCCATTCCACAAGGCCCGGTACGGTTTCAAGGCCCTCGTCAATATTCTGATAGACCAAATCATCGGTATAGATCATGTTGGAACCGGACATATCCCAAAGCCATAATTGGATGTAATACTCATTATCGTTATTCCCCGGATACACCCCGCCGGTGAGGGAGTACCGGTCGCCGGGGGTCAATTCCCTGACGGGGGGCATATTGGTGGGAATCCTGACCTCCGCGGCGCTGACATCTTCAGCGCTCAGCTCCCGTGCGCGGTACTTCTGAAGATCGTTAACCGCGTGGACAACAGCCTGATAAAAAGTCTTTGCCGCTTCTTCTTCTCCGATAAAAGGAACAATGGACACAACGGCCCTGCCGTCATAGTCCCCGGTAATTGCGCCGCTCTGAGCCGAAAGAAGGCCGGGAAATAAAACCATCAGCGAAAGACTGAAAAAAGCAAACCAGCTCTTGATACTTTTTTTGTTCATTTTACGCTTCCATTTTTACCGTTTTCTGAAGAAACCAAATTCATAACCAAAGGATAAGGACAGCATGTGCCGTCTATAGGTCTCTATTTCCCCGCCGCCTTTCAATTCCGGTTCCCCCAGGTCCGCGGCATAACGGAGATCGGCAAAAATTATTCCCGGCCCCAGGGGGATCCCCGCACTGACGCCTCCCAGGAGTCCAAGGGGCGGGAAAACCGAATAAGAATACGAGCCGGCTTCATCATAGGGGCTGCCCATGGATAACTCCCCCAGGGGTAAAAAGAAATAAGCTCCGAAGAACGGGGATACGCGCCATTTACCGGGGTAAAAATTCAACTTTGCCGTGACGGGAAATTGCAGGGAAACCCCGGAAAACTGCCGGGTATAGCGGTCCTCATCTTTCCTGGCGGCGTTATAAATGTATAGCCATAGCGATGCCCTGTCCCAGGTAAAAATAGCTTCAGCCTGAATGCTGAATGCCCCGGCAATTTGAACGCTGGCCTGAATACCCGCATCCATGGAGATACCATAGGTATCTCCTCCGGTAAACGCCGTATCTCCCGAGGGGGTATAGAAACGCAGGGAAGGCCCTAAACGGGCGCCCAGGAAGAGCCACTGGTTTTTATAGGTTTTACCGCCGCTACCGGCGTCACCGGCAGCCGCT
>JAITNM010000160.1 GCA_031290475.1 Treponema sp. | reverse complement strand
GGACACATTATAGACAGACCTCCTTAAAAACCGCATTTTGCGCACCGTTTTGGTACAAAACGGGAGCAAATGCAAGTGTCGTCCATAAAGTAACCGACTTTATGGACAGACACTAATTACTAATGAAGTTCTCGCCCCAATCCCACATCCAGGGGCCCCCTTGCCCCGCGCCACAGGGTGGATCCCTCACGAAAAACTCCAAAAGCCCTCCGCCGTGCAGAGGGCGTCAAGCCGTTTGTCATGGCTGTCTACCGGGACCTCTTCGATGACCTGGGAGGCGAGGCAAAAACCCACGGAGTAATAAGCCGCCCCCTTTCCGTCCAGAGAGGCGAAAAATTTGTCGTAGTAACCCCCGCCGCGGCCCATGCGGCGCCCTTTCTTGTCAAAGGCAAGTCCCGGCGTCACCACCAGGGCCGGTCCGTCTTCTCCCCGAAAAAGCCGGACGGAAGAACAGTCCGCCGGTTCCCGAATCCCGAAAGCCCCGGTGGTCCATGGGCCCTGGGCCATTCGGCCCTGGGGCGAATCCACCCGGTAAAAGCGCATCGCCTCCCCTTCGGTCCTGGGGAGGTACAGGTCCTTGCGGTGTTCAAAAGCCAGGGCGAGGAGGGCGTCCATGCCGATTTCCCCGGCCATGGAGAGGAAGAGGAGGACCCGCCGGTATTGTCCCCAGGCTTCGGTTTTGACGAGCCCTTTCGCCGCCTCTTTCCCTTCAGTGGCAAAGCGTTCCTCCGGCAGGGAAGAAAGACGCCCCTTCATGATTTTACGCAGTTCCTGTTTTGTCAGCATGGGAACAATATAACCGGAACATCCATGCAGGGCAATACAGGGCTTGTGATCATTGACCTGTGTTGCGCCCTATATTATTATAAAAGATATGAATAGCAGGTTCAAAAGTAAAATTATGTATATGGTCATGTGTGTTGATGAGTTTGCGCAGCGGAAAAACCTCTCGCAAAAGGAGGCGTTTTTGTATTTGCGGCAATTCGGCGGTATAAGTTTTTTGGATGAGTATTACGACATAGAACATACCCTGCCGTTTGATGATACCATGGATGCTTTAACGGGAATTTGCCTTAAAGACGGAGGTGCGATCACATGATAGTGTACCACGGGTCAAATACAGAAATTTCCGCTGTTGATTTGGAAAAATGCCGTCCCTGCAAAGACTTTGGCAGGGGATTCTATACTACCATATTAAAAGATCAGGCATGGCGGATGGCGCTTCGTACAGTCCGCAGATATGGCGGAAATCCCTGTGTCACCGCATTTACTATTGATGAAAACATATTTACCGATAGTTCCTTTAAGGTATTGGTGTTTGAGAATCCCTGCGAAGAATGGGCGCGGTTTATCCTCAATAATCGCAATCCCCAAGTTACCGGTATACAGGGTTTGGAAAGTAACCGTGATAGTAAATATGATATTGTCAAAGGTCCTGTTGCTAATGACGATTTAAACTTTATTTTTAACCAGTATGTAACCGGACTTGTCCCGATTGAATATCTGGTAGAACAAATGAAAGCGAAAAAGCTGACCAATCAGATTTCGTTCCATACGGCAAAGGCGGCCGGGCTGTTACAAAGAACGGGAGTTTTCCATGACTAAACAGCAGCAATGGATAATTAAGTACATAGTTCATGATATTATCGGTTACATTATGGAAGACTCAGGCTCGACGCTTGCCGAAGCGATGAATCGGTTTTACACCTCGGAAGTTTTTGAAAAATTACAGGATATTGAAACCGGTTTGTATTCGGAAGGTTCAGGCTATGTGTACGATCTCTACAAGATAGAGCGTCAGTATGGGAAATTGATCCAGCTTGAGGTGTAGGACGGGAAGGCTTGTGATCATTGACCTGTATTGAAAAACTTATTTCACCCCAATCCCACATCCAGGGCCATCATCAGGGCAAAGCCCAGGAAGAGTCCGGCCGTAGCAATGTGATCGTTGCCCTCCGCGTGGGACTCGGGGATCACTTCTTCGGCCACCACGAAGATCATGGCCCCCGCGGCAAAGGCCAGGGCGTAGGGCAGGATGGGCTGAATGTAGTACACCAATACTGCGCCCAGGACGCCGGCAACAGGTTCCACCACGCCGGAAAGCTGCCCGTACCAGAACGCCTTGCCCCGGCTTGCGCCGTCACGACGCAGGGGGATGGAAACCGCCGCTCCTTCGGGGAAATTCTGGAGGCCGATGCCCAGGGCAAGGCTCACCGCCCCGGCAAAGGCCGCGCCTGGAATGCCCGCCGCGGCGGCGCCGAAGCCCACGCCCACGGCAAGCCCTTCGGGGATGTTGTGGATGGTGATGGCCAGTACGAGGAGGGTGGAACGGCCCAATCCCGTCTTGGGGCCCTCGGCGTCCTTTATGTTGTATTCGATGTGGAGGTGGGGCATGACCTTGTCCACCAGGGCGAGGAACGCGCCCCCCGCCAAAAAGCCGATGAGCGCGGGGAGCC
Organism: Treponema sp.; assembly: GCA_031290475.1. Classification (GTDB taxonomy): domain Bacteria; phylum Spirochaetota; class Spirochaetia; order Treponematales; family Breznakiellaceae; genus JAITNM01. Next base: position 11,093 of record JAITNM010000160.1, on the reverse strand, counting down.
AGGCCGGTCCGCCGCCGGCTTCCGCCATGGCGATGGCCGGGTCCAGGAGGGACCAGAAACTGGCGGCGATCATCACGCCGGCGGCAAAACCGAGCATCCCGTCCAGCACCTTGCGGTTGATGCTCTTAAAGAAAAAGACAGTCCCCGCGCCAAGGGCGGTGACGCCGTAGGTAAAAAGAGTTGCCAAAAGCGCCTGAAGCGCCACGTGTTGGGCTAAAAACCATTCCATAAACTGAATTATACAGCATAAGCCGCCGCCGGTCGAGACGGACTGTTTAAAAGGCTTATAGTTGTATATAGTGATGGAACTATGAGTAAGGTAAACGCAACAATTGTCACCAGCTCCGCTACAGACAGGATCGGGACCGAACGTATTGGAAAACTGCTCTTTGATTTTTCCATGCCCGCGATAATCGGAATGCTCGTAAACGCCATTTACAACATTGTGGACCGGATCTATGTTGGGCAGGGAGTTGATCCCCTGGGTATTGCCGGCATCAGTCTTATTATGCCCATTATGATGATCCTCATGGCTTCCTCTATGTTAATTGGTATAGGGGCGAATTCGCTTTTTTCAATACGCCTCGGCGAAGGCCGCTCTGATCAGGTTGAAAAGATAATGGGACATGCCTTTGTACTTCTCTTCCTGATACCCGGAGTAGTGATTGTTTTTTCTTTTATTTATCTTGATGAAATACTTCTCTATGTCTTAAATGCAAGCGAAACGGTGTTTCCTTTTGCAAAGACCTATCTCAGGATAATCCTCTATGGCGGTATTTTCAGCGCCATGGGACCGGGCATAAATCATTTCATCCGTTCCGACGGGCGCCCCAGAACTTCAATGCTCACCCAGATCATCGGGGCGGTGATAAACATCATCCTTGATCCGGTGTTTATCTTCGGTTTTGGCTGGGGCGTGGCGGGCGCCGCCTGGGCGACAATTATCTCCCAGTTTATCTCCTTTGTGTGGGTTATCGGTTACTTCAATTCCCGCTGGACCTCTCTGCGCTTCCGTGTCCGCTCCATGCATCTTGAAGCGCCGGTCTGCTTCCAAATTCTGGCTATAGGTTTTGCCCCCTTTGTGATGCAGCTGGCAATCGGCCTTGTAAATATTCTGCTTAACAGAAGCCTCTTTCGATACGGCGGCGATATTGCTGTTGCGTCCATGGGAATTGTCTACAGTATTCTGATTGTCATATTCATGCCCGTCCAGGGGATAAGCCAGGGCGTACAGCCTATCATCGGGTATAACTACGGCGCGCGGAAATACGGCCGCGCAAAAAAGGCGTTCAAATGGGCGGTGATCTGGGGAACAGTGCTTGTGTGCTTCGGCTTTGCCCTGTTTCAGCTTTTCCCCCGGTTTTTTATCGCCATGTTTCGCAACGAAGAGGGGCCGCTCATGGATATGGGGGGAAGGGCGCTGCGCATCTGCACGCTGTTCTTCCCGGCTCTCGCCTTCCAGATAATTTCGTCAACTTTTTTTCAGTCTATAGGAAAGCCGCTACAGGCAACGGTGCTCAGTTTATCGCGGCAGATCCTTTTCTACATACCCCTGCTGTTCATCCTGCCGCGTTTCTTTGGAATATGGGGCGTTTTTTCCGCCATGCCCGCTGCGGACGTCTTTGCAGTATTGCTTTCGGCGGGTATTACCTTGAGAGAACTTAAGAGGATGAAATAAGGATGCGGCAATTCAACGTATGGCGGCAGGGAAACTTGCGCTGTCCTCCCGTTTTTAGTACACTTTTGCCTGTGATAAAAAATCCCGCGCCGGTTCAATGCGTTCTCCCGGTTGTAGTTGCCCTGCTCATGTTCGGCGCCTGCGCCGCCCCGAAAGTTCCTCCGGGTTCCCGGGCTGTTAAAAAAGAACAATCCCCGATGCCGGTAATTACCGTGAGCATACTTCCCCAAAACTGGTTCGTCCGCCGCATCGCTTCCGGCCGGGTGAGAATTGTAACCCTTACAGGCCCTGGCCAGAACCCCCATGATTACGGGCCCACACCCCGGCAGATGGCGGAACTGGCCCAATCAAAAATATGGATACTGTCAGGTTCTGAATTTGAAATCAGCCTTTACCCGAAGATAGCGTCCCTTTTCCCGGACTTGAAGATTGTAAACGGTACTGAGGGGGTAAAACTCCGGTCCCTGGAAGAGCATAACCATAGATTTGAAGAACATGAGGGGGAAGATTTTTCCTGGGACCGGCATACGTGGCTTGGGGAGGAGCCCGCCAGGATCATGGCGGGCCATGTCAGGGATGCCCTTGCGGAACTGGACGGGGCAAACCGGGACTTCTACCAGGCCAACTACGAAGAAACCATTGCCGATATAGAAAACGAATTTAACCGCTTCAGAATTCTCCTTGCCCCTCTTAAGGGGACGACAGTATTTGTGTACCATCCGGCCTTTGGTTATTTTCTGGATGAGTTCGGCATTATCCAGGAGGCGGTGGAGATCGGGGGGAAGGAACCGTCTCCCCGGCCGCTGTCGGAGCTTATCGCAAAGGCCAGGCGGGAAAAACCCGCCGCCATATTCATCCAGGCCCAGTTTCCCGTAACGGCGGCTTCCGCGGTTGCCCGGGCGGCAGGGGCCCGCCTGGTACAGATGGACCCCCTTTCACCCGATTGGCTTCAGGGTATCCGCCTCCTGGGAGAGGCTCTGGCGCCGGAGGGAGATCCCGCCGGGACGGACGGGACCTTAACGGCCGGACAAAAAGAGGAAAGCGGCGGATGAGTGACAGAAATACTGCGTTACAATACGCCGTCCGCTTTGAGGGGGTGTATTTTTCCTACGGCGATTATCATGTGCTGGAAGACTTGAGTTTCGAAGTGGGGGAGGGGGAATTCGCGGCCCTTGCGGGACCAAACGGCTCCGGAAAGACCACGGTATTAAAAGTGCTCCTGGGGCTTGAAAGGCCCCGGCGGGGAACCGTCACGGTATTAGGAGGCGCAAGCCCCCGGGGCGGAATAGGGTATGTGCCGCAGCAGGCCCCATTTGACGAGGCGTTCCCTATTCCGGCGGAGGACGTGGTAAAAATGGGGAGGCTCCGGCCCTGGTCCCGGAAAAGAAGCGGAGAAGACCGTGCTGCGGTGAAAGAGGCCCTGGAGCAGGCGGAAATAGATGACATAGCCGGCCGGTCCTATGCAAAACTTTCAGGAGGGCAAAGGCGGCGGGTCCTGGTTGCCAGGGCCCTTGCTTCCCGGCCGCGCCTGCTCATCCTGGACGAACCGACTGCCAACATGGACGCGGATAGTGAAGATCGGCTTTTATCAACCCTGGAAAAACTCAAGGGGAAAACCACTATTCTGATGGTGACCCATGACATTGAAAAACTCATCCGTCTTACAGACAAGATTATCCCCATAGGAAGACGGAAATGACAGGATTTCTATCTGCCCTCATAAACCCGGATTTCCCCTTTATCAGGAACGCCCTCTTTGCGGGACTCCTCTCGTCCGTGCTTTTCGGATGTATCGGTTCCCTCGTCACCGTACGGCGTATTGCGAGCCTGGCCGGGGCAATCTCCCACGCCGTACTGGGGGGCATAGGCATGGCCCTCTTCTTTTCGGCTTCCCGGATTATTCCGAATTTTCCGCCCATCGCAGGCGCCCTGATCTTTGCCTTCCTTTCGGCCTTCATTATCGGTGTAGTTTCCCTCAAGGCAAAACAGCGGGAAGATACGGTTATCAACGCCATCTGGGCCATCGGTATGAGCGTAGGGGTTCTCTTCATGGCCAAAACCCCGGGTTATACCGATCCTTCGGCCTACCTCTTCGGCAACATACTCCTCATCACAAACCGGGATCTCCTCCTCCTCGGGATACTTGATGTGCTGGCAGTATTTCTCTCCTGGAAATTCTACCCCCAGATTGAGGCTTCCGCGTTTGACGGGGAATTTGCCATGGTCCGGGGGGTAAGAACAGATATAGTGTTCCTGGCCATCCTTGTCTTTACTGCGGCGGCAATTGTATTGCTCCAAACTTTTGTAGGGATAGTAATGGTAATCGCCATGCTCACCCTTCCTGCGGGCACCGCGGGCTATTTTGCCCGCAATCTGGGAAAGATGATGTTCTGGAGTTCCCTTTTCTCCGCCTTTTTTTCCACAGGCGGCCTCGCCCTAAGCTGGGTTTTCGATACTCCCTCGGGCGCTATGGTAGTAATTCTGGCCGGTGTGGTTTTTCTTGTCCCGGGGGGGATACGGATGCTCGGAAAAAAACCCAGGGCGTAAAACGGTACTTCTTACAGAAAATTGCGCTACCTGGCAGGCTTATCCGGCTCGGTGAACTCGTACATTCGTTCCAGAATTCCCCGTATTTTTACCGCGTACTCCCTATCCACCGCCCAGGTTCCGGCCAGGCCCTCTATGGTGGGGGCGGAGCCGTACCGTACGTAGCGGTACCGGGGGTCTACCAGTTCCCGGCGCAGGGGTTCATCGGTGGCGTAGGCTTTGAGGTGTTGACTGTGGGCGCGGACGCCGATCCGGGGACTGGGGAAGATCGCCCCGGGCTGTTCCGGGCCGATGGCGCCCAGGCCGCAAAAGTTGTTCATCTCCGGGGTAACCAGTCCCCCGTAACGCAGAAAACCGGTTTCCAGGCACATTTGGGCAAAGGCTATATCGTGGTTGATCCCCTCGGCGGCCGCTTCTTCCCGGTAGTATTGGACCAGGGCGGCGACAAAATGGGCATCGGCGCCGGGATTGGTTTCCATAAAAAAGGCGGCAAGTCCCCGGGGAGAGATCTTGCCTGAACCCCGGAGATAGTAAATCGACGGCGGGATAGGCGGCTGTTCCGGCGGGACCCTCCTGGCGGGGGTAATGGCCGCCGTTTCCGTGGGCGCGGAACCGTCGGGCCGTTCGGCCGGGGCCGCCGGCTGCCGCGCTGCGGCGGGTTGGGAGGGCTTTTGCCGTTCAGGGGGAAGATCGCCGCCTTTGCCGGGAACGGTGGCGCAGGAGTAGAGCAGGGCCAGGGGGAAGAGGACGGCCAAAAAGAATTTTACCCGGGACAGGTTCAACTTTTGCATATCAGTTTAGTTTATCGGTAATTTATTTCAAGGAAAATACAATTTAATTAAAGCAAAACCGCAAGACATTCCCCTAATTATATCATAAAGAATAAGGTGAGCCGGTTCCAAAACCCGTTTAGTTTTGGCCCGGCTCTTGGAAAAATCGGAACCGGTATGTCTCAACAACAAGAAGTTCACGAAAAGGCCGGGGGGTACGCCCGGGAAGCGATCTTTGCGCCTCCGGATCTTCCCGCGTACGAACGTCCCCGGGAACGCCTCATCAAGTACGGGCCCGAAGCCCTCTCGGATCAGGAGCTTTTGGCCATAGTACTCAACACAGGGGTGCGGGGGAAAAATGTGACGGCCCTGGCCGCGGATCTCCTGAAGCGGCTGGAACAGGACCGGGAGACCCCCGCGGTAAAGGAACTGGCAGGTTTGACGGGCCTCGGCTTTTCCAAGGCCGGCGCGGTGGTGGCCATGCTGGAATTTGGGAGGAGGCGCTGGGGTATCGCCGGGATGAGGATTACCCACCCCACGGATATTTACCAAATAGTCCGTCATTATGCGGATCGGAAACAGGAGACGTTTCTCTCTATCTCCCTCAACGGCGCCCACGAAGTCCTGGCCGTACGGGTGGTGACGGTGGGTTTGGTAAATCGTACCCTGGTACATCCCCGGGAAGTTTTCGCCGATCCCCTGGGGGATCGGAGCTGCGCTATTGCCTGCGCCCACAACCATCCTTCCGGGGAATGCAGCCCTTCCCCGGAAGACGACGCCGTTACCCGTAGCCTGAAAAAGGCGGCGGATGTGCTGGGGATCCGGTTTATGGACCATGTGATTTTTACCGAAAGCAGCTATTATAGCTACTGCCAAGCCGGTAGATTGGAGACTATCTAAAAACAGCCATGTTTTTACTATAGAATTCAACAATCCCAAATTCAAAGTATTAACCAGCGTAAAAGGCGCCTCAATAACGTACTTGAAGGGTGGCGGCGAAAAAAATACGGGCGGGACCACCGGGAGGACCCGTATTTTTTTCGGCCGACAGGCCCCCAAGTGGATTTTTTAAGGCGTCGTTTGGATGTTTTTGTTATAACTTTGAATTGCTGTCTATAGCTTTAAAAAAAATTACAAATAGATTATACTGTTCAGAATGTCAAATTCTCTGGATAATGCGGGTCAGCCCAAACGGAAGCATCTTTTTATTCTAAATCCCCGGTCTTTCAGATGGACTCCGCCGGTACGTTCCGTGGGAAACACATCCCGGCAGACTCACATAGACAGAACCGGAAAGATCACCCGGGAAATTCACGCTTATTTTGTCCGGGCCGGTTACTCGGACGAAGATTACTGTATATTCATCTCCCGTTATCCCCGGTCGGCTTTCGGGATTATTAATCGATTTATGGATAAAATTCCCAAGGACGTGATAGTCAGGGTATACGCCGTTGGAGGGGACGGCATTCTTTTTGACTGTCTTAACGGTATTGTCGGGCTTCCCAATGTTGAACTTGCGTCCGTTCCTTATGGGACAACCAACGATTTTATCTATGCCTTTGGGGACAAGGAAGCCAGGTTGTTTAAAAACCTGGAAAAGCAGGTTAACGCCCCGGCGGTTAAAACCGACATTATTTACTGCGGCAGCAACTACGCCCTGAACTTCTGTTCCGTGGGGGTGGAATCCGAATCCCTTGTACACACCCTGAAGCTTAACCAAACCTTTGAAAGGCCCATCAGCTGGTTCCGCCGGATGGGGTCCTTCATGTATATGGCCGGCGGGATTATAGGGCTACAGAATGAGAAGGTTCGGCGCCAGGAGTACACCATCAACATGGACGGGGAAGAACTCCGGGGGAGATTCGCCTTAATCAACATCGCCAATGGGCCGTGTTACGGGGGTAATAAAGTTCCTTCCCCTTCGGCTCTGCCCGACGACGGCCTCCTGGAAGTGATTTATATGAAAAGCGGCGCTTTTCTGTATGTGACCAGGTACATTCTTTCCTATCTCCAGGGGAAATTTTATAAGTACCCTGCCGTATTTACGCATAAACAGGTTAAGAAAATAACCATTACTTCTCCTATACCTCTTTTGGTCAGCCTTGACGGGGAAGTCTTTTTTGATACCCATCTGACTGCGGAAATAGTGCCGGGAGCGGTTAATTTTGTGGCCGTAGACGGATTGCCGTACAAGAGGAGATATTCCCCCCATGGGTAACAGCGGCAGAGACTACGATATGCGATATACCAGAATTGCCAATGTCCTGGCCTGCGTCACGATCCTGTTTTTTGGATGGTTCCGTGTTTACAGTCTTTCTGTCCGTGACACATTGTGGGTGTTTTCCCTGATTGTCCCGCTCTTTATTATAGCCGTTACGGTTCTGGTTTTATCCTCAAGAATGAAGCGGATGAACCCGTCCTTCCTCATGCCCGCCCTGCTCTTTCTCGATCTGCTGGCCACCTCGCTTTCTATCCAGAGTTTTACGTATTTCTTCATGGCCGCCCTTAGTATTTCTACCATCGGGGCAATGTACCTAAACCGGAAATCCCTGGGCAGCCTCCTCCTCATGGAAAACGCCGTCACCGCGCTCTTTGTGTTTGTCGTCCTTCCCGTGGGGAGCGAAGATTGGACCGCCGGTTTTAATGATATTGCCGTTTATTGGGGGCTGTTTGCGTTCTCTACGGTACTGATTTACGCCCTTGTCAATTTTGCCACTGAAAAAAACGACAGCGCCAGTAAGGCCCAGGATGCGTTTGCCAACCTGTTCTCGGCAACACTGAATATCATTGCCCTGGTGGATGAGATGAACCGGGTGACCTATATCAGCAAGCCCCTGGCGAGCCTGGCCTCCGTGGAAGATCCTGAGACCGCCATAGGCAGACCCCTTATCGATCTGTTCCATGATATTGAAGTAAAGAGGATGATAAGCCAGATTTTGGACCTGGAGAAGAGCTACTACGAGACTACCAGGGAACTCAGCATAAACGGCGTAAAGCGATACTTCAAGATCGTATTCTCTAAATTTTCCGGCAGAACTACCGGCGCGTTTATCGACATTACGGATATTACCCCGGTAATGGAAGCCAAGTTCGCCGCCGAGGCCGCTTCCAAGGCAAAGGGCGAATTTTTGGCGAACATGAGCCACGAAATCCGCACCCCCATGAACGCGATTATCGGTATGACTACTATCGCAAAATCTTCCCGGGATATGGAAAAAAAGGATTACTGTCTTAAACGGATAGAAGAAGCTTCCAACCATCTTTTAGGGGTTATAAACGACATTCTGGATATGTCCAAGATCGAGGCGGAAAAACTTGAACTGGCCTCAGTGGTTTTCAATTTTGAAAAAGTACTCCAACAGGTGTCCAATGTAATCTACTTCAGGGTAAATGAAAAACAGCAGCACTTTACCGTCCATATTGACCGGAATATTCCCCGGTTTTTCGTAGGCGACGACCAGCGGCTTGCCCAGGTGATCACCAATCTGCTCGGGAACGCGGTGAAATTTACCCCCATAGAAGGCCAAATCCAGCTCCATGCCAATCTGGAAAAAGAAGAAAACGGCCGCTGTATCATCAAAATCTCCGTGACGGATACGGGAATTGGGATAAGCGGGGAACAGCAGGCAAAACTTTTCAACTCCTTCCAGCAGGCCGATAACAGTACTTCCCGCAACTTCGGCGGGACGGGTCTCGGGCTTGCCATATCAAAGCGGATCGTGGAGATGATGGGAGGGCGAATCTGGATAGAATCAGATCTGGGCAGGGGATCGTCCTTTATCTTTACGGTTGCGCTTCCTGAAAGCAGTGAACAGACGGAAAGTCTGCTCAACCCCGGGGTGAACTGGCGCAATATCCGTGTTCTTGTGATTGATGATGATAAAGAACTCCTGGAATATTTCAAAGATATAACGGACCGTCTTGGCGTCTCCTGCGATACCGCTTCCGGGGCGGAAGAGGCCCTTCCCCTCATGAGGCAAAACGGCCCCTACGACATCTACTTTGTTGACTGGAAGATGCCCGGTATGGACGGCATTGAACTTGCCCGGAGAATAAAAAGCGGGGATTTGTACGCCGGAGAAGGCGGGACGCCCTTCCGTCAGGTGGTAACCATGATTTCCGCCGCGGAACTATCGGGCATTGAGGAAGAAGCCAGGGAAGCGGGAGTGGATAAGTTCCTTTCCAAACCCCTCTTCCCCTCCATGGTGGCGGACCTTATAAACCAGTGCCTCGGTAAGGAGGCTGCTTCCACAGAAGAGCCGGGCGGCGAAATAGATGATTTCTCGGGACACTGCCTGCTTCTGGCGGAAGATGTGGACATTAACCGGGAGATTGTACAGGCCCTGCTTGAGCCCACGAATGTTGAAATGGACTTTGCGGAAAACGGCGCAGTGGCCCTGCGCAAGTACTGCGAAAACCATGAAAAATATAATATGATCTTCATGGATGTCCAGATGCCTGAAATGGACGGTTACGAAGCCACCCGCCAGATCCGGGAATGGGAAAAAAATTCAAATAGCAAACCTGTTCCGATTATTGCCATGACCGCCAATGTGTTCCGGGAAGACGTAGAAAAATGCCGCGCCGCGGGCATGGACGACCATGTGGGTAAACCGGTAAATTTCGGCGAAGTCCTGCTCCGGCTGCGGAAATATCTCTTGTCTAATACTACTGGGACAGCACCTCTTCCCGGTCCGCCAGGGTTACCTCCAGCTTGACCGCTTTCCCGCTCCGCAGTAACTCTACCGCCACTTTCTGTCCGGGCTTGTTGTCCTCCAGGGCGGAGTAGAGATCCGCCAGGGTTTCAACCTTCATGCCGTCCACCCTGGTAAGAATATCCCCCCCAAGGTAAATGACGCTGGAGCCATAGCGTACAGGCTCGGAACCCTGGCGGATCCCCGCCTGTTCCGCAAGACCGTTCCGCTTGGTCCTGGATACGAGGAGTCCGGCGTTCACCGGTAGATTGGCGTAACGCACCAGGGCGGGGAAGATCTGGACCACTGAGGCGTCAATCCAGCCCCGCCGGACCTTGCCGTGTTCGATAAGTTCCGCCACCACCCGTTTGGCGGTGTTGACCGGTACCGCAAAGCCGATACCCACCGAGCCGCCTGAAGGGGAGAAGATCATCGTGTTAATGCCGATCATCTTCCCCTGGGCGTCGAGCAGGGGGCCGCCGGAATTGCCGGGATTAATCGAGGCGTCGGTCTGGATCATGTCGCGGATGATGTTCTGCCGGGAAGTCTGGATTGGGCGGCCCAGACCGGAGACAATGCCCACGGTTAGGGTGCGTTCCAGGGCAAAGGGGTTCCCGATAGCCAGCACCTTTTGTCCAACCCGCAGGTTCGACGAGTCGCCGAAGGGTATGGTTTTTAACTGCATACCCCGGGGAGGATCAAATTTCAGCACCGCAAGATCATTTTCGGGGTCCGTGCCCACGACGGAGCCCTCAACCTGTCTCCCGTCCGCCAGGTTGATAAATACCTTATACGCGTTCTCGATGACGTGGTTGTTGGTGAGCACATGGCCCTGGGTGCCGATGATGGAGCCCGATCCTGAGCCCCCGTTCTGGGGTACCGGTTCCAGGAACCAGTTGATGGCCACCGTCTCGGTGGTGATGTTTACCACCGCCTCGTTAAGCCGTTCATAGACCGAGATATTTTCCCGCTCGTCCAGGGTATAGGCGGTAAGATCCGCCGCATTGAGCTGCAGGGTGTTGGGGTAGGGAGACTGGCTCAGGTTCAACGCCTCCAGGGGATCCCCCGTTTCCCAGGGATCTTGCTCCTCCTCCGTGCTGCCGGAAACCGGAACGGCCTCTCCCTGGTCCGCTGATTTTCCGATGGGCAAGAGCCCGATTCCCACTCCAAATAAAATGACGATGAGACCGCTCAGAATAGAAAAGAAAATCACCTGTCTCCGGCTGTACAGTTTCATTCGGATCAGACCTCCCCTTGGGAAACGCGTTTTTACCGCGCTATCCCTTAGGGCAACGCTGATTAACTTGACGCTAATCAGCGTTGCCCTATGCATTTGCTCATTTCATTGCGCAAATGCCACATTAAAGTAGCACTGATTTATGCTCGATTGCATCCGAAACGAAG
>JAITNM010000146.1 GCA_031290475.1 Treponema sp. | reverse complement strand
AAAAAATAGCCCTTAGGCTACTTGATTAATTAAAAAAAATAGGGTAAAAATAAATAATTCAGGACAGATTCCCGAGTGGTCAAAGGGGGCAGACTGTAAATCTGTTGGCTCAGCCTTCCAAGGTTCAAATCCTTGTCTGTCCAGTTTTACCTACCAGCCTTCCTCCTAGGAGCCTGTCGGACTTGTGGATTTTTGCGCCAAAATTAACGCAAAAATCCCCGATTTATGGGCTCCTTTGGGAGTTTGCAAGGTAGAATTTTGCGATAAATCGCAAAATTCTTTATCAAAAGGGCTAAAGCCCGACAAACTCCTAGGGAAAGGCTGCGGTTTATCCTTATATTTTATCTGGTTCCAAATAAGCCATCTTAGCTCAGTTGGCAGAGCACGTGACTTGTAATCTCGAGGTCTTCGGTTCGATTCCGAAAGATGGCTCTTTAATGCGGTATGGCCGCGGTATTGCCGGTTCTGTCGGGGCGGAGGAGTTCGGCTCCGTTTTGGTATACATGGCGGAGTTCCGCCCCTTCCTCAAGGTAGCAATGGACGAGGAGGCGGATAACCCCCTTCATGCTGTCTTTGAAAACCGGTTCCTGCTGGACAAAAAGGGCCAAGTCCCCTCCTCTGCCGGAACGGCGAAGGGCGGCGGCAGGGTTCAGGGCGTCCAGATCGGGGGTAACGGAAAAAAGCAGGGAGACAAGGTCCCCTTCCGCAAGATGGTTCTGGACCAGCAACCGGTCGTACAGGGCGGCAGTTTGGAAGATAATGTCCTCTTCTTCATTGCGGCACTGAAAGGCTCCCCTCAGGGCGTAGATCCTCTTCAACTAATGTTTCCTCCGGTAAGGGTTAGAATAAAATCAAAGGCAAATGAAACAAAAAAACTCAAAGGAGCTAAAACAATATAAAAAAACGCGCTGATTAAAAAACGGACCCTCCGCCGGGCTTCAAAAACAAGCCCCCGGTACGCAAGCCTTCCCCTCCAAAAAAAGAAAAAAACGTTCAAAAAAAAACCATAGGCCGCCACACACCCGGAAATGAGGCTGAACAGGGCAGTCTCCCGGAGCAGAAAAAGCTGGGTAAAATCGGTAAATTCCTGGATAGTCCCCAAACTGTAAAGAAAAATCGAGAGAAGGGTCATAAGAGAGAAAAAGATCGAGAAGCGTTTTATCAGCAAGAGAATGAGCGGTTTACGTCTCATGCTACGAGGTTGTGATTTATTCATCTACTTATTATACTATATCGGGAGAGTAATATGAAAAAAACAGGCGGTTTCCTACTATTTGTTATTATCCTCCTGGGTTTAGGGGGAACGGGCTTTTTTTTCGGCTGGGCCCAGTTGAAGGTGCCCCTTGGGGCCTTTGGGGTGATGCGTTCCAAGACCCATGGGATCGATTCCAGGGTAATTCAGGACGGGGAATTCCGCTGGATCTGGTATAAGCTTATCCCTACCAACGCGGTTATATCGGTTTTTTCCCTGAACCATCCGGAACGGTCCCTTCGTATCTCAAATACCCTTCCCTCCGGGGATATATACAAAAATTTTGCTTCAACAAATGCGGATTTTTCCTGGGAGGCATCCGGTTCCTTTTCATTCTCCCTTAAACCCGCTTCCCTTCCTTCCCTGGTGGAAAAATGGGGTATTGCAAACCAGGAAGATTTGACAAAACAGGAAAATGCCCTGGCGGGAGAACTCGAATATTTTTTTAACCGCCGTCTTTCCTCTTATGGCGAGACCCAAAAAGAGCTGGAATCACTTTTAAAAAAGGGTTCCTGGGACGGCGTCAGGGAAGAAGCCCTTGCCGCCTTTCCGGACATTGAAGACCTCCATATAAATTTACTGGTGGTAAAATACCCCGATTTCGTTCTTTACAACTCGGCCCGGGAGCTCTATGAGGATTATATTAAAAAACAGCATGAGCTTATTGGGCCGGTGATTTCAGATGCGGCAATCCGAAAAACAAATCTGCACATCAGGCTCGAAGAACTGGAGCGATACGGGGAATTATTGACCAAGTATCCCATCCTTTTGCAATATCTAAACATTGAGAACGGCGGCCGTTTTTAACGGTAACCCTCCGGCTTGACCGGTTGTTGTAAATAATGTCACAGTCTATAAAGCCGGGTGCTTTGTAGCTTTATGTTCGGTTTAGTTGGGGTCTGACATTGATTGGGCTCAATAAAGAGGTTGTCATGGTAATTCGAAGGGGGTTTGCCCTTTTTATGATACTATTTTTACTGGGTACGGTCTTTTCCGCCGCCGCCCAGGATGAATCTGAAGATGAAGAGGCCGGAGGAGAAGGAGATGGAATCCCCGTTGAAGACGACTGGATTGGACCGCCCCAGGGCCTTTATGCGGCGGGAGATAAGGCTTTTGTCCTGTCCCTGGGCGCGCTTTTTCCGGTCCTCTTTTTTAACAACGCCAATGAGGTATACGCCCCCAATTACCCGGTCGGTAATATTCATATCGGCGGTACCGGTTCTTTGGGGTTTTTGTATTTTATTTCCCCGGCTATATTCCTGGGCGCGGAAGTCCAGGGGAGTATGAACAGTACCCTGGCACAGAATATGTTTTACATGGTTCCCATAGGCGTCAAGGCCGGGTATCAGTTTCTCTTGTCCCGTTTTGAATTTCCCCTTTCCCTCTTAGTGGGGATGATGCCCCAGGCGTACAGCAACAATGTGGGATATTTCGGCCTTGTCTTAAAACCCGAGGCGTCCTTTTATTTCCGTTTTAACAACGACTGGTCATTCGGACTGAATGGCGCGTGGTGGTGGGTGCCCCAATGGCCCAAGACAGAGGGATCTGAGCATAACCGGTACGCTAATTTCCTGGAACTGAGCCTTACGGTTCGTTTCCATTTTTAGGACAACAAAGATGAAAAAACATTCACCCATTATTATGACGGTAATTTTATCATTAGGTTTGTTTTTCTCCTGCGCTCAAAGCGATATTTTTTATCAAATTGAAAGTGAGATAAAACTCAAGGACCCGAAGATAGACGGGGGGCCGAGCAGGATTGTGGAGTGCCGGGGGCATATTTATGTGGCCAGCGGCGCCCTCTATGAGTACTACGACGCCGGTACGGCTGACGGGAGTTGGGGAAAACACGACAACCAGCCTCCCGGAATAAAGATTCTGGAATTAGCCGTTACCAATAACTATTTATATGTTCTCACTTCTAAAAGCTCAAAACTAAGGGATAACAGCATTTACCGTTATGATCCCAACAGGCCCTCTTCGGATTGGGAAGATATGGGCAATGCGACCGATTATCCGGATTTTCAGTCCATATACGGCGCCGGCGATACGGTTTTTGCCGGAGTGGCCAGCGGAAGCAGCTATTCTATCGCATACGCCGCGGAAAATATGAATAGTTTTGAATCACTCTCCAGTAGCAGCGGTATTGTTTCCGGGGCAGGATTCTACGGAAGCAGGTATTTTATTTCAATTGCCGACGCCGGGGTATTTGCCTCCGACTCTGTTGATACGTTGTTGAGTAATCCTGTTGCGGGAACCAGTGATGAGGGAACCTTTACCGCTTTTTTATCGTATAACGACCCCCTTAATAATGATACCCCTACGATGGTCATGGTTTCTATGGACGGGACTTTTTGCAAAATAACCGATGATGGGACGGGTCTAAAAATAATTACGGAATATTACGGCAATATGCGGTTTTCCGGGGCTTTGTCGTTCTGGACCAACCCGGACGGCGCCGCGGAAACCTCTGAAAACTTCCGGCTGCTTTTAGGGAGGAAGGGCAGCGATATTGATTATAATAGCTATGGCTACTGGGAAATGCCCCTCCCCGCCGGGGATGGATATTTCTACGCGCTTGAGGAACCGAATGTTACGGTTGAAAAAAATGCCACCTACGCGACCTCTTTAGGAAGGCACTACGTTACGAGCATCTATCAGGTTCCACAGGAAACCTATGGCGATGGTTCCAGAGACCGTCCGATATTTGCTTCTACCCAACAAAACGCCCTTTGGTCCTGCCGGCAGAAGGTTTGGAACCTGGAGGATTAGGGAAACCTTTGAGTGATCTCTTTACAGCCGGCGGGGCCCTCCAAAGCGAAGGTCCCCTGGCGGACAGGATGCGTCCGCAGACCCTGGACGACGTAATAGGCCAGGATCATATTGTCGGTCCCGGACGGCTCCTCAGGCGCGCCATCCAGGCAGACAGACTCTCATCAATTATTTTTTACGGGCCCCCCGGGACAGGCAAAACGAGCCTTGCCCGGGTAATCGCCAATACTACCAGGGCCTATTTTGAAAGCCTCAACGCGGTGCTTTCGGGCATAAAGGATATCAGGGAGGCGATTGACCGTTCCGATGAACGGCGCCGTCTTTACGGCAGAAGAACTATTCTTTTTGTTGACGAGGTGCACCGGTGGAACAAGGCCCAGCAGGATGCCCTTCTCCCATGGGTGGAAAACGGTACGGTGATCCTCATCGGCGCTACGACTGAAAATCCTTTTTTTGAAGTAAACCGGGCCCTGGTAAGCCGGAGCCGTATTTTTCAGCTTAAATCACTTTCTCCGGAGGATTTAAAAAAAACAGCCGAACGGGCTCTTACGGACGAGAAACGGGGTTACGGACAATGGAAGGTGTCCTTTGAGGAGGGCGCCCTGGAGCACCTGGTTGAGGTATCGGGCGGCGATGCCCGGAGTCTGCTCAACGCATTGGAACTGGCGGTGGAAACCACCCCTGCCCAATGGCCCCCTGAAAAGGGAACGGAAATAACGGTGGGCTTTGAGGCCGCCGAAGAAAGTATCCAGAAGCGGGCGGTGCTCTACGACCGGGACGGTGATTACCACTTTGACACTATCAGCGCCTTCATTAAAAGCGTCAGGGGAAGCGATCCCGATGCGGCCCTCTATTGGCTTGCAAAGATGGTACGCGCCGGGGAAGATCCAAGCTTTATCTTCCGCCGCATGATAATCCTGGCAAGCGAAGATGTGGGCCTTGCGGACCCCTATGCCTTACAGGTGGTGATTTCCTGCGCCGAAGCTTTTGACCGTATTGGTTTTCCTGAAGGAAACTTCCCCCTGGCCCATGCCTGCCTCTACCTGGCTACCGCGCCGAAATCCAATTCGGCTATGACATTTTTTGATGCCCTGGGGGCGGTTGAAAAAGAAGACGCCGAGGTCCCCAATCACCTCCGGGACGCAAGCAGGGACGCCGAAAGTTTCGGTCACGGCGACGGCTACATTTACCCCCACGCGTACCGTGACCATTGGGCGGCGCAGCAGTACCTTCCCAGCGCTCTGCGGGGAAAGGTTTTCTACAGTCCCAGCATCGTGGGGTATGAAGGCAAGATCCGGGAAGAGGTTATAAAAAAGCGGGAGATCCAGGCGGCGGTAATCCTGGGAGAAACGGAAAATGCCGCGGCGGAAGGGGAATACCTCACCTGGTCCGCGGTCTCCAAGGGAAGGGAAGGCTGGTTTAAACGTCTTGAATCGGGCCGGAGCGCCTTACTCCTGAAAGACCGGGATGCGATTTTTGCTTCCTCTTCCATCAACAGGCACGACAGGATACTTGTTACCGAAGCTAACGACGGGCTCCTCCTCTGGGAATGCCTGCGCCGTGCCCCTGAGGGACTCTCCGCCGCCCTGGTGGATACCGAGGCCGCCCGGGAAGCCCTGCTCCGTTTTGCCTCGACCCTGGACGAAACAGAAAAGCCCCAAATCGCCGTAGATTCCCGGAAGGGGATCCCCGCCCCTCCTGAAACGGAAAAACTGTTTAATACCTCCCGGTTTGATCATATCTTTACCCGGGAACCCTGGAGACGGGGTTTCGGCGCCGAAACGAAGGCCGCCGAAGCATTCGCGGAATACGCCCGGCAGGGTATGGCCCTTCTTTCCACCGGGGGAGATATGGTTGTTCTCCAGTCGCCGCCCCGTTCGGGCGAACGTCTTTCCCGGATCATCCGGGAAGAATGCGGCGCCCCGCACAAACTCGCGGAAAAGCTGTTTCTGGCGGAAGAGGCCTTTTTCACGGAGAAGGGCGTTTCTGCGGGCAAAGCGGCAAAGGCGGAATGGTGGAATTGGGAGACGGAACTATTGGCCAGCGCTTTTACGGGAGCGGGCTTTCAAACCGAATTTGAAATACTTGAACAGAAGGAAGAGCGGCTTATCACCGAAAGGGACATCCTCTCGTGGTTTGATCCTGAACACTCAAGCTGGGGAAGGCGGATACAGAAAGAAACCGGGGAAAAGGATTTTTTTGAAATCCGGAATATTATCAATGAACGGGCAAAAAGCGGCCCGGTGAACTGGCAGTGGAAAAGCTGTCTTTTGGCCGCAAAAAAACAGTAAGGGTGATGATAAAGAATCTGCCGGCGGAGGCTTTGTATGCTCTTTAGCCTTCTTTACGGATAAAGGCATCACGGTAGCCCGAGCCTTTAAAACGCTGGAGCAGGGCGCCGCTTTCTCCGGGATTCACCGGACCAATGAGGATGCGGTAGATCTGTTTCCCCCCCCTCCCCTCCTCCTGGACTACCAGAGGATAGACGGTGCTGATTTTTGAAAGCTCATTTTCTACCAGTTCCGGCAGGCTATAGGCGCCCAGTTGAAGGTAGTACTTACCCCTTTCAAGCTTGCTGATCCGGGGAACGGTAAAGGCCAGGTCCCTGCCGGCGGAAGATCCCGGAGGAAGAGCGGCGTCCGGCGGCGCCGTAGTCGCATGGGGAACCGGTCCTGCTGTTTGAGCAGGCGGTTTCACGGTTGCCCTGGGTACGGGCGATTCAGGGTCAGGGGCGGAGACCGTCTCGGGCCCGGCTTTTCTTGGGCCGATTGAAGGAATCACCGGCTCAAGCACCGGTTCTGCGGGGTATGCGGGGTATGCGGTTGCCTCCTGGACCGGATTTCCGGAATAATAACTGTCCAGTGAAGGAATAATAAGATCTTCGTTTATAGAGTCACTTTCATCATAAAAATTCGCAGGATTTTCCGAGAGAGGCGCAATCTCCGCGTCATTGGGCAATCCCGCAGGGGAAGACAGGGGGGGGCGTTGTTCGGCAGGGACGAGGGCCGCTTGGGCCGGGGCCTGAACCGGGGGCTGTATTTCCACCGCCGGCTTTTCAGAGGCAGGTTCCCTACGAGGCGGCGTCTGTTGGACCGCCGCTTCTTTTTTCGGCGCCGGAGGAGGCGGCGGCGGGGTTGCGGCGGCCGGCGGGGCTGCCGGGGTTGCGGGCAGATAACCTTCCACTACATTGGGCGCCGGGGTATAGCCGTACTTTTCCCCGGACGCGGCGGAATCTTTCCCGGCAGGAGGACTTTCATTCCCCGGAAGATCCACGATCAGATCCTGCGCCGCGGGATTGGGCGGAATACTTTTTTCCTTTTCGGGAACATTTTTTTTGGCTTCCGCCCCGGGTTTCTCCGGCGGCTTACCCTGGGTATCGGCGGCTGAATTCTCACGGGATAAAGCTTCAGAACGGGGATCGCCGTACTGTTTCGGCGAAATTCCCGCGGCGTCCGCGGCGGCAATTCGGGCCATGGGATCAAAATCCGGATCCCCGGAAGAATTAACTTCATCGGTAAACCGGGAAAAAGCCACCGGATCCGAAGGCATGGACATACGGATGCGTCCTATGGAACGGGAATGAAGCCCTATGGCCCCGGCGGCATCCCTGGAAAGGACGGCCAAAAGTCCCGGAGAGTCCATGGAGGCCGCTACAATGACCCTTATGGTTTGACCGGTTTCAAGGTTGGTTACATCCACCACGGTGTTCCGGGGAAATGATTTAGTGGCCACATAGTAGCCTTCATCCGGAAGTTCGCCGTTAAGGCTCACCGCGCCGGCCCCTTCCCATACGGAAGCTCCCATAATTAAGAGCGGGACTAACAGCACTAAGCCAAAAAGCCCGAATTTTTTCATATTCTGCCTTTCCTTTTATTCCCCTACTTAATATGCTGAATAATCGTTTTTGCCGCTTCTTTTGCGGCGTTTAATTCTTCCGCCACAGGGTTATTTCCCTTGCTTGAAAACTGCTCTTCCGCGATAAATCTGTAGGGATTCACCTTGAATACCCTGAGGGATATCTGCTTGGGCTTAGGATGACTCATATCCCCGGCGCCCTGGTAGTCCAGGAGGGCCAGGACAAAATAATCCGCCCCGCCGGACTTGGCTTCGTTAAAGCTGCTTCCCGCTTCATCGGGGAGCCGCTTGGCCGGCTTTACCGGAAGCCGCATAATCGGGGAATTGCTGACGATGTGGCCGGAATCGAAGAAAACATCCAGCAGGCCGCTTTCCCATAAATTGGAAGATTGCGCTGCCGGCAGGTCCTTTTGAAGTCCCGTTTCTACCACCATAAAAGAAACTGTATGGGCGGAAAGCGGAATAACCGTAAAAAAAGAGACCCCAATAAAAATAAAGAACCTTCTGGTAAAACTCATAGAACCCTCCAAATTTCACGCGGCGCCCTGCCGCATACGCGTATCGAACTTTAAGCGCGAAGCGCTTAAAGCAAGCCTCCTTTTTTCCTATCGGAAAAAAAACGGACCGGCCTTAGCAATAAGTGAAAATACGCGTTGGCAGATACGCGGCGATCACTGGCATAAAGGATCTTTGTATGATACAATGTTTATTCTCCTATGAAATATTACGCTATCCAAGTTAAAACCAGGGCCGAGGGAAAGTACATGGGCCTTTTCAAAGCCCTCCATCCTGATTTCACCCCGGAAATATTCTTCCCCCAACGCGTTATCGACGAACGAAGACGGGGGGTCATCGTTTCCAGGAAAAAAGGTATCTTTCCGGGCTATATTTTTCTGGAGCTGGACGAAGAAGACAGCATCATGAACTACCATTGGGAATTTCGCAGAACCGACGGGTTTTTCCGGTTTTTAAAATCCAATCAAAATATCGTGGAACTCAAGAATAAGGATTTAGAGCTGGTACTTCACTTTATCAAAAAAGTGGGCCCTGTGGCAGGGAAGTCCAAGGTCTACTTTAACGAAAATTCCCGTGTAGTGGTGATGGACGGCCCCATGCTGGGGCTTGAGGGAAGGATTGTAAAGGTCGATAAAAGAAAGGGGAGAGCGAAGATCAAGCTGGATCTCTACGACGATTCCTTTTCTATCGACCTGGCTATTGAGGTTATTGAACCTGCATCAATACTAGGGAAGTAGTACGTCCGCTTGGCTTCCGGAAAAATATGATCACACCAAAAACCGGACGTCTTTATATCATCGGAGCGGGGTTTGCGGGCCTTACCCTGGCTAAAGAAATCAAGCGCAAGGCCATATTCGGGGAAGTTGTCGCCTTTCTGGACGACGATCCCGCAAAAATCGGCCGCCGCATAGACGGTATCCCCGTATTAGGCCCTATCCGCGATGTAGCCCAACTCCTCAGGATGAACCCCGCGGATGAGGCTGTTATCGCCATTCCCGGCGCCGCCAGAGAATACCTGATAGAGCTCTACGGAATTTTGAAAAAAGCGGGCTTCGAAAAGATCCGTATTCTGCCCGGGATCTCCCAAATCATCGAAGGAGACGCCCACCTGATACAGACCCGCTCCATCGACCCCCAGGATCTGCTGGGCCGTACGCCTGTGGCGGTGAATTTGAAGCAGAGCCTGGCGTATCTGCGGGGCAAGCGGGTCCTGGTGACCGGCGCGGGGGGATCCATCGGCAGCGAACTCTGCCGGCAGCTCCTTTCCGGAGGGGCGTCACGGCTCTACCTTTTCGGACACGGGGAAAATTCAATATACCAGATCGACCGGGAACTTCACCTTCTGCAAGAGGAAGGGGTTGGCGAGAAGGCAACCCTGATACCCATCATTGGGGATCTCAAAGACGCGAATTATATTGATTACATCATTGGAA
Organism: Treponema sp.; assembly: GCA_031290475.1. Lineage (GTDB taxonomy): Bacteria > Spirochaetota > Spirochaetia > Treponematales > Breznakiellaceae > JAITNM01. The sequence continues at coordinate 6,763 of JAITNM010000146.1, read as the reverse complement.
AACTAAAAGCCGACGTGATCTTCCATGCCGCGGCCTATAAGCATGTCCCTATGATGGAAGAAAATCCCGTCGCCGCTATAGACAATAACTTTTTTGGGACGATTAATCTGGCAAACGCCGCCCGGAAGCACGCGGGCCAGGGGTCCGCCGTAAAGCGTTTTGTGCTTATCACCACCGATAAAGCGGTGGAGCCGGTATCGGTCTATGGAATTTCCAAGTATCTGTGCGAACGGGTGATTTTGGAAGAAGCGGCAAAGAACAACGGAAACCCGGTTAATTTTATGGTAGTAAGGTTCGGCAATGTGCTGGGTTCCCGGGGCTCCATCATGCCTCTCTTTCAGAAACAGATCGAGAAAGGCGGCCCCGTTACGGTTACTTCAGCGGAAATGCGGCGCTGGTTTATGACTATCCCGGAAGCCTGCTCTCTGGTGCTCAAGGCCGGCGGCGTCGGGGCAAACGGCAACCTCTACCTCCTGGATATGGGAGAACCGGTAAAAATCAAAGAAATGGCGGAACAGATGATCCGTTTCTACGGTTTTGAACCTGAAAAGGACATAAAGATTGAATATATAGGGCTCCGGGCCGGGGAACGGCTTGATGAGCAGCTGTGGGCCGGGGATGAAAACCCCGTAAAGACTGAGCACGGCAGAATACTCAGGATTGAACGGAAATCCCCGTATTCCCTGGACCTTGCTGAATTGACGGAAAAACTACGGCCCGTCTGCCGTTTTGACGCCTCCCGGGCGGAAAAGTACCGGGACAGCGATTTGCTGCGGAAGATCCTGAAAGACGCCATCCCCAGCCTCATTATGCCGGCGGACGCAAAGAAAGCCCCGCGCCGGGAACCGGCGGCTGTCCATGGCTGATAATGACATTCCCTTTGCCCTCCCCTACATGGGAACCCAAGAAGAAGAAGCGGTGCTCAGGGTGCTCCGTTCCGGGTGGCTTACCACCGGCAAGGAAGCGCTGGCCTTTGAAAAGGAATTTTCAGCCTTTTTGTGGGGCCCTGTCCGGAATTCCCCTCAAGCGGAATTGCAATCCTTTGCCGTAAACTCCGCCACTTCTGGACTCCACCTGGCCCTTGAAGCCTCCGGAATAGGGCCCGGCGATGTGGTCCTGGTCCCTTCTTTTACCTTTGCCTCCACCGCGGAAGTTGTCCGTTACCTTAAAGCCGATGTAGCCTTTGTAGATACCGCGCCGGGTACTTTTCATCTGGATCCGAATGCCCTGGAACGTACCATAGACCGGCTTTCCCGGGGGCTTCCCGCCTATCCGCCCCGCAAAAACAGCCGGGATACGGGCTTTGGCCCCCGGGGAAAACCTAAAGCGGCCCTTCCGGTTCATTACGGCGGCCTGCCCTGCGACATGGGGAGGATTATGGAAATCTGCAGGCGCCGCGGGGTACGGGTCATTGAAGACGCGGCCCACGCGTTCCCCTCCCTTCTTGGGGACGGGCGTTTTGCCGGCGCAATCGGCGATGCGGGGGTATTTTCGTTTTATGCCACCAAAACCATCACCACAGGAGAAGGCGGGATGGTGGTTACCGGGGATCCGGATATTGCCAAACGGATTTCCATAATGCGGCTCCACGGCATAGACCGGACGGTATGGAACCGCTACACCGACAATAGGGCTTCCTGGTATTATGAAATAGTTGAACCGGGATACAAGTACAACCTGCCCGATATATTGGCCGCCATAGGCCGTATCCAGTTACAGCGCGCCTGGGAACTTTTCGAAATGCGGAAACGTATTGCGGCGCAATACGACGAAGCTTTTCGGGATAATCCCCATCTTACAATTCCTCCAAGCGGCGCCGGCGATGCGCGGCACCTCTACCCCCTGGGTATTAAAAGTGAAACCCTGACTATTGACCGGGATACCTTTATCGATAAACTAAAGGAAAAGGGTATCGGGGTATCGGTGCACTTTATCCCCCTCCATATCATGCCCTATTATAAAAAATGCTATGGGTTGGAAGCGGAAGATTTTCCTGAATCCCTGAAAAACTTTAAGAAGGTTATTTCACTTCCTATATGGCCGGGGATGACTTCTTCCCAGGTTGAACGGGTAATTGATGCTCTGGGAAGTATATGCGGCGAAACGGCCCGATAAAAATGAGGAGTACAGGCAAGCGTGGGAGATACACTCCAATTTGTTGACGACATTGAAATACCCGGCGCCCTCTACGGCCTGACAATACGTTCCCCTATACCAAAGGGCCGTCTTAATTCCGTAGAATGTCCTCCCCTTCCCGATGGGTATACCCTAATCCGCTCAGGTGACATTCCCGGTAAAAATCAGCTTACCGGGTTAAACGTGCCGGTATTGGCGGCGGAAGCTGTCTCCTATATTGGCGAACCGGTGGCGCTGCTTTTCGGGCCGGACCGGCAGATCCTGGAATCCCTGGGGGAGCAATGCCGGGTAATCACCGAGCCCGGAACGCCTGTCTTCGGCCTTGAAGAAGCTTCCCTGGAAGAAGACAACATTATTGCCCGGCGGAACATCACCATTGGGGATGCTGATAAGGCCTTTAGCGACGGGGCCAAAATCATCGAAGGGACGTACCGTACTGAAATTCAGGAGCACCTCTACTCCGAACCGTTAGGCGCCCAGGTTGAATTGATGGCGAATTCTTCGATGAAAGGGAAAATTATCGTCCATACCGCCACCCAATGGCCTTTCCAGGTAAGACGTTCTGTGGCGGAAGTTCTGGGGATTGCCCCCAATCTGGTTGTGGTAAAACCTTCCTGTATAGGCGTACACCTGGACGGAAAGATCTGGTACCCCTCGGTAATTGCCTGTCATGCCGCCCTGGGGGCATTTATCACCAGGAAACCGGTAAAACTCATGCTCTCCCGGTACGAAGACTTTCTCTATTCCCCAAAGCGAAATCAAAGCGCAATTCAGCTCCGAAGCGCCCTGGGGGAAAAGGGCCAGCTTTTGGCCACAGAAATCAACATCCGGGTAAATATGGGGGCATACCGGGCATTTGCGGATGAAATACTGGACCAGTGCTGCCTGGGCGCGGCGGGAAGTTTTAAACAGGGAAACATAAAAATAAACGCCGTCGCCCTGGGGACGAACCTCCCCCCCGCAGGGCCCTTTGCGGGCTTTGGCATGTCCCAGGGCTTTTTTGCGGCGGAACGCCACGCCGCCCTGATAATTGATACCCTCCGTCTTGATCCCCTCGAATGGCGGAAGGAAAATACCCTGAATCAGAAAAAACCCCTGGCTATCGGCGCTTCCCTGGGGAATCCGTTTTTTCCCCAAAAAATGCTTGATACCGCCGCCGCCATGGGGGATTATTACCGTAAATGGGCGTCGTATGAGAACCTCCGGATATACCGCCGTAACCACGGGGGGGCGGATAAACACGAACCGCTCCGGGGAATCGGCATCGCCATGGGATACCAGAATACCGGGCTTTTCAATGTTGGAACCGATAAAGGGCTCTATTCGGTGGAATTAACCCTGGGCAAAGACGGGACCTTGGATATCAGGACCAGCGCGATCTCTTCAAACAATGAGTATATCGCCATTTGGAAGACTATAACCGCGGAAATCCTCGCCATTGAGCCGGCCAATATCCGGGTACTCTCCGGCACTACCGATACGGCTCCCGATTCCGGGCCCGCGGTCTCGTCCCGGAATGTCACCGCCGTCACCAGGCTTGTGGAACTCGCCGCCGGGGCTATCCGCAAACAGCGCTTCCGGGCCCCCCTGCCGATCACGGTACGCCGCTCCTCCAAGCCCGTCAGAGTCCCTTCCTGGAAGGTTCCATCGCGGCCCCCCGGGGACTTGGCTGAACGTAATACGGCAGTGGCGGCGCCGGATACTTTAGAGCCCTCAGCCCCAATTTCAATCGACCAAAACGCCCTGTTACACGCGGGCTGGGGCGTTTCGGTTGTGGAAGTAGAGATCGATCCAATGGAATTTATCCCCAGAATCCGGGGAGTATGGATGGGTATAGACGGGGGGAAGATCCTCTCCCAAAGGCAGGCTTGGCGCGCCGTCAGGTTTTCGGTAATCCAGGCATTGGGCTGGGCTTCCCAGGAAAAACTTTTCTACCAGGAAGGGTGTATCCCGGACCGGCAGTTTACCGCTTATGACCTTCCGAACCCCCAGGACATTCCCCCTATAAATGTTGACTTTATTTGGAACGATACGGCCCCTCCTAAGGGCATAGGTGAAGTGGCCTTTAACTGTGTCCCCGCGGCCTATGTCCAGGCCGTTTCCCAGGCGGTGGACCACCCCTTTACGGAGCTTCCCCTTATCCCCCAGGATGTCTGGGACGCGGGAAGACCAAAAAACGCGGAGCGTGTCTTACCATGATTGTCAAATTTATTCTGAACGGGGAGGATGTGACGGTTCGTACTGCGGCCTTTACCCGGTTAATCGACCTCTTGCGTAACACCTTCAGTCTAACGGGGGCAAAAATGGGCTGTCTTACCGGACACTGCGGAGCGTGTTTCGTCCTTCTTGACGGGAAGGCCTCCCCTTCCTGTGTGATCCCCGCATTCAGCGTCCGTAACCGGGAAATTATCACTATTGAGGGCTTTTCCCAAACCGATGAATACCACGATATTATGGCAGGTTTTGAACAAGAGCGGGTAGACTGCTGCGGGTACTGTGATACGGGGAAAATACTCGCCGCCGAGGCCCTTCTGGAAAAGACCCCCCGGCCAGCCAGGAAAGAAATACTGGCTGCCTTCGACGGGGTAAGATGCCGGTGTACCGAGCCTGAAAGCCTGGTAGCCGGGGTCCTGGCCACCGCGGAAATAAGACAACGGAGATTGTATGGACGGGGCGCGTAAAACAGGAAATAGGGAAACCGAGAGCCAAATATTCTTCCCCGTAACGCTCCAGGAACTCTTTACTACCTGGAACCGTTTCCCCCAGGCAGTCATCTATGCGGGGGGAACCGGAGCCGGGCGCTACCAGGGCAGCAACTACAAACTCGACTACCCTTCTCATATCATCTCCCTGGAAGAGCTGGATGAGCTTCACCGGATCACCAGAACCGAAAGGTACCTCGAAATCGGCGCCATGGTCACTTTAAATGAAATCATTAACCTGGGGAAAATCGTCCCCGCGGCCTTTACCCAGGCCTTGCGCGAGATAGCCGGTCCCCAGGTACGTAATATAATCACCCTGGGGGGCCACATCTCTTATCCCCTCAAACGGCTTGACGCGGCGGCCCCGCTCATAGCCTTAGACGCCCGGTACGAACTCCGTACCGCCCAGGCGATCCGGTGGATTTCCGCACCCCGCTTTTCCTCCCTGCCGGGCCCTCCGCCGGTTAATCCGCAGGAACTCCTCACCAGGATCCGTATGCCTTTGGAGCCCTGGAATTACTCCCGGTATAAAAAGTTTAAGGATCCGTTTGCGGGACAACAGGCCGGAGTTATGGTTTTTGCGGTCCGGTATCAGAAAAACATCCTGAGCGATATACGGGTGGTTTTTACCGGAGAAACGGTTATCAGAGACCAAAATAGCGAAACTTTTCTTACCGGGAAACAGCTCCCCCTGGATAAACGGGATGCCGCCCATTTTTTGGAGCTCTGGGAGGACTCGCTTTCCCCCCTGGACAACCCGCATCCTATGCTCCGGGCGAAAATGCTCAATTTTATTGAATATTGTATTTTGGAATTAACCGATTAACTCGCCAAGCTTCGATACGATATTGATATATTTCCTCTATTAGTTTAGTATGTTGTTCATATAATGAACAAATCGTGCGGTATATTAGAGCGTGTTTCGGCGGCCTAAACCATACCGGATGTGTCAGCTTATGTTTTAAGCGCCTCCGCAAAGGGACAGAAACAAGCGTTAAGCGCCTAATCGGGGATATGCCCTTTATATTTGAGGATGGCGCTACATATAGCGCGCTATAAATTATACGCCTCCATATATAGCATGAATTACGATCCTATTGATACTGAATTCCTCATCCTGGAAAATATTTACGATTCATCAGAACAACAGTCCCCTCTCCGCCAGCGGGATCTGGCCCGGATAGCGGGAACTTCCCTGGGGATGACGAACTCAATCCTTAAACGGATGGCAAAAAAAGGCTGGATCATCATAAAAAAATTGAACAGCCGGAATATCCGGTACGCCATAACCCTGGAAGGGGCCAATGAAATTGTCCACCGAAGCTACCGTTATTTTAAGCGGACCATTAAAAATGTAGTCTTCTATAAAGAAAAAATAGATGAGGCCGTCTTACAGGCAAAAAGTAAAAAAATCACCGCAGTCATACTTATGGGGATAAGCGATCTTGAATTCATCGTGGAGCATTCATGCCTGCATTATGGTTTGACTTTTTTCAAAACAGCCGATATTCCCGCAGATCTGTCAAAAATTCAAGAAACCTGCCCGGAGTACAAGGCGTTTTCGGAAATGAAAACCCTGGAAGTTTATTCTGAAACTGTCCCGGCGCCCGGTAATCCTCCCGCGCCTGGAAAATTCACAAAAGAACCGATCTACCTTTCCAGCCTGGTGCTAGGAAAGCGCTGATTAAATGAAAAACAGGGAATATCATTTTAATTTCGGCGGGGCGGAATCCCGGGTATTTTTTCAACAGGATATTCCCGTCCTTGACGCTATCAGAAATACTGTCGCCGCCGAAAAAACTATAGTAAAGACGCTCCTGGTCTGCGATACCCATACTGAGTATATCGCCAGGGTTATTGCCTCGGGCAATGACATACCAATCCATGTACTCTCCCCCGGGGAAGACGCCAAGAACTGGCCGTCT
>JAITNM010000284.1 GCA_031290475.1 Treponema sp. | reverse complement strand
GCGGTCCTCCCTTCGGTACTGATCAGCGCCCTGGGCAGCCCTGAAAACGGCCCGGCCCAGAAGGGCGGGTATGCGGCTATGGGCGTGATTTTTGGCGGTATCTTTTTTATTGTGTGGCTGCTCACCTTCCTGGGTACCTGGGAAAATCTCCAGTTTGCCGCGGTCAAGACCCATATCGGTCCCCGGGACTGGGCGGACATGTTCCGTAACAAAACCTACAGGTCTTTTTTGGGCATTTTTATTTTCGTTCAGGTTACCATCGATCTCGTACTGGCCTTGTTTGTGTTCTTTGTAGACATTGTGCTTATGAAGTACCAATACTACGCCCTGGTGATGGGGATACTGCTGGTGTTCCAGATATTTTATATGGCCCTGGCGGGAAAAATCGCGGGCAAAAAGGGCAAGCGCTTCCCCCTGTTTATCGCCATGCCCGTCTGGGCGCTCACCTGCATTGTGTTCTTTTTCTTTACCCCAAACACCCCCCTCTGGGCCTTGTGTATTATAGGCGTCTTTGTTGCCGTTGGCCCGGCCGCGGGTAATCTGTGTACCTGGAGCATGCTGTCGGATCTCTATGATGTGGGCGAACTTATGACCACCAAACGGCTCGAAGGTCTTTACAGCGGTTTTACTACATTTATTTACAAATGTTCCAGCGGTCTTGCAATTCTGATAATCGGAATTGGGCTCCAGATAGCCGGGTTTAACCAGGAGGAGTACAATTTCCTCAAGACCCTGGGGGCCGTTGATTATAGTCAGTACAACAGTTCTTCTGTAGTTTGGGCCATCAGAAGCATGATAGTGTTCGTACCCATAATCTTCCAGGCGCTGGTTATTTTCTTTGCCCTGCGGTATACGCTGAACAACAAGCGGTTTGATACGGTTAAGAACGCCATTGAACGGTTTAAAACCCAGGGTATTGGGGCGGTTTTCTCGGATACGGAAAAGGCGGATCTGGAAACCGTGACCGGTCAGAAAACAGAAAAACTGTGGGGCCGTCTCAGGACGACCTGACGCGTAAGGGAGCCCATAAACCGGGGATTTTTGCGTCAGTTTTGGTGCAAAAATCCACAAGTCCGACAGGCTCCCAGGAAACGGTACGTCCCAGATTGTCTGTGAACTCACCGGCCTGAAGAAATTAGGAGGAGAATAGAAAATTTTGTTGACAGATTGGAATTTAGATTATAAAATTACTGAATATATGATTGGCAAACTTAGCTTACCAATTCGATCTATTTTAAATTGATTTTATGGAGAAGTTGTATGGAATTACTAGCCGGTAGACGGACTTCAGTGGATGAAAAGTTATATCAGCAGTTTCAGATAAAATTCAGAAATGGAGAAATAAAGGCGGGAGATCTGAAGGAGGGTTTTGCTTTTTTTGCTCAAATTTGTAATAGCTCTGAGGAAATACGTTATGAAATGCGTGATATGGCCTATTATTTTCAGTTCAATCTGGATGGCGAGGTTTATTCTATTGCCTTTCTCAATGGATTTTGTGAAACCTATGCAGGGCCGGCGGAAAAACCGACGGTAATTTTTGTTATTTCAATAAAAACTGTATTGGATATTATTGCCGGGAACGTCTTTTCCGGCGTTGCCCAGATGGCGGGGGATATTAAGTATACCGGCCCCCGGAATGACGCCATGGCTTTTCAGCGGGTTTTTGAGCTTTTCCTCGACTTATTTATCAAACGGGATGTGAATTCCCTCAAAGAAGCCCAGAAAAAGATGAATTACACGGGTAAGGTAAAATTTGGGGTTATTGGCGGCGGATTGGCTTTTAATTTCCACAGTAATGGTGATCGTGGTTCGGATATTATTGCCTATACTGCAATTTACGACAGGGACTTTCAGAATGCCAAGAAAATGGCCCTCCGTTACAGAGATGGGGTGATGATCCCATACGAAACTCTGGATGAAATGCTCGTTTCGGACATTGACGCTGTTCTGGTCATGGTTCCTCATGAGTATCATGTGGAGATGGTGGTTAAGGCGGCTAAGGCGGGGAAACATGTGCTCTGCGAAAAGCCCATGGCCACTACGGTGGAAGGTTGCCGTCAGATGATCAAAGCATGCAAGGAGGCCGGGGTTAAACTGATGGTTGCCGAAAATCATCGTTTTATTCCGGTTCATGTGTACATGCACGATATTGTTGCGCAGGGCCTTATTGGTGACATACTTATGGTTAGGGCTTACGAAGGGGTTAACGAAATTTCCGGTATGCTGCGGAGCGGTTTCTGGAAAGGTGATCCTATAAAGGCCGGCGGTGGATGCCTAATGGATATGGGTGTCCATAAATGGGCGACCATTGAATATATCATTGGCTCCAAATGCACCAAGGTAACCGCAGGGCTTGCTAAGCAGCAGGTCTATCTTCCGGAGAAAGCTGAAGACAATGCAGTAGCCATTGGTTGCTACGAAAATGGCGCCATTGCGGATGTGATGGTGAGTTTTACCCAAATGACTACGCCTTATAACAGCATGGAGATCTTCGGAACTAAGGGAAGCATCTTTGAGAATCACGATTGGCCGAATCCGGTACGCTTCTGTTCTTTTGATGAACGCATGGGGGATAAGCAGCAAAAATGGGTGGAACCAAAGATAGAACATGCGGCTTATCCCGAATACTACACTGTTTCGGTCCGGGAAACGGATAAACATTTTGCCCGGTGTATTCTGGAGAATCGGGACCCCGAATTTACACCCGAACAGTCCATGAATACTATTACCGCCAATTTGGCAGGTTACCTTTCTGTCATAGAAGGCCGTCCCGTGGAAACGGCTGAAGTTGAAAGAATGGCGGATGATGAACGGACAATAGAGATCCTTGAACGCCTGGCGCCGGCTATCCCTATAAATAAACATCTTCCCAAGGTTAACGTGGTGGAGCCCTTGGGGTACAATAAAAAAAGAGCCGCCGCCATAATGGAAAAGTACAATCTGGATCTTCTCATCGCCGCTTCTCCTGTGAATGTTTATTACCTCTCTGGTCTTCCCCTGTTGCATAGTGCGGATAACCCTATATTGCTTGCCCTGAACAATCAGTATCCGAATTTAGCTATGATACTTCGCGAGGGGGATGGCGCCCTGATTCACTGGAATGTTTTTAAAAGCGCAAGCCGTTTCAGCTGGTTTACTGATACAGTGGGCATAGAAAGCCAGGGGGAAGTGGCTCTTGCTTTGGCTTCAAAGATCCGCCATTGGGGGCTCATAGGTAAGCGGGTTGGTATTGAATCTACAGCGCCCAAATTCCTCGTTGATGTCCTGATCGGTGAAAAGAGTAATATGAACGTAGTCAGCGCTGACAGGGCCTTTCTGGATATGCGGCTCCTTAAAACGCTGAAAGAAATCGAATACCTTCAAAAAGCGGCGGACATTACCGAAGCTGCTCTGAAGGATACTATCGCTGCGGTTAAAGTGGGGGTTACGGATCTTGAACTTCTCAAAATAGCCAAGGAATCCCTTATCAAGCACGGCGCCGACGACTGGGATCACCTGACCATGACCATCGGCGACTCGGACCCGGAAGCGCCGGGTACCGGCCGGGCGGTGAAAAAGGGAGAGATTGTGCGCTTGGACTTTGGTGGTATTTACAAGGGCTATGTGGCCGATATCAACCAGGAAGTGGTGGTAGGCGAGGCGCCTCCCGAGGCGGACAAACTCATTCAAGGGCTTCTGGACTATCAGCATTACTATGAAGAGCGGATCAAGCCCGGGGTTAACATGAAGGCCCTGAGTGAGGAAGCCCTGGCCTGGTACAAGAAGCAGATGCCCAGCGGCATCGCCTTCTCCATCGGCCATTCAATCGGCCTCCAGTGCGAGGACCAGCACATTTTTGGCGCTCTGGGCGCCCTTGACCGGCCTTTTGAGGAAAACATGATATTCGAGATTGAGGCCTGGGAGCCCTTTAACGGGGCGCTTATCGGTGTGGAAGACTGTTACGTGGTTACCAAAGACGGCTGTCGCAAGATGACTACCATGCCTAAACATATTATGCGGGTTTGAGGAACAAGAAAATGAACGGTCTTCGTATTGGAATAGCCGGCCTTGGAACCATCGGTAACAATCAGGAAGAGAACGGATGAACAAGGTCAAATTTGGTATTATCGGCGCTGGTAACGCATGGCATTTTCATAGCGTTGCAGACAAAGGCTCGGAATATATCAGTTATACGGCGGTATATAATCACAATTTTGAAAAAGCAAAACAGGCGGTCGCTGAATATAAAGACGGAGTTATGAAACCCTGCGCAGGCCTGGATGAACTTCTCGGCGCCGATATTGATGCTGTCTTGGTAATGGCGCCTCATGTGAACCATGAGGAGATTGTTACCCGGTGTGCAAAAGCAGGCAAGCATATCCTCTGCGAAAAGCCTATGGCTACTACCGTCGAAGCCTGCCGCCGTATGATTAAGATCTGCCATGATGCAAAAATAAAATTCATGATCGCCGAAAATCATCGTTTTCTTCCTGCCCATATTTATATGCATGATGTTGTTCAGCAGGGGCTTATCGGCGACGTGCTGATGATCCGCGGATACGAAGGGGTTAACGAGCTTGAAAGTCTGTCAGACCCAAATTCCTGGAAGGGTGATCCCTTAAAGGCCGGAGGTGGTTCTTTTATGGATATGGCGGCTCACAAGTTTGCCGTCATTGAATATATACTCGGTTTCAGATGTACAAAGGTTATTGCCAATCTTGCCAAGCAGGCATTTAATGTTCCCGGTAAAACGGAGGATAACGCTGTTGCTATTGCCTACTTTGAAAATGATGCTATTGCTGATATTATGGTTAGTTTTTCGCAAATCACCCTTCCCTATAACACTCTGGAGATTTTTGGTACCAGGGGAAGCATTCTTGAGAATCACGACTGGGTAAAGCCGGTGCGGTTTTGTTCTTTTGATGAACGCATGGGGGACAAGCAGCAGAAGTGGTTGGAGCCTGACATTAGGCATGGTCCTTTTCCGGAATATTACAATATTTCCCTCCGCGAGGAGGATGAACATTTCGCCCGTTGCATACTTGAAAGCCGTGAACCTGAGTTCAGTCCGGAAGAGGCTATGCATTCGGTTACGGATATTCTAGCCGGTTATCTTTCTGCGGAGCAGGGGCGTCCTGTAGAAACGGTAGAAATTGAAAAGCTGGCCGATGCTGAACGCAGTATTGATGTACTGAAGGGACTTATTGCCGCCGTTCCTTTGAACAAGCGGCTGGTCAAATGAAAAGTAAATACCCCGAAATTATTTCGGGAAGAGAAGGAGTTTAAATTAAGATGAAGAAAAGGAATCCCCTTGTTATTGTGGCCACGCCGAATATCTGTTGGCTCAATCCCAAAGTTGAGTACCCGAAGAAAGCGCCGGAAATTATTGAGGAAACGGTACGCTGCCGGGAGGCCGGAGCTTCGGTACTGCATACCCACGCGGAAGGCCAGTGGTCAGAGGTAATTAACGGAGTGCGGGCCAAGTCGGATATTATCATCCAGAGCGGCATGTCCAGTATTCCCCTCAAGGAACGGATAGAGCTTTTTGAACAGAAATCCGACATGGTGTCAATTATTGCGAACCATCACGCGGAAGCCTTCGCGGAAGTGCTCTGCGACATGGTGCATCCCCTTGCCGAACTGGAAGAATACGCCGTTGCCTGCCGCAAATACGGGGTAAAGCCCGAATGGGAGATCTGGCATCCCGGGTCCATTTGGAACCTGAATCAGCTTATCAAGAAAGGCCTCCTGGACCCGCCCTATATCACTACGTTCTTCCTGGGCTGGCCCGGCGGCACCTGGTCGCCTCCCACCGTAAAGGAGTACCTCTACCGCAAGAGCCTTATGCCGGAAAACAGCGTTATTACCGTGAGCATCATGTGTGAAGAACAGATGGATATTCTTGTGGCGGCGATTACCCACGGCGATAATGTTCGTGTGGGTACCGAAGACTGGCCGTATTTGCAGAACGGCAAGATCGCTGCGACCCACGAATTGGTTAAGGAAATAGCGGATATCTCCCGCTCCTTGGGACGGGAAGTGGCTACGCCCCAGATCGCCCGTGAACTCACCGGCCTTAAGAAGTAGGAGGGAATGATGACAGACAGGAAAGTTGCGATTGTTACCGGAGCATCGGTGGGCATAGGCCGGGCTGCGGCGATAAAATTTGCCAGGGAAGGCTACAACGTGGCAATTATTGCCCGGGGCAAGGGAATACACAATGTAGGCGATGAGGTATGCAAGCTCGGCGTGGAATGTATTGATTTCCAGGGCGATGTAGGTTTGGAAAACGACGTGAAAACCATGGTGGGACAAGTGGAAAACAAATGGGGCAGGGTGGACGTGTTAAACTGCAATGCCGGCATTGTCATTGTAAAGCCCCTGGAAGATACCACTTGGGAAGATTTTGTAAATGTGACCCACATCAACGTAGGCGGCCATTTTCTTTTTACAAAATACGTAATGCCGATTATGAAAAAGCAGAAACGGGGCGCCATTGTTAACATGGGTTCAGTTTCAGGGCACGTGGGCCAGACCGAGCACGCCATCTACGGTTCTACCAAGGGCGCCATTATTGCCTTTACCCGGGCTATAGCCTGGGAGCTGGCGAAATACAATATCCGGGTGAATTCCATAAGTCCCGGTTCGGTAGACACACCAATGCTGCGCAGCGACATACAGCTTGAATCCACCCG
>JAITNM010000281.1 GCA_031290475.1 Treponema sp. | reverse complement strand
TGTTCCAATATCAAATCAACCGGAACAATTTCATTCAAATATTCCTCGTTTTCCTGGTGATGACGTATATGCGCAAAAAGGCACGAAACCGCCTTTTCCGCCATTAATGTTTTATGAATATTAACAGAGGGAAGATCAAAGCCAAAATCTATTTTTGACTGAACATTATCATAGCCCACAATATCAGGGATTCTGATATTCATCTGACGGGCAATGCGGATAATACGGAAAGCGATAATATCGTTATAGGTAAAAAAAGCCCCGCATTCCAATCTTTCTGTTAATATGCTGCGAATTAGAGTATCTGCGTCATCTCCCGCTGTAATATCGCAGGGAAGGATCCAATCATCCTTGAAGGGCAAACCGGCTTCTTTTATTGCTCTCAGATAACCCTGTTTGCGTTCAAAGGCGCTGGAAACATAGTCGGGTCCGGAAAAATGAAAAATTTTCTTGTGCCCCTTGTTCAACAGGTATTGGGCCGCAAGATAACCGCCGTAAACATCATCACTGACGATATAATCCATCTTTGAATCACGAAAACGGCGGCCGATCAAAATAAAGGGCATACCCACTTTCCGCATCAGGTTTACCCCGGCGTCGGTACGGCATGTCGGAAAAAGAAATATTCCATCAACATTTTTTGAAACAGCGGTCTGAATGGCCTGATTTTCCAACTCGGCGTCTTCGTCCGTCACCAGAATAATGGCTGTATATCCCTCATTCCGTATATTCCGTTCCAGCTCTTTGACCATAATAGCAAAATAGGCATTAGCAATATCGCCTAAAATAATAGCGATGGTTTTGGTAAAACCGGTACGCATAGAACTGGCTATGCTATTGGGAATATAACCAAGTGCTTCCGCCTTTTCTTTAACCTTCTTTACTGTTTCAGGGGCAATGCCATTACGATCTTTGAGCGCGCATGATATGGTATTAATCGATAACCCCAAGGCATCGGCAATATCTTTTAAAGTTACCTGTTTTCCTTTTTGCGCCATATTATTCATGGAAAGATTATAAGGGAATTATTCCATGCTCCCAAAATAAAGCAGCCTGTCCATAAGGAGGAGGTTTTCATCCGGCGCCGCAGCGGGGATCTCGCAGCCCCCGGCAATGAGGGTTGTGGAAGTCCCCTGCGCTATGCAGCGCTTAATGCCGTCTTCCACCGTTTTGGGACTGCCCTGCATCACCACCGCCACCGGATTAACGTTGCCCGAAACGGCGGTTTTTGTTCCCGCAAACAGGGCGGCGGCTCTGCCGAAGTCCACCATCCAGTCAACGTCAAGTATGTCCGGCTCCACCTGAACGATCAGTTCCAGCAGAGAACTGATGTTTCCGCAGATGTGGAGCTTTACCCGGCCGCCGTTTTCGTGGATATAACCGGTGATTTCCCTATCCCATGGAAGGCCGTACTTTTTATACAATTCCGGCCCGATAAGGGAGGCGGCGGCATTCCCCACGCCGATAAAATCCGCACCCGCTTCAAGCTGGGCCTTGGCAAAGCGTTTTTGCTGTTCCAAAATAAGAGGGAATAGCTCATCAAGGTATTCTTCGCCCATGGCAAGATCCACCAAGAGTTCATTAAGACCCCGTAAGTCCGCCGCTTCGGCTATGCAGCCCTCAAGCCAGCCTATGACCGGATAATCCTTTCCCACCCGTTGGCGGAGCAGTTCGCAGCCCTTAAGGCGATCCAGGGTCCGCTCGCTCTCCTGTGGATCAAAGCGTTTAAGCGCCGAAAGATCAAAATTATCCATAATAAGGGGCTTTGCCGCATAGGGCACGCCGTTTTCGGGGAAGACCAATTCGGCGCCGAAGGCGGAAGCTTCCCGCATGGGATCGGAGATAACGCTTACGCTGTCAACACCGTATTTTTCAATACAAATAAGGTTCCCCTCAACAAGCTTTTGGTAATTCTGCACATATTCACGGTAAGACGCCCCAGCTTCCCTGGCTATGATGGTCATAAAAATATTCATATTGGGGATCTTATCCACCGGCTTTCCTGCCAAACGGGCGTTGAGTCGTTCAATAGAAGTCATCGCCGCATCACCCCTGCCAATGCTTTCTCAATAAATTCTTTCACAGCACTATTTTACCAGTGGAAAATTCGGCTGTCAATGGTGGGGCTTGCTAGAAGTGAGGGATAGGGGTATATTTAGGATATGGATACCACGAAGCCAAAACATCATAAAATTTTCTACTTTTTAAAGGGCTTTTCCCGGCATTTTATCTCTTGAAACCATTTTCATGGTTAGATGGTTTTATACTTAGAGAAGGAGGAATTTTATATGGAAAATAAACATTTTGTTGCCATTGGCAAGATCATATTTGAAACCCCTGGCTTTCCCTGGAATATTCCTCATACTCACTTTCTTGTAAATAAAACCGGTTCCGGCCAGTTTGAATCTACTAATCTGGAGCTTATACTTGATTCTGTTGGTAGTTCCGTAGAGGAATCCGCGCAAACCCTGGCCCGGCTTACGGCCAATTATGTCATGGAAATTATGATGAAACGCCGGGGGCATGAAGAACTGATAGAAGTGGTCGATACTCCTGTTATGGAGGATTACTGGCGTGAATACCGAAAAATAGAGGTAGTGCTATCCAGGACCAAAAGGGACATCAGCCATAACCTGGATCGTCTTTGGGTAACGGCCATAAAAGAAACCATGGACGATTACCTAAAAGATATCATTTACGAAAAGGCCAAACAGGAAGCCGAGGCGGTTTATGCCGCATTACGCGATAAAATACCGGACAGTGTTACGTTAAGCATCGAATATAAAATCGTCGAGGCTGCGTAATGAATGATTTTCTTGACGCAGATTGCGTTATAAATGCCCTTTTCACGAAGGGCGTTTTTACAAGAAAAACATGGAAATTGAGCAAGGTGTCCGCCAGTAGTTATGACATTACTTTTGAATTTACGGATTCAGCCAGGGTCGCAGGCTTTACGATTTATATAAGGGGAACATACCATTGTATAGGAATAACTGCCTTGCTCAATCAGTCCAGGCGGTTTAAAATTCCGGTAGACGATATTTTTTTGCAATGTGCCATAAATTAAAATATGGATTTCTATGAGCGGGTAAAAATCACGTCCGGAGCCGGGGCATGGTCCATTTTGACGACAAGGAAATGGACATGATCCGGAGGGCGGTTTCGGCTGCGGTGGAATCTAAAAAGGGACCGAGACGGACGAGTCCGGCCGTTTCATGCTTTAATTGAAAAAATCGTAAAATTTATTTGATTTCGTCTATCCGGTTGTTACGTATTAGCTTGTTTTTTGGCCGAATTCCGGGGCTTTGTCCTAGGGCTGGGCTTCCTTGCTTCCTATATCATCAATTTTCCGGCCCATTTTATTGATATGGCCGGCGGTATCGTGCAGGTATCGGCGGGTCGTCTTCCAATCCGAGTGCCCGAGCATTTCCTGTATCTGCCGGGGGGCCTCGTCTTTCTCAAGGGCCGATACCAGGGAATGCCGGCTGCCGTAGGGTACGATGTCCCGGCCGCCCAGATCAATTCCGGCGGCCTTTATCCATCGGGGAAGCCAGCGCCGGCAGTTGTTTGCCCCTGGCAGCTTGCCTTCCTTATCGGTAAAGACAAATTCATGTTCGCCATTGGCTTCCCATAATTCTTTTATGGCTGTCTGGAGCTGGACCGGGAAGGGTATCTCCCTGACCTTATGCCATTTCGGATCCCCCAGACTCCGGGCTTTTGGGGAATCGTACCGCTGCCAGGCATTGCGGATAATGATCCGGGGGATCTTCCAGTTCAAGTCCTCCGGTTTCAATCCATAGATTTCCCCCCGGCGCAGCCCTGCCCATAGCATGTCCGCGGCAAGGGCGCGGTCCAGGGCGTCCGATATTATCCCCGGTTCAAAGAGCTTTTTCATTTCCCATTCTTCAAGGATGTCCGGTGGCCGCATACGCTGGCGGGTAGTCCGCTGGTGTGGTTTATCGTCAGGACGAATGTATTAGAATCTTTTCGCCTCTACACATTGTAGGCTCGTGACAACCTGGACATGGCAGTATTCTCCTGTTTGGGAAAATAAATGCACGATACGCGCACACTGCCTTTTGTTTCGTTATTTTTCTATCTGGACCCAGCGGTCCTTACCCGGCAAATCATTATCCTGTAATGACTTACAGCGCCAGGTCCTTAGAGCGGACGACGGGAGTCGAACCCGCGTCACAAGCTTGGGAAGCTTGGATAATACCGTTATATGACGTCCGCTTATACCCGAAGTTCAAATCTACCCCAAGACCGTATTTTTGTCAATTGAGCGTTTAT
>JAITNM010000247.1 GCA_031290475.1 Treponema sp. | reverse complement strand
CTTGGTTTAGCAAAAATTTTAGAAAAACAATCCGAAAAGCACTAATCCTACAAAAACGCCTCTTAATAAATGTAAATCCCTATTTTTTAGAATATTTATTCAATAAAAATCAAAATATTGCATATTTATACATTTGACGCGCTGCTGTTATTTTTTCAACCTATTAATTACGTGGTTTTTGAAACGGAAGCCCAGGAGGCTGATTACCGCGGTAATTCCAAAAATCGCGGCAAACAAAATCCAGTTCCCCCGGATCATGGAATCTCCCATGATGGCGGTGGAGAGAATGGCCGGGGTGCGGGCAAAGACGGAGATGATCACAAAACGGAGGAGGGAAAGGCCGCTAAAGGGGGCGAACCAGGGTAACCGTCAAATATATCCCCGGCATAAAGATTTAGTTGAGGTTCCAGGGGAGGATAGACTGCCAGTCACCGGAATCGCCATGGTCGGCAATCCACACAAAAACGGTAGTGAGATATTCATAGGGGTTCAGTCCATTGGCTTTAGCGGTCTCAATCAGGGAATACAGAGCGCAGGAACTTCGGGCGCCCTCTGGCGAGCCTGACATGACCCAGTTTTTTCTCCCCATCACAAAGGGCCTGATTCCCCGTTCCGCCCCGTTGTTATCAGGCGTGAGTTCTTCATGACACAGATAGTTTTTTAGGTTCGGCCATTGGTTAAGCGTATAGTGTATCGCCTTGCCAAGGGCGGAGCTCGGCAGTATTTGAGTCGATTTGGCTTCAAGCCAACGGTGAAACCCTGAGAGTATCGGTGTGCATCGCCATTCCCGCTCTTCAAGGAATTCCTTGGGGGTTATTACTCCCTTTCTCTGCTTTTCCCGCAGGTTCTGCTCTACCGTGTATAGTCCCTTGATATACGATAAGGCCGTTTCTGCGTTTCCCCCGGTCTTGCTTCCTCCCTCACGGGCCGCCTTCATCGCCTCGAAAAACTTCCGTCTTGTGTGAGCCCAACAGCCTACGTGGGTTATATCCGTATAGTGTTTGAGCGCGGTGTTATAGCTTTGCCATCCATCGGTTTGTAAAAACCCGTGAAATCCTTCGAGTATGGGTATAATACTTTCACTGGCGCGGCTTGGGTGATATTCATACCACATCACTTTCTGACCTGGCGGCCCCCCGAGGGTAAACCACATATAGGACTTGCTGGTGTTCTCTCTGCCCGCTTCCCTCATGACCTCCATCGGCGTCTCGTCTATTTGCAGTACTTCTCCAGTCTTAAGGTGTTCCTTCAGCAGGTTCAACAGCAGTTCTATTTTCTTATATATTTTCAATTGCCAATTACTCATATCCTGGCGGGATATTTCCACTCCTATCCGCTCAAATCCCGCTTCCTGTCGATAAAACGGCATGTGATCGGCGTATTTCCTGACGAATATGTAGCTTAAAAGGCACGCCGTCGCTATGCTTCCGGCCAGGATGTTCCCCGGCGTTTTCGCCGTTCTTACCGCCGGCTGATCTTCGTCTTCGCTCCCTTCGCAGTGTTTGCAGGCATATTTCTTTTTGTGTATTTGTTCCACATATATCTGTTCGGGTATTATCACCAGCCGTTCGCTCACGTCTTCCCCGATACACTCCATCTCATGTCCACAGGCGCAGTGTTTGTCCGCTTCGTCTATATCAAGCGTTATTACTTCCCGGGGAATGTTTGGATTTATCGGTTTCCGGCCACGGGCGCAACGGCGGTACCCCTTTACCGCTTCCCCCTTTTCTTCCCTCGTTTCTTCTTTGCTTTCAACTTGTTCCTTGGTCCCGAATAGCAGCTGCTGTCCTTCCCCGATAAACCGTTCCGTTGCTTTCCCGAATTGCCGGAACAGCGCTATCCGTAGTTTTTCTGCCAGATGCTGGTTGTCCTGCTCAAGCTTCGTTACTTTCTGTTCATACTGGCTTATCTTATCTTCAAGGGTATCTTTGAGTTTGCCGAGTTGGCGGTTTTCTTGTTCCAGCCTGTTGATATATGCCATGGTCTCACCGCTTAATCCAACTACCCGTTCCATACAGGAATTCTATCAGATTAAGCGATCATTGTAAATAGCTTTTTTGTTTTTTTTATCGTATTTGGTTATTGGTTACCGGTTTATGGACTCTCCAAAAGTCTATCCCCGACAGCAGCATTTGTACCTGCTCCCGTGTCAATTCCTCTACCGCCTCTTCACTCTCCGGCCAGGGAAACTTGTCCCGCTCAAGCCGCTTTTGACTCAGCCAGAACCCTGTCCTGTCCCACCACACCGCTTTTAATACCCGCCGGTCCCGGTTACAAAATATATACACACTCTCGCTGAAGGGGTCCTGCCCCATCTGTTCCTGTACCACCAGTGTTAGCCCGTTTACCGCTTTTCGTAAATCCGTATGGCCCGGCCGAATATATATCCTCACCTTGCTCAGGTCTACCGTCATACCCGCCACCCGATGCTTTCGATTACCGCTCTCAGCTCACTCCGGTTGACTGCCAAGGGTATGTGGATTTTTATATCCCCTTTCTCTATCAGGATTTCCGGCGTATACGACCATGATTCGGCCTGCTTCGGTTTTATCTCGACAAAACCCTGGACCGTTTCTTCCCCACACGCCCAGTTCTTTAAAGTCGCCGCATTCAGACCGTTGGCTTTGGCATAGGCCCCCAGGCTTTCCCCGCTTTGCCTCCAGTCTTCTACCCACATTCCTTTCTCTTCCTTACTGTACTTCATCTGTTCTTCCTTTGTTCGTTGGATTTTCTACAGATTTTAGTACTACTCGTTTTCACGTGGTAGATGGTTTTTATTGACGGTTACAAAAGAAGTAAAGAATTCGATGGATTATCTTGTACTATAAATACCAATGAAGACTGCAACTTGCGGTGTAGGTATGATTTACCGAAAGGTACTAAAATACTAATGGCAGATCTTTCAGAAAAG
>JAITNM010000202.1 GCA_031290475.1 Treponema sp. | reverse complement strand
GTGGGTGATAAAGATGATGGACATGCCGATCTCCGCCTGGACATTTTTGAGGAGCCGGAGTATCTGGCTCTGGATAGTCACGTCCAGTGCGGTGGTGGGCTCATCGGCAATGACGATCTCCGGCCGGCATGAGAGGGCCATGGCGATCATCGTCCGCTGGCGCATGCCTCCGGATAATTCGTGGGGGTAGAAGCGGCGGCGTTTTTCGCTTTCCGGGATTTTTACGCCGGACAGTAATGCTGTTACCCGCTTATCCAGCTCCCTGCCGGACAGCTTCCGGCGGTTCGGCCCGGCCGTGGTTTCGGGGTGGGCGGTGATCGCTTCTCCTACCTGTTTCCCGATAGCCATGAGGGGATTGAGCGACGACATGGGGTCCTGGAAGATCATAGAAATTTTCTTCCCCCGGATATCCCGGAGCGTTTTTTGGGGGGCGGTGACCAGGTCCCTGCCATGAAAGAGTATCTCCCCGGAGATGATTTTGCCGGTACTTGCAAGAAGCCGCAGAATGGAGAGGGCCGTAACGCTTTTCCCGCTTCCGGACTCGCCCACGAGACCTAAGGTTTCTCCCGCGCCCAGGCTAAAGGAAACCCCCCGCACGGCTTGGACTTCCCCTTCCGGAGTAGAAAAAGAGACGCCGAGGTTTTGTACTTGCAGTACAGGCGTTTGTAGCACGGGCATTGCGGAGCCGGAATCCATCGGCCTTATAACCGCGAAAGCAGCGCGCCGTAAAACCGCGCGGCCCTGTCCAGATTCTCAAGCGAAACCCGCTCGTCATGGCCATGGATGGCCGCCAGTTCCCGGGGATTCAGGCGGAGCGGAGAGAAACGGAATATGGCTTCGGTAAGGTCCTTATAATGCCGGGAGTCGGTTGTGGCGGTCATGAGGAAGGGGAAGACAGGGCAGCCGCTCTCCGTCGATTCCAGGGCGGCCGTCAGATCCGCCCAGCCGGACCCCCCAAACCGCGCCTGTTCCGGGTTTGCGGATACCGCCTCGGTGCCCAACCCGTGAACCGCGATTTCCACCCGCTTATCGTTGATTGTTTCCCGTACAAAGGCAACGGCCTCTTCCCTGGTCCGGGGGGGCAGGAGCCGGAGGTTCACCACGGCCTTCACCTCCGAGGGGAGCACGTTGTCCGCGGCGCTTCCCTCAAGCTGGGTCATAGCCAGTGTGGTTTTGAACATGGCCGCAAACAGCGGATTCTTTTTCACCGCCCGGAAGAAGAGGGGCCCCAGGAGACGGCTGTGCCTAAGTATCCATCCCCGAAAACCCGGAATAAAGGGGGCAAGGTGGGTAAAGAAACTTTCTACCGTGGGGGTAAGGCGCCGGGGAAAGGGTCTTTTGGAAAGCCGGATCAGGGCCTTGGCCAGCACCGCGGCGGCCTGGACATCCGGCGGCCGTGACGCGTGGCCCGGATGCTGCTTCACCGTAAGGTCCAGGCTCAGGAAGCCCTTTTCTTCAATGCCGAAGAAAGCCGCCGGACTCTTTAGTCCCTCAATATGCCCCTCGCCGATGACCGGCCCCTCATCCAGAAGCCAGGCAAAACGGACGCCTTGTTCCTCAAACCACGCCGCCATCCGCAGGGCCCCCAGCACGCCGGACCGCTCCTCATCTCCCCCAAAGGCGAACCAGATATCCTCCCGGGGCCGGAACCCCCGGCCGCAGAGCAGCTCCGCCGCTTCCATCAGGGCGATGAGGCTGCCCTTCATATCCAGGGTTCCCCGGCCGTAAACATAGCCGTCCCGCAGTTCGGCGTCAAAGGGGCCGGTAGTCCATCGCCCGGCCTCCGCGGGCACCACGTCGTAGTGCGCCAGGAAAAGCACGGGCTTCTTGCCGGACCTTTGATCCGCGCTTTGCTGCCCGGGCCAGCGGTAGACCACCGCATAGGGATCCAATACCTGCCGTTCCGCCGCTTTATGAAAAAGCGGGTATTCCCGGGCCAGAAATTCCTGGAAACGGATCAGCGGCCCTTCGGCCTCCTCATCCCCCGTTGCCGCGCCCGCAGGCCAGTCGGTTTTAATGGTAACAGCTTCACGAAAGCGCTCCGTTAGTCCCATGGTTTTATCTTAGAACAGGAGGATAATAATGCCAAGGTCCGGAAAAGGGGAGCGGCCTGCCCACTGTGGCAATACCTCAACACCGGGCATATCTCTGACACCCTGGGGCATCTCTTCTCCGACAGCGTGATAAGAATAGCCGGTAAGCATATCTATCACTTCGAGGCCGAGATCGAGAACAACCCGGAAATGATCCTGCGGCTCTACATCTACGGCTTCGAGATAGGCATGGAACGAAAAGAAGTAAAACACGGCAGGATCACCATCCGTTTCCCCCAGGTGAAGGTGTTCTACTGGGAACCTAATTCAAGGACCCCGGGAACCCCCGCCGAGACCGAAGGTCGAGGTTCCCCTCCGGACAGGATGAAGCTGACCCTGGTTTTCCCCGACGGGACGCCCCACGACTACTGTACGGAGACCTACAAGCCCCCACGGGGCGGAATGATATACTGGACTTAATGGCCCGGTTGCAAAATGAAGTGTACCAGGACTATACTGAGATTAAGGAGACGGGGATGGAAATCGTACCAGTCATGAGGTAGGGACGATAGAGGCGGCGTTAAGAATAGTGGAATATTATAAATGCCGCTGGATAATAGAAGATCTGTTTCGTGTGGTAAAAACGAAAGGGCTAAATTACGAGAAGAGTGAACTGGAAAGCGGGAAAGCGCTGAGGAAATTACTTATCATGACACTTATGGCGGCGGTACAGATCATAAAACTGCGGCAGGCGCGTGATGGCAGGAGCGAACAAAAGACCGGGTCAGTATTTTCACGGACGCAGGTACGATGCATGAAGGACCTCCTGCCGCGGTTCGAGGGGAAAACGGACAAGAGCAAAAACCCATATTCTGAAAACAATTTGGCCTGGGCCGCGCGGCTTGGCGGCTGGAAGGGTTTTGCCAGCCAGAGGCCGCCCGGAGCGATTACCTTGTACGAAGGCTGGGTACGCTTCTTCAATCTCTTCGACGGCTGGGCTATCGCTAGGAGCCTGTCGGACTTGTGGATTTTTGCATCAAAACTAGCGCAAAAATCCCGATTTATGGGCTCCTTTACGGAGTTTGAGAAGTAAAAACGTGCTAAACGCACGTTTTTGGGGTTGAAATGGGCTAAAGCCCGACAAACTCCTAGGAGCCTGTCGGGCTTGTGGATTTTTGCATCAAAACTAACGCAAAAATCCCGATTTATGGGCTCCTTACGGAGTTTGAGCGGTAAAAAATTCACCTTTCAGGCGAATTTTTTGCTAAGTCCGACAAACTCCT
>JAITNM010000158.1 GCA_031290475.1 Treponema sp. | reverse complement strand
GGCAGTTCCAAAATGTCAGATTTTGGAACTGCAACCTTAGATTTAAAGGAAAAATCGGGCTTTAGACCGGTTTTTCCAAGAGCCGGGCCAAAACTAAACGAGTTTTGGAACCGGCTCATCCTCCTTTATATCTTTACCAAATAGTTCGATATATTCAAGCCTTCCTCCCGGGTTCTCGAACAAGTCTGGTATACAAAACGGAAAGTTTGGACTATAATCATAAATGGAATATAAAAGAGGCGGTTTTTTCGATAATGCGGGGAAGTTTTTTTAAACCTCTGGATTTTGGGGTTATTGGTTTAGCCCTTGCTCTTATTTTTATATGCGCCTTTGCGGTGTACTCGGGGCCCCGTTTTAACGAACAGGCGGTCATAGAAGGCTCGGGCAGGACCTGGATCTTCCCCCTGGACGCCGGGGAAAGGGTGGCGGTCCAGGGCCCTCTGGGGGACACGGTGGTGGAAATAAGAGGGGGGGAGGCCTGGGTGCTTTCATCTCCCTGTACTAACCAAACCTGCGTTTCCTCCGGCCGTATCCATGGCGCCGGTTCCTGGGTAGCCTGCCTTCCCAATAACGTATTTGTTTACATCGAAGGCAATGCCTCCGCCGAGGTTCATCTTGACGCCAAATCCTTTTAACAAAAAAAAAGAGGGCGAAAGAATCGCGCTCCTGGGGGCATTTTGCCTCTTCCTTTCAACGGTGGAATACCTCATCCCAAAACCCGCGCCCTTTATGCGTCTGGGTATCGCGAATCTGCCCCTTATGCTGGCCCTGGACATCCTCTCGTTTCGTTCTTTTTTACTCCTCTCGTGCATTAAAATTCTGGGCCAGGCATTAATAACAGGAACACTGTTTTCATATATTTTTATTTTTTCCCTGGCCGGGACCATGTTTTCCGCCCTGTCCATGTACGGCGCAAGAAAACTGTTGAAAAGCAAAAGGATCGGCTTTATTGGCCTGGGGGTTCTGGGCGCCCTGGTTTCAAACATCACCCAGCTTGCCCTGGCTTCTCTTTTCATCTTTGGGAGGAGCGCCCGGTATATTGCCCCGCCTTTTTTGGTTATGGGCCTTGTTTCCGGCGCCGTCATGGGGTTTTTCTGCGAGTACTTTACCCGCCGTTCGCTCTGGTATGCGGGGGAGATCAAGGCCCGGGAGGGAACGGAGAAAGGGAAGGGATGAAGACGGGGGAAGAACGCCGGCGGCTTTACCGGGCGGATAAGACTGAAGGGCTTTTTTCGGGCCGGGCCCTCTTTATTACCGGCATCTGTATCATACCCGCGGTGGTTTTTAATCCTTCGCCCTGGTTCCGCCTTGGACAGTTTTTCTTTTTTTGGTTCTTGTCCTGGCTTTCGGGGAAGAAGAACAACCCTTTAATAACCATATTGATAATGATAACGGTTGTGTTTTGTAATCTCCTCGTTCCCTATGGACGGCTCATCCTTTCCCTGGGTATGTTTAAGATTACCCAAGGGGCCCTTATGGCGGGCATTCAAAGGGCCGCCACGCTGGAAGCTTTGGTAATGCTCTCCCGTCTTACAATCAGGCAGGATCTGAAGCTTCCGGGCGTCCTTGGGGAGCTCATCACCGGATCCTTCAAGTACTTAGTACGGATTACCGAATCGCTCAATAAAACGGAAAAAAAAGCACGGGAGGATCCGGCGGCGGGGGATTTTTCAGGCGATTTATTAAAACGAAAAAAGTTTGTCCCTTTGGAGCGTTTTGCCGAAAGGGTGGATACGCTTTTGCTTGAACTGAGTGAATCCCAAGGCTCTGAAGGGCCGCCGCCCCGCGCCGTTCCCCGGCGCTATCCTGCGTCAGGGCGCTTTATACTTTGCGCGGCAGTCCTGCTCTCCTGGCTTCCATTGATTTTACCATTCTTCAATTAAGCGCAGTACCGGTGTTTCTCTATATCAACTTGTGGACCTTGGCGATTTCTCCCAGAGCGGCGTTCCAGTGGTTAAGGGAAAGGTAGGCCCGGCGGGTTCCGACATCGTCGATGCGGCTGGCCCTGCTTTGCAGGCGTTTAAAGGCGATGCTCACTGCGGTGTTCATATCAACCTCCACCGCGCCGGTTTCCTGAAGAACCCGGTAATGGGAGTAGTAGTAAAAGGCGTCATTGGGGTCTGTCTGGGGAAGGCCTTCTTCACGGATAACCCGGCGCATGAGGTCTCGGGACTCCCCCTGGGCGCTTTCGCTCTTATCGCCCATACGGCTTAAAGCCAGGGCCCGGTATGTGAAGAGAAGGCGGGAGAAAAAATCCCGGGGCTGGAAGAGGAGGAATTCGCATTGGGCAAAACCGCTCCACCAGTCGGGCTGTTCAATAAAATGAAAACGGTTTCCCGGGAGGGATTGGTACATGGTATCGGCCAGGATCACAGTCCGGCGGTAATCCCCCGCAAGGTAAGCTCCCTCTATTTCAAAGAGCCGGGCATCGGCGCTTCCGGCCGGTAAATCAGGAAGGGCGGAAATGCCGTGTCCCCCCTGCCTGAAAATTTCGGAACGGAAGATCCACGCCGCAAGGGTAAGATCCCGGTATTCTGAAGCGCCGGGTATTTCCTGGTTGAGCAGGCTCTGAAAGATGTCTCCCGCTTCTTTGTAGCGGCCTGTTTCAAAACGGAGCCGGCCCAGGAAAAAGCGGGAACGATCGGCCCATTCAAGACGTCCCGCAGCGGAAGCGGCTTCGTCGGACTGCAGGGCCAGGCGCTCCGCTTTGGAGAGGTTCCCGAACAGAAAATGTATCCCCGTGGAGTAATAGGCGGTAACGGCAAGTTCATCCGTATAACCTGAATGTTCGGCATTTTCAATGGCAAAAGCGGCATAGTCAATAGCGTCGTTGATCCGCTGTTTGGAAATATTAACCAGCGAAAAGAGCCGGTAGGCCTGGGCAAGCCCCCTCCCCTTCTGCTCGTTCTGGCTTATAAGCATGGATTCCTTGACCACATCCAGGGCGGCGTCGTTTTCCTGAACCCCCAGGTGATGCCCGGCCAGGTTAGACAGCATCTGTGCTTTGTAGAGAAGAATGGAATCCGCCTCGGGGGGGGGCTTGAGGAAGATTTCACGGATTCCGCGTTCATCCTGATGGATCAGCGCCCGGGAAGTAGTAAAAATATATAACAGCATTGCTGCGCGCCGCCTGCCCGCCACATCCTTAAAAGAGCCCTTTTCAATAGCCCTTTCGATATCATCATAGGTATTGTTCACCACATCGGCGATAATGGAATCCAGAATAAGGGTATCCGAACCTTCACCGCCCAGTTCGGCAAGGGCTTCCAGAAGGTTATAACAGGGATTGAACTTTCCCTCGTTTACATGGGCCAGGATACGTTCACAGACCATAGCCTGCATCAAAAAGCGCCTTTCCCCCAAAAAACGCTTCCCCAGGGGGATAAAATCCTCTATCCGCAGCTGGGGATCTTCCCGAAAGTCGATGAGCCCCAGTTCGGCAAAGATATCCAGGGCCCAGGATACCATGAGGGGGTTAACTCTCGCTTCCTTAAAAAGGGACAAAAATTGCGCGCTGGGGAAATAACGGCGGAACAGGGTAAGAACATAGCCGATTTCCCAGAGATCCTGGGAAAGTTCCGGCGCCGGGGGGGCGGAAAAATTTTCCAGAGATACCTGGATAACCCGGGTAAAGATCCCGTTCCAGGGCTCGATGTTTACTTCCCTGCCGCTTACCGAATAGGTGCCATAGACAAGACAGCTGTTCTTTTTCATTTTCTGGTATAGTCCGGAAAAAAACTGGAAGGCGCTCTGATCCGCCTGATTCAGGTTTTCTAAAATAATGACGGGTTTCACCGACCGGGCGGCGGCGGCTTTGTCGTAGGCGTCCAGGAGCAGTTCCATAAAATGCCGCGCCCGCTGAAGCAGGTAAAAGGAGTACTGCTTACGGAACCGTTCCCGAAGAATGGCCTCCGCCAGAGTGTCCAGTTCTTTTAACCTTGAGGGCCCCGCAAAGGGGGAGATAAAATTCCGGATCTCGGGCTTAAAGGCGTCGATAAAACAGGCGAGACCTGAGCCCCCGGCGCCGAACACAACGATCAAACAGGGAAATCCCCGCACCAGATTATGGCAATAACGCCTGAGCCCGTCCCGCTTTCCGATAAACTGGGGTCCCACCAGAACCGCGCTCCGGACTGTACCCTGATCCAGGATCTTTAAAATCCTGGCCCGGTAGGGGAAGGATCTATGCTCCTCCCCCTTTGCCGGGGTTTTGAAATTCTTAATCCGGTTATACCCTTCCCCCTGGATTACGCCCTGTACCTCGCGGTAATTGTTCTCAAAAACCGCATAGGGTGACAGGGCCTGCTGGACGCCGGGATCGCACCAAAATCCGGTTCCCCCGGAGGACAGGGTCCGGGCAAGTTTGACATCCCCCTCTTTCAGATCCCTTCCTAAAAGGCAGATATGGCCGTATAATTCCAAAGAGGCGTCTTCCAGGAGTTTCATCAGCGTTCGCAGGACCATGAGTATATCCAGCCAGAAACCGATGGCCTTTTCATCAAAAGCGGCGGTTATGAGCCGGTGTTCCAGGCCCACTTCTCCCCTGGAGGCCTGGATGGTTTCCAGGAAGGATTTTTCCAAAAAGGAGTAAAGTTCCGGCCTTGTCCGCCGCAGCTGGGCCTGGTATCGTAAAGAAAAAATCATTTGTATCATAGCTATTCAATATTATATCGGTATATAGTATAATCGGTCTATTATAGTGGAGGATTTATGGTTTTAGAGACATTAAAAGGCAGATCGCTCTTAACGTGGCTGGATTATTCAAAAGAAGAGATCCGGCTTCTCCTGGATCTGGCTAAAAAGGTTAAAGATCAGGCAAAAAGGGGAGAATTGCATCAGCGCTTTTTGGGGAAGACCATTGCCCTGATCTTCGAAAAACGCTCCACCCGTACCCGCTGTTCCTTCGAAACCGCCTTTGGAGAAGAGGGGGGCCACCCGGTGTTCCTCTCTACAGGGGATATTCAGCTTGGGGGCAAGGAATCTATAGAGGATACCGCCAGAGTTCTGGGCCGTATGTTCTCGGCTATCCAGTTCCGGGGCTTCGAACAGTCCGCCGTGGAGATCCTGGTCAAGTATTCCGGCGTTCCGGTCTACAACGGTCTGACCGACAGTTTTCACCCCACCCAGGCCCTGGCGGACATCATGACCCTGGAAGAGAATTTCGGCGACTCCGCCGGCAAAACCCTCTGTTTTGTAGGGGACGGCAGGAACAACGTAGCCCGCTCCCTTCTGGTGATCTGCGCCAAATTGGGGGTTAACTTCCGCATCATAACCCCCCCGGAACTCATGCCCGATGAAAACCTGGTACGTTCCTGCGCCTCCCTGGCGGCATCCAACAGCGCCTCCATCTATGTGGGCCCCGACCTGGCCCAAGTTTCGGGGGCGGACGCGCTCTACACCGATGTTTGGGTTTCCATGGGCGAAGAGGCCCTTAAAGAAACGCGCAAGAAGCTGCTCATGCCCTACCAGGTAAACCAGGCCTTAATGGACAGGACCGGCCGCAAGGACGCAATCTTCCTCCACTGCCTCCCGGCGGTCAGGGGCGAAGAGGTTACCCCCGATGTGATCAATGGCCCCCAAAGCCGGGCCTGGGACGAGGCGGAGAACCGCAAACATACGATAAAGGCAATTATGCTCGCCACGCTCTGCGGTGACGCCGCATTAGGCGGAAGCGCCGTTTCACCCCATAATACCTCAGACGGGTAAGAGGCTATACAAGGATGTTTTAAATTTGAAGCAATTTACCCGCTGGGCGGTTCTTGCCCTCCTGCTTGCCGGCTGTAAGGCCTCTTCTCCCGATATTGCCGGCAGTACCGCTGCCAATGCCGCCGGAGAGGGGGCGTATTACCTCGATCTTAAGACGTGTCCCCTATACGCAAGAAGGGGGTTTGATCCCTTAAGCATATCCGAGGCGCCTTCTCTTGACAGTACGGGAGAAGGAGAAATCTGGAAATACCTTGACCATGAAACCCTTAGATCTTCAAGCCTCAGGATAAAGACACTGGGCCTGCCGGATCTTCCCAAACGCCGGTACCTTTCCCCCTTTGGAGAAAAGGATGAGGAATTCACCATCCTCTTTACCTTTACCCTGGAAAACGAGGAGCTGCAAAGGATCCTCCACAAGGGCGAATACATTCCCGGCTTGTATCTGTCAGGCATAGGGGATAACTGGGGCGTCTATCTTAACGGAACGCTGTTACAACAAGAGATCCACCTTGACGGCGAGGGACAAATCAAAATGCACACCGCCTGGCGTTCTGTGTATTTTCCCCTGGATAAAAACCTCTTTAAGACGGGAACGAATGCGCTCGCCTTTAGGATAATCGGAGGGCCAAACTACGAAGGTTCGGGCCTATTCTATGTCTCCCCCTATTTTATCGGTGAATATAAAAGTATTGCCAAAAAATATTCGGAATCCCAAACTATCGCTTTCTGCCTTCTATACCTGTTTGTAGGAGTCTACCATTTTATTTTGTTTCTGGGCTGGCGTAAGGAAAAACACTACCTCTACTGCAGCTTCTTTTCTATTTTCTTGAGTATATACCTTTTTGCCCGTAATCAATCCCCCTACTTCTTTCTCCGCGATACCGGCATCCTCTACCGTATTGAGGGGGCTTCGCTGATAATGCTGGTTCCCCTGGTCATGGCTTTTATAGAAACGTTAACGATTCACCGGATTAGGCTTTTTACTAAAATTATCAGCGTCTTTTACGGAATACTGATTATAACCCAGAGCCTCTTTTCTCTCAATTATTCCGATGAGGCCTTGGGGATTTTCCAGATATCGGCAATTTTGTGTATCATATACTTATTCGTTTATGAAATTCTTTTTATGTTTATCAACAGTCAATACGTCAAATGGAAGAACGAGGGGAAACGGCGATCCCTCCTGAGTTATTTTGGTTCCGGGCTTTTAAGCACAGAACTGGGCAATTTACTTGCAGGTATGTCTATTATCTTTTTAACCGCTATGATAGACATCATAGACTCCCGCTTTTTATACTATGGACTTTCAACGATCAAATTCGGCTTTTTCATGTTTGTTGTCAGCATCACGCTTATTCTCGCCAAAAAATTCATCTATTTGAACAAAGCCCTGGAAATGTCCAATAGCAGCCTTGAAACCCAGGTAAAAGAGCGCACCCGGGCGCTGGAAGATCAGACGCGGCTGGCGGAAGCCGCCTCCCGGGCGAAAACGGGGTTTCTTACAAAAATGAGCCACGAAATCCGCACCCCTATGAACGCGATCCTCGGCATGGTAGAAATACTGCTTCGCCAGAACCTGGATGAGACCGAAGCCCGTGATAATATCATGAGCATCAGGCAGGCAGGGACAAACCTCCTTTCTATCATTAATGATATCCTGGATATTTCAAAAATCGAATCGGGCAAACTGGAGATAATCCCCCAGGGCTATCACTTCCGTTCCCTGATTAACGATGTACTTTCCATTATTAACGCCTACTTCTTCGACAAATCACTGCGTTTTACCGTAGAAATCGACCACACCCTGCCGGACTCGCTCCGGGGAGATGAAGTACGGCTCAGACAGATCCTCATCAATCTATTGTCCAATGCGGTTAAATATACCATGGAAGGCTCCGTGTCTTTTAAGATCAAAGGCAAATTAGAGGACAGCCGCAGAGTGCTGCTCAGCTTTTCCGTAACCGACACGGGGACGGGGATTAAAGAGGAAGATTTAGATAAACTCTTTGGGGAATTTGCCCAGTTTGACGCATATAAAAACAAGGGCATTGAGGGGACGGGACTTGGACTTGCCATAAGCCGTAAGCTGAGCCGGATTATGGGCGGGGACATCTCCGTAGAAAGCGTGTACGGCCAGGGAAGCGTTTTTACCGCTGTTATACCCCAGGAAATACTGGATTCCAGGCCTCTGGCCGTCGTAATAAAGCCTGAACAAAAAAGATCCCTTGTTTATGAAAAACGCAGGATTTTAGCAGAATCGCTGCAATTTTCATTCGAGAATCTCGGCGTACCGGTGATGTTCTGCGCCGAACAGGATACATTCTTCAAGTTCCTTGAAACGGAAGATTATCAATTTGTCTTTTTCCCCTCAAACCTGCTTGAAAAGACGATGCATCTAATCGTAGAGAAAGGGAAAAAATGTAAGCCGGTACTCATGATGGAAATGGAGGACGCCTCCAGCCACCTGGACGCCCGATCGCTGGATGTGCACAAAGGCCCTCCCCTTAGGGCAATCCACCTGCCGATTTACACCGTCCCCCTGGCGGACATACTTAACAACAGAAAAACTATCCCGTTGCATGAAAGAAGAGACGTCTCATTTACCGCTCCGGAAGCAAAGATATTAATCGTGGACGATCTCTCCACCAATTTAGTGGTTGCCAAGGGGCTTATGTCTATCTACAAAATGAATATTACTACCTGCAACAAGGGAAGGGAATCAATAGAGCTGGAAAAAAAGAACCGGTTCGATATTATTTTTATGGATCACATGATGCCCGAAATGGACGGCATAGAGACGGCTGAAGCCATCCGCGCATGGGAACGGGAAAATGACCGGAATAAGAGGGTTCCCATTATCGCGCTCACCGCCAATGCTATTACGGGGATGAGGGAAGTGTTTATTGAAAAGGGATTTCAGGATTACCTGTCAAAACCCATAGAACTTGCCAGTTTGGAAGAAATCCTCATGCGCTGGCTCCCCGAAGAGAAAAAGGTAAAGAATGAAAACCTTTGAATTGCGGGGCTTTCCCAAAACTGATGTTTTGGGAGAGGCCCGCGCTATTGTACTCCCCTGCCCTTTTTGCTATACTTAAGCGTATAGAATTATGAAGCGTTTTATCCTGATTCGTGTTTTTGCAGTTTTTATTATAGTAATCGCGGTAAGTATAGGCGCCGGCCTGGGGCTGTCGCTGGCGGAAACGGTAAATATCAAAAACCAGGAAAATTTTGTCGAATTTGCCCCGGCCCTGCCTACCAAGATCCTGGACATTAACGGGAACCTCATAACCGAATTTTCAGCCGATGAAAAGCGGGAACTCATCTCCCTCTCCGAACTGCCCCGGCACCTTATCTATGCGGTACTGGCCCGGGAAGACCCGGACTTTTACAACCATAAGGGGTTCAGCATACGGGGCATTGCCCGGGCGTTCTTCGGCCAGATTTCGGGCCGGTCCCTGGGGGGCGGGTCTACCATCACCCAGCAGGTGGCGGGAACCCTTTACACCGACCGGACCGAAAAGTCCTATTCCCGGAAGATCCGGGAACTCTGGTGGGCCATTCAGATGGAACGGCGGTATACAAAAAACGAAATCCTCGAAATCTACCTTAATTATATGTACATGGGCCCCGGGGTCTACGGGGTTGAGGCGGCGAGCAAGTACTTCTTCGGCCACAGCGCCCGGGAGATTACCCTGGCGGAGGCGGCGGTGCTGGTGATCCAGCTTTCCAGTCCCGCCCGCTACAACCCCCTGGATAACCCCAATATTGCCATGGACCGCCAGAGGTCGGTGCTGAACAAGATGATCGAACTTGGTTACACCACCGCCGAAGACGCGGACGCTTCTTTCAACGAATACTGGGATAGTTATGACTATACCCGGGCTTCCACCTCGGCGTACTTCAACCGGGAAGACAAGGCGCCCTGGTTCAGCGAGTACGTGCGCCGGGAACTGGACCGGCTCATGTACGGCACCATGGACTATTACCGGGACGGGTATACGGTGCTCACCACATTGGATCTGGACTTCCAGAACGCCGCGGAAAAATACATGGCCCAGGGACTTTCCAAGGCAAACAAAGAATACGCCCGGTCTGAAGGAACACGGCTTATCCAGGCGGAGCGGACCTACCTCCCCATTATAGATCTCCTCTCCCTTACGTTTAACCTGAACCCCATCCACGCCACTTCCGATGCCCAGAACGAGCAGAAGGCCGGTTCGCGGTACACGAAGGTAATCAACCCCGTGGTGGACCTGGCCGCCCTGATGTTCGGTATCCAGGACCTTAAGCTCCTGACCAATTACGGTTACGCGGATCTTAAGAACGCCACGGAAAAGAACGTTATTGAAGGCGCCCTCATTACCCTGGAAAACGAGACCGGGTATATCAAGGCCATCGTCGGGGGGTCAAAATACGATGAGTCGAATCAGCTTATCCGGGCCACCCAGGGTAAGATCATGCCCGGAAGTTCTTTCAAACCCCTTTACTATTCCGCGGCCATTGATCTTAAAAAATTCACCCCTTCTACGCTGATACACGACCTCCCCATGGTATTCCACAACGAGGATGGGACCCCCTATATTCCCCTCAATTTCCGGGGCGAATGGAAGGGTTCGGTACTCCTCTACAATGCCCTGGCCCAATCCATGAACGTCCCGTCCCTCAAGGTACTGGACGCCATCGGGTTTGACGCCGCCATTGACCGGGCCGCCCTGCTCCTGGGTATCGACGATCCGGACGTAAAACGGCGTACCTTCCCCCGGGTTTACCCCATGGGACTGGGGATCATCGCCATAGCCCCTATTCAGATGGCCCGGGCCTTCGCGGTATTCGCCAACCAGGGCCGGGACGTAAGCCCCATTGCCATCAGGTCCATCGAGGACCGGAACGGCCGGGTGGTTATGGATATTGAACGGGATATACGGCAAAAACAGCGGCATATGGGAGGGGATGTTCAGGTCATAAGCCCCCAGAACGCGTATGTGATGACCAGCCTCCTCAAAAAAACGGTGGAAATGGGTACGCTCCAATCCGGATCGGGGTACGGTTCCAAGTTCACCTTTCGGGACGAACAGGGCGCCCGCTACCGAATCGCCGCGGCGGGGAAAACCGGCACCACCCAGAACTGGTCCGATGCCTGGACTGTGGGCTTTACTCCCTATTATACCACCGCCATTTGGTTCGGCTTTGACAAACCCGGAAACTCCCTGGGCCTCAACCTCACCGGGGCAACCCTGGCGGGCCCTGTTTGGGGCGACTATATGCGGGAAATTCACCTGGGCCTCCCGGCAAGGGACTTTTTACGGCCTTCCGCAGGCGTTATCGAGACAACGGTATGCTCCGAGTCCGGGCTTCTGGTAACTTCCGCCTGTCCCGGAAGCGTGACCCTCTCTTTCCTGCAGGGGACCCAGCCTACCTCCTATTGCGATATCCACGTAGGCGGCGCCGCGGGTAGTTCCATCGCATCCATAGGCAGTATGCGTCTTGATACCCTGTCCATCAATGAAAACACCCTCTTGGGGGATCTTAAAATGCCCGAGTTATCCGCGGATATTTTGTCCGTCCTGGGCCCCCTGGAAAACCAAAACCGGCAGGGAAACAACCGTAACAACCGCCGAAATAATTCCCCCCAGAATAACCGCCAGGGTCAGAACAACCCGGGGAATACCGCCCTGCCGGAAAAGGATTATAACAGTATCCTGGAAGGTTATGACGGTATGGGTGAATTCAATACCCGGCAGCCGGACCGCCCCCCGCCGCAGACGCGGATACCCGTCCCAAGCCCCAACCCTGTACCTCCAACCCCGGGCCAGGGTTCGGCGGAAGAACTCCGGTCCGAGGATCTCTGGTCAGAGGACCGTTCCGCTCCCCAGGAAGATTACGGATTGGAATTTCAGCAGGGTGAAAACGGGCTGATACCGGATTACAACCCCCTGTTAGACTAGGTATTGATCATGCAAGTCCTTGTAAAAGACATCGTCGTAAAAAAGAGAATACGTAAAGATTTGGGAGATATCAGCGTCCTGGCGGAAAGCATGAAACGCTACGGACAGATAAGCCCCATCACCATAAGCCGGGCCAATATACTTATCGCCGGGGGCAGGCGGCTTGAGGCGGCCAAGTACCTGGGCTGGCGGACCATTAACGCGGTAATAGTAGACGCGCCGGAAAAACTGGTAAAACTGGAACTGGAGATAGAAGAAAATGTCCAGCGGAGGGATTTTACCGGAGAAGAACTGGC
>JAITNM010000153.1 GCA_031290475.1 Treponema sp. | reverse complement strand
TTCATCACCAGGAAGTCCGTGTCAGGCGCTTTTATGCCCATGCTTTCCCGCATTTTTTCCGCCACCGCGTATTCCTTGGGCTTGTTGATAACCCCCAGATGGGAGTTTTTTTCAAGCTGGGGCATGACGATATTGTCTTTAACGCTCATATTGACGATAACGCCGTATTTACCCCGATCTTCGGTGACGTATACCAGTCCTTGGTCCATAGCTTCCCGGTAGCTCTTAAAACGCACCTGATTGCCGTCAAGCAGAATTTCCCCCCGTTCAGGCGGGGTAAAACCGCTCAGCGTCATGGCCAGCTCGGTGCGGCCGGAACCGGCAAGACCGGCGAACCCCAGAATCTCGCCGTGGCGTACATAAAAATCAATGTCATGGAGCAGTTCCCGGTCCCCCAATCCCTTAACGGAAAGGAGCTCCCCGCCGATTTCCACCTCGGTTTTTGGGTAGTAGTTATCCATGCTGCGGCCTACCATATCCGCCACCAGCTGATCCTTGTTTGTGCCGGAGACCTCCCGGGTGGATATGTACCGGCCGTCCCGGATCGCCGTAACCCGGTCGCAGAGGGTAAAGATTTCCTCCAGCCGGTGGCTGATATAAACGATGCTGACCCCGCTCTTTTTAAGATTACGGATTATGGCGAACAGGGCGTCAACCTCCTGCTGGGTAAGGGAGGCGGTGGGCTCGTCCAGGATGAGTATTCGGGACTCAAAGGTCAGGGCCTTGGCGATTTCGACCATTTGTTTCTGGGCCATGCCGAGGTTTTTGATCTTTTCGTCCACCGAAATAGAGATGTGGAGGCTCTTGAAAATATTTTCCATTTTTAAGGCCATGGCCTTATAGTCCAGCACCGTAAAGAGGCCTATTTTTTTTACGATTTCCCGGTTCAGGAAGAGGTTCTCCAAGACGGTCATTTCTTCAAAAAGGCTGGTCTCCTGGTAGATAATGGCAATGCCCTTGGAGAAGGCGTCCAGGGGATTGGAAAACCTCACCTCGTTGTCGAAGAGGACGATCTGCCCCGAATCAGGGGCATGAACCCCGGTAACCACCTTCATCAGGGTGGATTTCCCGGCGCCGTTCTCACCGCAGATCGCGTGGATTTCCCCGGACTTGAGTTCAAAATTCATATCGTCCAGGGCAATGATACCGGGGAACGTTTTAACGATAGAAGAAAGACGCAGGGCTATCTGATCCATAATACTCCTATAAAGACCTGTGGCATTTTGCCACGGATGTCAAATCGGAAAGGAACCGCAGGTTCCTAATACTCCTATAAAGACCCGCGGCATTTTGCCGCGGATGTCAAATCGGAAAGGAACCGCAGGTTCCTAATGCTCCTGGTTTAAGGGTGGAAAAAAACCTGTTCTAATTGGTAGTGGGTACCGGTTTCGGGATCTTTCTCCATTACCATCACATCTTTCATGAATTCGTTCCAGCGATCCACTATCGGACTTTCCGTCTGTACCCTGGAAGCAAATTCAACACCCTTTTCGGCCTCATAATAGCCAAAAAGTTCGTCTCCAACACACCATATCGTGTAGTTATGAATGCCCGCGTTGTTTAATAAGCCGGTCATTTCCGGCCAGATCTCGTTATGGCGGCGTATATATTCCGCTTTAGCCCCCGGCAGCAGCTTGGCCTTCCAGGTAAATCTCTCCATTATTCCATCCTTATTTTAAGAGTCCATTAAGTTTCACCCGGTTTTTCCCCCCTGTAAATGGATTTTTCAATTGAAAGGATGGAAAAAAACAGGAAGATATGATAAATGATCCGTGAATAGCGCGAATTAACACAAATCAAAGAAGAATTTGTCACAAACCACACTAACCAACACGAACGAAATCCGAATATGCTTGATATTCTGCTATCAAAAAAAATGCTTGTTTAATTCGTCAAAAGCTGTTACGCTATATCTTTCTGGCAGAACAACTGACATTTACGGGTACGGAATACGGCCGGCGGAGTTTGAGCGGCGCAAGCGAGACGGAATAGACTATAACAAGAGGTGATTGAAAAATGATTATCATCGGAGAAAAAATTAACGGCTCTATTCCCCTGGTGGGAAAAGCGATTGCCGAAAAGAATGCGGATATTATCCGTGATCTGGCAAAAAGGGAAACCGATACAGGCGCAACCTTCATAGATGTGTGCGCTTCGGTACCCGAAGCCCATGAAGTCGAGACCCTCAAATGGCTCGTTGACCTTGTTCAAAGTGTAACGGACACCCCCATCGCCCTTGATAGTCCCAGCGTCAAAACGCTGGCCGCGGCGATTCCTTTCTGCAATAAACCCGGTCTTATCAACTCGGTTTCCGGCGAAGGCGGTAAGATGGAGGTTATCTTCCCAATTATCGCGGAAACCGGTTGGCAGTGCGTCGCCCTGCTTTGCGACGACAGCGGCCTGCCCAAAACAGCGGAGAAGCGGCTTGAAGTATTCGGTAACATCATGACCAGGGCAAAGACATTCGGAATCGCGCCTGCCCGCCTCCATATTGATCCCCTTGTTGAAATGCTCTGCACATCGGAAGACGGTATCGGCATGGTCACCGGCGTTATGAAAGAAATCAAGGGCCAGTATCCTGACATTCACATCACCGGCGGCGCGAGCAATATATCATTCAACCTGCCCGCCCGCAAATTTGTGAACCGCGCCTTTATCATCCTGTCCATGGCTGCGGGCATGGACAGCGCCATCATTGATCCGACTAACCCGGACATGATAGGCCTCATCTACGCCACGGAAGCGCTGCTCGGCTATGACGAAATGTGCATTGAGTTTATTACCGCGTTTAGGGCCGGATTGTTTGAGAAGAAATAGTTTTGGTTTTGCGGGGTTACAAAATACAACCCTAAAAATAAATTTTTATTTGCAAGGAGCAAGAAATGTCCAAGATCGCGGTAATCTTTGAAACGGTAGAAAAAGGAAAATCCAAGCTCATAGAGGGCCTGGTGCAAGAGGCTCTCGCGGCGGGTGATGATCCGCTTGAGATCCTCAATGAGGGCATGATAAAAGCGATGGCTGTAGTCGGCGACAAGTTCCAGAAAAGTGAGATTTTCGTTCCAGAAATGCTCATTGCGGCGCGCACGATGAAGAAGGGCGTTGAAGTTCTCAAGCCAAAACTGGGCGCAGGCGCCACATCCCAGCTTGGTAAGTGCATAATCGGCACCGTTCACGGTGATCTGCACGACATCGGCAAAAACCTCGTCTCGCTTATGATAGAAAGCGCCGGTTTTGAGGTTATTGACCTCGGTGTGGATGTCGCGTCCGAAAAATTTGTCGAAGCCCTCAAAGAAAATCCCGACACAAAAATTGTCGCGCTTTCAGCGCTTCTTACCACGACAATGCCGGCTATGCGGGAAGCCGCAACAGCTATCAAGGCGGCCGGTGTTATGGGCTTTAAGCTCATCGTCGGCGGTGCGCCCATTACAGAGGAATTTGCCAATTCTATCGGCGCCGACGGCTTTAGCGCCGACGCTGCGGGCGCGGCAAATCTTGCGAAGCGATTGGCTTCATAATTTAATCCCGAGAGCTGTAGTTTTCTTCTTCGGCTTTTCGACTCTTCGGGTTTAAAGCGGGGGTTGATTCGGATGCTGCCGGTACAGATATTCATTTTTGCAGAGACGGCGGAATACCGAAGGGGTGACGCTGGTTTCTTCTTTAAAGACCTTGGTGAAGTAATTGTAATCCGTAATCCCCACTTCCTCGGCGATTTTTGAAATAAGTTCCTCATTGGATTCGAGAAGCTCCTTGGCTTTTTCAACCCTGAGGGAACGGACGAGCTCATTCACGGTCGCATTCAAATCCCCCTTGATGACCTTGCAGAGGGTGGTTTTGCCGACGGAGAATTTGCGGGCTATCCGGTCCAGCGATAAATTCTTATTCAGGTTATCGGAAATATACGTTTTAACCCGGCTTGAAAGCGGCTCCTTCTGAAGACGGAAATAGTTATCCAGCCAGACATAGGCCGCCAGGGATTGAAGGATATTGGCGCAGGAGCGGGCCTGATCCATCTTGAGGACCGTTAGCTCCGAGTAGGCCGCTTTAAGTTCATCCGGGGAAATTCCGGCGCCGGAAAATTTGCGGTAAATCTCCTCCCATTCTTTGCGCCCCCGGTTTCCCGGCGGCTTTGCCTGGCCGATCATCAGATAGCCTATCCGCTCATCGACTCCTGTTTGAATGGCAGCTATCATTTCCGTAAGCCCCGCGTGGCACCGGTAAATATAGGGAGTCTGGTATTTGGCGGCCTGCCGGAAAGCGTTCTGGTCGCATCTTTTGCACGCGGCATCGCCTTTTTTATTGCTGCGGAGCAGCGTACAGTAGGGTGTCCGTGATGCGGGATAGCACATGATTTCCTTACCATCCAGGTCAAAAAAACCAACCCGCACTTTTATGAGGGTATAAAAGTTCTGCAACAGGGTCATCATTCTGCTCTGGTTCCAGATTACATCCATTTTGAGCGCTCCCCAAAATATGTCCATAAATTGAACGATTTTTCTAATTTGTGAACATTTTATACTATCCTGCTATCAAAAATCAAGCGGATAATAAAGCCATGAACCGAAGAGATATAGTTTCAGCGGCCCTGAGCCATAAGGCGACCAATCCTATTCCCTATCATATTGAATTTACCGGCCAGTCGCTTTCCCGTCTGATTGAGGCTACCGGTGATCCTGACATTGAAAAGAAGATCGGCACCTATCTCCATTATACCCAGTATTGGGGCTGGCCCACCGAGATGGAGGGAAAGAGCGGGTATTTTAAAGACGAATTCGGCGTGGTCTGGAACCGCAGCGGCGCGGATAAGGACATCGGGGTGATGGAAGATCCCCAGATAAAGGATCTGGAGCATTGCGACTACCGGTTTCCTGAGCCGGACATCCCGCGTCTCCGTTCCGACATTGAAAAGCTGATTGCGACCAAAGAGGATCGTTTCACCTTTATGGGGTTCGGGTTCTGCATGTATGAACGCTGCTGGAGCCTTATGGGTATGGAAAATGTGCTTGTCAGCATGATAGCCCTGCCCGAAGAGCTGGAAGAGCTTTTTGACCGGATCTGCGAGTATTTTCTCCGCCTGGTGGATGTGGCCCTGGAATACGACCTTGACGGCATCTACTTTGGCGACGACTGGGGCCAGCAGCACGGCCTAATCATGGGGATAAAACACTGGCGGCGTTTCATAAAACCCCGGATGGCCCGGCTCTATGACCGGGTCAAGGCAAAAGGGAAATACGTAATACAGCATTCCTGCGGGGACAACAACGAGACGCTGCCCGAGCTCATTGAAATAGGCCTTGACTGTTACCAGACCTTCCAGCCTGAAATTTACAATATCACCGAAATAAAGAAAAAATACGGAGATAAACTTACCTTCTGGGGAGGCGTATCCACACAAAAAGTGCTGCCCTATAAAAAGCCGAAAGAGGTGCAGGAGGAAATTGTCCGGGTAGTAAAGGCCCTGCGCCAGGACGGGGGCCTTATCATCGCTCCCACCCACGCGCTCCCCTATGACGTGTCCCCCGAAAATATCCTTGCCATGGCGGAAGTATTCCAGAACCAGGACAGGTTTTTTGTATGACACTAAAAACCCAACTACCCCCCCCCCCCCGATAGGTTTAGTAGGATATAACTCCCTCCCAATGACGCCGGGCGCGAGAGCGCCCATGAATCCACTCCACGCATCGGTACGGCGGATACAAGACGCCGGTAAACGGGACGCGACTTTGCTGGAACATGAATTGCTCCACGCGGTAATTGATGATGAAGGCGGCATGATCCCCGAATTATCATCTCCTTCGGGGAATGGGAGGATCAATGCTCATCTTATACCCTGGTTCAGGCCCATTTCCGGTGAAACATTCGACGAAGCAAAACACGGTTCTTTTTGGGTAAACAAAATTCATTTTCATTTTGCGGGAAACTTTCCCTGTTTCCCCAATTTTGGCGCGGGAGGGCTGGTAGACGGTGCAGAACTGCCGTTCCATGGATGGAGTGCAAATCTGAACTGGCATTTTGTAAAATCGGGAACCGATGAAGAATCCGGTGCGGCCTGGGCCTGTACCGAAATGAAAAGTCAAAATCCGGCTATGCCTCTGGACATGTTGAAAATTGATGCTATTATCCCCAAACATGCGGTACATTATTCCAGTATCACCGTAAAAAATAACGGTACTAAAGATATTGCGATTAACCCCGGTTTTCATAATCTTCTAGGTGCGCCCTTTCTGATGCCCGGCTGCAAGGTTTCATTTGCGGCGGATCGGTGGGCAACTCAGCCGAACCAGGAAAGCAGCAGCTCTGACGAATGTTCACAACTGCGCCAGGGTACGGAATTCGATTCCCTTGAAAAAGCGCCCCTCGCAAGTGGTGGGCATACCGATATTTCCCTTGTTCCGCCGCCAATCGGATACTCTGATTTTGTTGTGGGCGCCATTCCTGATTCCCTCAGCCTCGGCTGGTCGGTTGTAACGAACCCGCTGATTAAAAAAGCGTATATCTGTTTCTTCCCCGGCCAGGCAGCAGCTGTGGAAGATGATATTGTTCTGCGCTTTAACTGTTTCCTGATGGAATACGGCGGCCGTCACTATACGCCATACGCAGCCCGTAGAGGCGGAACCGATTTGACCTACTGCATCGGTACGGAAAACGTTTTGGGTTCTTTTGTTGATGGTATTGAAGAATCTCGGCGTGCAGGCAAACTCCTGGGCGCGCCAACAACGGTAACTATACCAGCCCATGGGCGGAAAACGCTCCGTTACGGAACGCTGTTTGCCTCCTATGACAATTCCATTCTGAATATGGGGATAAAATCAATCCAGGCAGAGGAAAGCGATATTGTTGTATTGGGATCAGGGAATAGTTACGTTTCATTTAAGGCCGATCCCGGTTTCGTAATTTTGAAGCGGATAATGGCAGAGATGTAAATTGATAATCTTATATTTTCTGACAGGAGGATTTTACGATGTATTATAAGACCAATCAGCAGGATGGAGAGATAATCAGACCGCTTGCTATTCAACCAACAGCA
Organism: Treponema sp.; assembly: GCA_031290475.1. Classification (GTDB taxonomy): domain Bacteria; phylum Spirochaetota; class Spirochaetia; order Treponematales; family Breznakiellaceae; genus JAITNM01. The sequence goes on along the minus strand of JAITNM010000153.1, from coordinate 1,374 downwards.
CAAGAAAAGTACCGTTTGCGGCAGCTTGCGGAACGCTATGCGGAAATAGCCGCCAGTGCTGTTAATAAAAAACGAAAGGCCGAATGGAAAGCCCTTAACGACTTGCATCCTACACAGCCGATGATCCTTGTGGAACCCCACGCGATCTTTGGCTTTCTAACAGAAACTGAATTACAGTGCGTTAATCCCTATCTTCGTAATGTGGAAAAATACTTTATCTGTTTAATAAAACAGCATGAGATTATGGAAGATGATGTTGTTCTTGATCCGTATTTTCGCATTCCCTGGCGGATCGTCTGGCAGGATTACGGACGCGATATTCATATAATCGAAAAACATGCTGAAAATTCAATCGGTTACTTGTCGAATTTTCCGATTAAAACCCCGGACGATCTAAAACGATTGGAAAAACGAAGCTTTTATGTTGATAGGGAATACACCTTGGATTTTAAGAACACGCTGCACGACATTTTTGGCGATTTGGTTCCAATATGGGTTGGCAACTTTGATATTTACTGCCCCGATACAGGATTTCAGTATTACACGGGGAATTTCCCTCCCCTTATCACTATGGACCTGTTCAAGTTAATGGGGTATGAGAGCATGAGCTTTTGGATTTACGATTATCCTGAAGCCATGAAGGAACTGATCCAATACCTGGAGGATGACAGGGATCGGTTTCTTCAATTTCTTTTAAAAGAAAAACTTATAACACCGAATACCGATACGCAGTTTGCGGGACCTGCCGCTTACGGCTTTGTATCGGATCTTCCCATGGCGGACAGCTCGGTATGCGATTCGCTAAAGGACTGTTGGGCTTCCGTGGAATCGCAGGAGACAAATATATTTTCGCCGGATATGTTTGCGGAATGGTTTCTCCCCTCCCTGGCGAATTTTGCAAACAAATTTGGCCTTGTCGTTTACGGCTGTTGTGAGCCTCTGCATGACAGAATAGGCCTTATAAAGAAGGCGATCCCTAAGATCCGTGCTGTATCTGTTTCCGGCTGGAGCGATTTTGAAAAAATGGCCGCTTCTTTGAACGGCAATTATGTGTACCACCGTAAACCTACTCCCGCGCTTATAAGCGGCAAAGATCCCAATTGGGATGTGGCAAAAAACGATATACAGCGAACCTGGAACTGTGCGGGAAAACAGCCGCTGGCGTTTCTGTTGCGGGATGTGTTTGACGTTGATGGCGATATTTTCCGGCTTACCGAATGGGTCCGCATGGTGAAAAAAATAATCGGGAGATAGATGAGCCGGTTCCAAAACTCGTTTAGTTTTGGAACCGGCTCTTGGAAAAACCGGTCTAAAGCCCGATTTTTCCTTTAAATCTAAGGTTGCAGTTCCAAAATCTGACATTTTGGAACTGCC
>JAITNM010000129.1 GCA_031290475.1 Treponema sp. | reverse complement strand
CTGCCCCTGCTAAAGCCCGAAGAAACGGTGGTTTATGCCCCTACCGCAGGGGTAGAAAAGGTACGGGAGGCGTGGAAAAAGCAGCTTTTGCAAAAAAACCCGTCGATTAAGGTGGAACACCTCTCCCTGCCCATTGTTGTTCCGGGAATTACCGCAGGCATCTCCTATACCGCCGACCTTTTCCTCGATAAGAACCAGTCCATCGTTGCCAGTGCGCCCTGCTGGGATAATTACGGCCTCATCTTCCGCGACCGGCGGGATGGGGTGTTACGGGAAATTCCCTTTTTTGGCGACAGGGATAACGGCTTGGATTTGGATGACATAGAGCGGGCGCTTAAAAAAGAGGCTTCAGAGGGCCGGCTCAGGATCATCCTAAACTTCCCAAACAACCCATCGGGCTATTCCCCGGCCCAAAGGGAAGAGGATGCCATAGTCTCCCTGATTCGGGAAATCGCCTCCAAAGGGGCCGACGTACTGGTTATCTGCGACGATGCCTACTTCGGGCTCTTTTACGAAAGCAATATCATCCAGGAATCGATCTTCGGACGCCTGGTTAACCTCCACGAAAGGGTCCTGGCCATCAAAATCGACGGCCCCACCAAAGAAGATTACGCGTGGGGTTTCAGGACCGGCTTTGTTACCCTGGGCTCCAAGGGATTGGAGCAGAGGCACTGCGACGCCTTGATTAAAAAGTACATGGGGCTCATCCGTTCCTCAGTTTCCTGCGCCAACACCCCCGCCCAGTACCTGATGCTTAAAACCATGGAGGATCCCCGTACCCAGGCGGAAAAAGAAAAGTTCTTTAATATACTTAAAAAACGGTACCGGGCGGTAAAAGACTTTATCGCAAAGCATCCCAATCATCCGGTACTGACCCCCCTGCCCTTCAACTCCGGGTATTTCATGAGTTTCCGCTGCAATGGACTGGAAGCGGAAACCCTCCGCTGCGAGCTGCTTGTACGTCACGGTATCGGCGCCATAGCCCTGGAAGGAAAGTACCTCAGGATCACCTTTGCGGCCATTGAAGAGGAAATGATAGCCGGCGTATACCAGCAGATTTACGACACCGCTACGGAATTACGAACCAAAGACGAGGTTGAGGGAAGACGCTAGTACCCGCATCTTCATAGATGACCGTGTACTGGCAGCCTGCCGGACTTGTAATTTTTTGCACCAAAACTAACGCAAAAATCCCCGATTCTGGGGCTGCTTATGGAGTTTGCAAGGTAGAATTTTGCGATAAATCGCAAAATTCTTTATCAAAAGGGCGAAAGCCCGACAAACTCCTGGGGGCTATTCGGTGAGGTAGCGGTTAACGTCTACCAGTTCGGGCATTTGGGTATAGAGGGGCAGGCGGCCGTTTTTCCGGTCCGATTCGTCCATACCAACCAGGGTGGTGTAGAGTTTGTTAAGCATTTCGGCAAAAACATTGAGATTGGGCCGGAAATTATTAACCGCCATATCCCGAAGCACCCGGTCGAACCCGGCGCCCCCCAGGGAATTTATCCGGTTCCGCAGGTTAGGGGCCAGATCCCGGCGGGCCAGGTATACCAGTTTGGCGGCGGCGGCAATCTCCCGGTAGAGTTGTTCCAGTGCAAAGCCCTGGTATACAGTCTGAGAATTTTTAGTAAGGGCATCAATGGAATCCCAGACATTTTTATCCAGGGAAAGCTGAAGCAGGGCAGGACGGACAAAACGATTATCAATATTAGTACGATAATGTTCCCCTAATTGAGTAACCATTTGTATGATTCCGGAATCGCGAACTTGTTCAACAGCCATAGTCAATAGTAACACTAAAAATCAGGATTGACAAGCATGGAAGGGGGGCAATAGATTAATTATACTATTTGGGAGGAACCTATGATAAAGAATTCACGTTCCCCGGGGAAAATCCGGTTTGGGGTGAAGAAGGCCCCCTTTAGCGCTTTGCTCTTTTTGCCCCTGCTTGCGCTCTCTTCCTGCGGTTTTTTTGAACCCACCGTAGCCATACTTTGGACCGACAGGCCCGAATTCGCCCTCTATGCCGAATATTTTAACTCCAGCCAGGATGTTTACAAGATTGAAACCCGGTATTTTGATTCCCCCACCCAGAAATTAGGCGCTATCCGGGATTCTCCCGCCCGGGCCGCTTTGTCAAGCCTGGAAAGCAGCTTCCAGACCCGCACCGGCAGGGAAAACACGCCCCAGAATCAGCCTCCGGACATCGTTGTGGGAAGCTGGCTCAAGAGCACCACTACCCGTACCCATTTCCGGCCCATAGATCCCCTCTTTAAGGACAGCTTTTCCCGGGAGGCCTTTTATTCCGGCCTCCTCTCCCTGGGCAAAATTGAAGACAAGCAATACCTCCTCCCGGTCTCTTTTAACATACCTGCCATTGTTTTTGCCCGGGATAGCGGCGATCTCCTCTCCAGCCTCTTCGTTATCAGCCTTGAGGAAATTAAGGAGGTGGGCAAGGCCTACAATACCGAATCCGGAGGCGCCTATACCCGGATGGGATTTTCTCCCTCATGGAACGATGAATTTCTCTTTGTCATTGCAACCCTCTCGAACACCTCCTTTAGGGAGGCAAACCCCCTGGCGTGGGATTCGGCGGCCCTGGAAAAGTCGGTAAACTATATCCGGGAGTGGATCGCCGACGCCAATACCGGCATTGGGGCGGAGGATGAGTTTTCATTCAAGTACTTTTTCGTCCCCAAGGCAAAACTCGCGATTTCGGGACGTATCCTCTTTACCTATATGGAAAGCCACGAATTCTTTACCCTGGCCGAGGAACAGCGGAACAGCCTGAATTTCCGGTGGCTGGCGGGGGGAAAGGACGGGATCATACCCCTGGCGGAAAACACCACGTACCTGGGGCTCTGTAAATGGGGCAAGGCAAAAAAGGCCGCCGGCGAATTTACCCGGTGGTTTTTCCGGGAAGACACCCAGCGCTTCCTCCTGGAACAGAACAGGCGTTTCAGGATAAACGAAACGTTATTCGGTATCGGCAACGGCTTTTCCGGCCTGCGTACCGTTACCGAGCAAATCTACCCCCGGTACTACCCCGGCCTCCTGGGCCACATGCCCCCGGAAGCATCCCTTACCCCGCCCAATATACTCCCCTGGAACTGGATACCCATGAAGCAGGGGGTGATACTCCCCTACCTCCACGATCGTATCCGCATCAGGGAAAACGCGGCGGGGATGCAGTCCCTGGAATGGCTGCTGGCAGATTGGCTGCGTATAAACCGGGATTTATAACAAAAAACCTAATTTGTTATTCCCTCACTCCGATAACAAAGTGAGGGAGTAAAAAATGATCCGTGGAAACCTCCATGCATCCGCATTTCCCACCATCGGCTATGCCATCAACGCGTCGTCAGGGGGAAGGATGTCCCTGCCGGTCTCCCCCTCGGCCTATATTTACTCCCAGTTTAAGCATGTTGCCGGCGTTCCCGCCCCGGAGGGTACCCAGGGCGTGGCGGTGAGCAAACTTAAGATCCTGGATGTCCTCATTGAACAGCTCGCCCAAATCAAGAAACGCCCCCAGGGGGAACTTACCATGGACGCCCCCTCGGACGGGCAAATCGACGCCCTGATTGAGCACTACGAGTCCCAGATCCGTTCAGCCCAGGCCGCCAACGCCGCCATGCCCTACAACCCCGCACCGACGGCCCCGGCGGGAGCAATATTCAACCTGGTAGCCTAGCAGCCATCTATAAAGCGGTGAATAAAACCACTGAAGAAGAGAAATCACTGACCTCACAGACAGCATAGACTTTTCACGAAGAATTCACCGCTAAGTCGAAAAAGTCGAATAAGTTTTAGTCCAAAATGTCTTTTCCCTTCTTCCTTTTTCGACTTAGGAACCGAAGGTTCCATTCGACCTTGTGGTAAGAATTCTTAAATTTTTGTGATATTTCGGCGCTTTCAAAGTAAATGCAGGAGTCCTGGCCATTGGCCCCGGGATGGCTCGTCATTCATATTCAATCTATGGTATACTTCTTGTCATCTTTAAGGCATTGGGACCGTTAAGCGAGGGTTCGATGACTTTCCAATTAGTATTATTTTCTTTTGACATGCTGGAATTTTCCGTAACCCTGATAGTCCTGGGACTGCTTTGGTTTGCCGACAAGCGGACCTCCCGGGTACGGAGTCTTTTGGTTGTGGGGATGGCGACCTGTTTTTGGATCATCTTTGATTCGGTTGCCATGGTTGCCAGAGCCGAAGTCTATGGCTATTTTTATACCCTCCGTTCCATTATGCTGGTCATCGATCCCTACTGCCTGCTCTGGTTCGTACTCAGCATGAATGAATTCCCGCTGCTCAAAAGCAAGGCCTTTAACCGGACGCTTTTTTTGATTCCCGCACTGGACGTGGTCCTTCTTTTAACCGATCCCTTCCATCATTTGGTTTTTACCCGCCATGGATTTCCCCTGCCGGAATACGGGCCCTTCTTTGCCGTCCACTCGGGCTTCGCGTATATCGCGGTGGTCGCGGCCATTGTGTATATCTTCCGCTTTATTATTCGGTACCGGCCGCCCGTATGGTTTTCGCTGCTGGCGGGAACCTTTTCCCTCATGCCGGTAGTGGTGAATGTGCTTTTTACCCTCCATCTTATCCAAATGGACCAGGATATTGCCCCCACGGCTTTTTTTGTCCTCTTTCTCCTTTTTGCCATCAATGCCTTCCATGCGCGGCTTGTCAATTTTAAGGCCATAGCGCTGACGGAAATTTTTGAATTATTCCAGGACCCCATCATTTTTGTTGAAAAAGATTTTATCATCATCGACAGCAATAAGGCCATGAACAGCAATTTTCCTGATTTTAAAATAAATTCCGGAACCACCAGTATTGGGGAGCTTGCGGAGTACCTCAAATCACGATGCACCGGTAAAAACCTGGACGAGCTCTTTGACCGGCTGGATCTGAGCCGAAGCGCGGCAACCGGGATTCCCCAGGGCCATTTGGGAGAATTAACCATCCCATCGAATACCGCGGGGGGAGAGGCGCGGACCTTTACCATCAACCTCCTCAAGGTATACCGGTTTCAAAAACTTTACGGCTATTCCATTACCTTTTCCGATGTTTCAAGTTACCGGGCCATGATCACCGAAATGACCGGGCTTAAAGAAATGGCGGAATCCTCCTCCCGGGCCAAGAGCACCTTCCTGGCCAACATGAGCCACGAGATCCGCACCCCCCTTAACGCGATAATCGGGCTGGGAGAACTTGAACTGCGGAAAAATCTGGCCCAGGAGACCCGAACCAGCCTGGGAAAGATTCAAAATTCCGCCCAGATACTGCTTTCCATCATTAACGATCTTCTGGATATTTCCAAAATTGAATCCGGTCGTTTTGAGCTTATCCCGGTGGAATACAGCCTTCCCGATCTGATAAGCGATGTGGTCAACATCAACTTTGTCCGCATCGGCAGTAAGCCTATCAGGGTTAGCCTCAAGGTCAACGAAGATGTCCCCAGCCGTCTTTTTGGGGATGAGCTTCGGGTCCGTCAGCTTTTCAGTAACATCCTTTCCAATGCCTTTAAGTATACCCTGGAAGGACAAGTGGAGCTGAGTATCAGTTGCGAGCGGCTGTTGTCCGGGGAAAGTACTGGGGGAGACTTCGATAGAAGTACCGAAGGGGACGGAACAACCGGAAGCCGGGAGCAGATCGTCCTGGTGTACGCGGTGAAGGATACGGGCCTGGGCATCAAGGGCGAAAATATGGCGAAGCTCTTTACCGATTATTATCAGGTGGACGGCAAGAGTAACCGCCTTATCGAAGGGACCGGCCTGGGCCTGGCCATAAGCAAACGGTTTGCCCTGATGATGGGCGGGGATATTCAGGTTGAAAGTGAATTTGGCAGGGGTTCTGTTTTTACCGTCCGCATAGGCCAGGAAGTTAGCGGCGGCCCCATCGGCGCGGAAAACGCCCGCTCGTTACAGGAACTGCGTTTTATCCACGGCATGGATGCCGAGGGCAGGGAGAACGGTGAATACCAGGGGCCCGCTTTCCAGCTTCCCAATGCCCGGATCTTGATTGTGGATGACGTGGAGATAAACCTGGAAGTCGCCAAGGGCATGTTGGAAGTCTACGGCGCCGTCATCGACTGCGTTGAGAGCGGACAGGCCGCCGTCGACCTTGTCCGGGACGGTATAAAATACGACATCGTTTTTATGGATCACATGATGCCGGGAATGGACGGCATAGAGGCGGTACAAATAATACGGAACGAAATCGGCGCCTCATCCGAATACGCCCGCCAAGTCCCCATTGTGGCCCTTACCGCCAACGCCATCCTCGGTAATGAAGCGATGTTTCTGGAACACGGCTTCCAGGCCATGCTGCCCAAACCCATGGATATCGGCAAGATGGAAGGGATATTGAAAAAGTACGTAGGGGAAGGCTGATTTTACGCCCGGTTCCGGTGAGCCTTACCCTTCGATATCGATGAGGGCCGGAGCAGGAACCTCGCTGTAGAGGGATCGGCCTTTTTTGGAATAGGGATTTTTCCGGATGGTTTTGATCTCTTCCCGAACCAGGGTCATGCGCTGGGTAAGGAGCTGTTTGTTCCGCTCCGTCCGGACCATCGCTTCGGATTTGAGGTCTTCCAGGGCGGACTTGAGGGTCGAAATATCGCCGGTTTCCGCTTCGGGCTTCCTGGAACGGCCTTTCCGGCTTTTCTTCGGTATATTTTCGCGGTAAGAGGCCCGGTACATGTTCTCCAGGGGATCGATCACCTTCTGAATGGAGAAGATATCCGCCACAATCTGCTCTTCCAGCTCCACATGGACCGCAAGCGCCTCGGCGTTTCCCCCCTCAATGACGTCTTTCTGCTTATCCAGCGCCTCCAGGTACTGCTGAAACCTTTCCCGCTGGGCCTTGAGGAGTTCCCGAAACCGCTTTAGTATGGACATCCGGCGGTTCAGCTCCTGATCCGTAAGGGCGACGGCCCCGTCTAGCCTAGCCTGCAATATTGATGCCCATGGCCGGACGGTTTTTAACTTCCCCGGCATTTTTCGCAATATCTACCCAGGCGCCGCGGAGATCCGCAAGTAAATTCCGTACGATGAGTACCCGCCGGTTGTCATGGGTAATATTGGACTCTAAAAGTTCCTGGTTGAACCAGGTATAAAGGGAGAAGAGGTTCTTTGCGATCTCCCCCCCCTGTTCAAAATCAAGGGAAACCATCAATTCGGTGATTATTTCCTGGGTTTTCAGAATGCCTTTGCCGATAGCCTCAATTTTACCAGGCTCCAGCTTGCTGTCCTGCTTGGGTCCCATAAGTTCCAGACTGTGATCCAACTGCTTTACCGCCTCGTCATAGAGCATGACGATGAGCTGGCCCTGGCTGGCGGTCTTGATTTTCGTTTCCCGGTATACGGATGAAACATTCGTATATGCCACAATGAGCCTCCCCGCAAATTCTTAGGACGTACCCTTCCTTATCGGCATCTAAAAATAGAGTTTAAGGGATTTTTTCAAAATTTGTAAGAGCGTGAGAAAGAAATTTTTACCGGGAGTTCAATTTCCTTGATCCGTGATATAGATAAAAAGCGATCATAATGATATTATTATAAATATACGGTATGAAATTAAACTATCTTATGCCCACAAAAATTGTACTGGGTGAAAATTGTATCTTTACGAACCGCGCCCTTCTCGGCGATCTGGGTAAGAAAGCGCTCATGGTAACCGGACGGAATTCCGCTAAACAGAACGGTTCCGGCGCCGATGCGGTCAAGGCCCTGGAGACCAACGGGCAGTCATATTATCTCTATGATAAGGTGATGAGCAACCCCACGGTAGACTGCGCCTTTGATGCCGCGGCTCTGGCGCAACGGGAGCACTGCGACTTTGTGCTGGTCATAGGCGGGGGCTCCCCCATGGACGCGGGCAAGGCCGCCGCTGCCATTGCGGTAAGTCCGGTGGAAAAAAGCGCCTTTTTTTCTACAACCTTTACCAAGGCCCTCCCCATCGCGGCGGTCCCTACCACCGCGGGGACCGGCTCTGAAGTGACCCCCTACGCCATCCTCACGAACGATGGGGCGCAAACAAAAACTTCAATAGCCTCCCCCGCCATCTTCCCCCGCTACGCCTTTCTCGATCCGGCTTATATGAAAGACATGGGAAGCGCGACGACGATCAATACCGCCTTAGACGCCCTGTCCCATTCAATAGAAGGGATGCTCACGATCCGCGCTTCGGTATTCACCGACCCCATGGCAAAGGCGGGCATCACCGCATTCGCCGAATGCGTCCCTGCCTTAAAGGCGGGGACGCCGGATTTAGCCGTCCGGGAAAAGCTCCTCTGGGCCTCCACCCTGGGGGGTATGGTAATCTCCAACACGGGCACCACGGCGGTTCACGCCATGGGTTACCGGCTTACCTACTTCAAAAATATAGACCACGGCAGGGCTAACGGCCTCCTCCTGGGCAAGTTCCTCCGTTTTGTAGCGGAAAAGGAAAAGGCTATAGGAGGGAACCGCATAGGCGAAATCCTCGGCGCCATGGGTCTCGAAAACCTGGACGAATTTGAAGCCATTATGGACGCCCTTCTGGGGCAGCGGGAAAAAATCAGCAATGAAGAGCTTGAAAATTACGCCGAAGCGTCAATAAACGCCAAAAATATTACAAATACCGGAATACGTCCCAATAAGGCGGAACTCCTGTCCATCCTCAAGGGAAGCGTTGATTTGCGTAACGGAGTATTCGGACTTTAGTCCGCATTCAGTGATTCCCTACCCATAAGAATGTCTTCGTTTGAATTTGGAATTGCTGGTGCGTTCTGCTTCTCCATTGCAATATTTTTCTTATTCATATAATATATATCTGTTTTATAATTTAGCCGGTACCGCATGGTATTTTGACAGGGTTTATATGGCAGAACAACCGGATTTAATTCAAGAGCTAGAGGCCTTAAAAAAAGAAAATACCCGCCTTACCCGGCAGATTGAAAGACTTGAAGTCAAACTGGAACGGAACAAGGTCATAGTCTCCACCCAGTCGAACCTGAACATAGCCAGAACCCTGGCGCAGGAAAAACAAGAAAAATATATGAATATGCTCCTAGAGAGCAGCCCTGATATCATCATCCTGTTTGATGCCCAGGGCCGGTTTTCCTACTGCACTGATGTCTTTCTTCAAGCGGCGGGGATTCCTAGTTTTGATCTTATTAACGGCAAGCATTTTCGGGAAATTTTAGAAAAATACGTGTGTAATAATAAGGCTTCCGATATAGCTGCGGAGGGTGAGGCTGCTCTATGGTTTAAGCCAAACAACATGAACATCTGGCTTGATCAGATAGACAGGCTGTTCAATAATCATCCTTTAGATGAAAGCACCCCTTCTGTCGGCTCCTTTGAAGAGGTTCTCAATTTTTCCGGCGATAATCCCCGGAGATATGAAATCCACTTTACCCTTATGCACCATGGAAGTTCAGGTGAAGTGGAAGGGGCAGTGATGATCTTCCACGACATCACCGAAATTGAAAATGCCAAAAACGAAGCGGAGAAGGCCCGGGAAGCCGCCGAACGGGCGAGCCTCGTCAAGAGCGAATTTCTTGCCAATATGAGCCATGAAATACGCACCCCTATGAATGCTATCATCGGGATGACCAATATTGCCAAGTCCGCTACAACCACCGAAAAAATGCTGTACTGTATCAGCAAAATCAACGATGCTTCAGAACACCTCCTGGGGGTTATTAACGATATCCTGGATATGTCCAAGATCGAAGCCAACAAACTTGAGCTTTCTTTTGCCGAATTCAGCTTTGATAAAATGCTGATCAAAATGGCCAATGTCATTAATTTCCGGGTAGAAGAAAAACATCAGCTTTTTAATGTCAAAGTTGATAAGAGTATTCCCCCCACAATTATCTGTGACGAGCAGCGTTTAAGCCAGGTAATCGCCAATCTGCTTTCCAATGCCGTAAAGTTTACCCCCGAAATGGGGATTATCACTTTGACTGCCAGCCTCAAGACAGCCGAAGATCTTGAAAAACGGCGGGGCGAAAAGCTTCTCCATGAGCTGGGTCCCGATGAGTACGTTATCCAGATTGAAGTAACCGACTCCGGTATCGGCCTCACGGGTGAACAAAAAGGCTTACTATTCCGTTCCTTCCAGCAGGCGGACAGCAGCATTTCCCGTAAATTCGGCGGAACAGGGCTGGGATTGGCGATCTCCAAGCGGATCATAGAAATGATGGGCGGGACCATCTGGGTGGATTCTGAATTCGGCAAAGGCTCTACCTTCGCTTTTATCATACGGGTCAAGCGGGGAGAAAGCGCGCTCAATCACGGCCTCCTTCAGGCCGGAATCAACTGGGATAATATCAGGCTCCTTGCGGTTGATGACAGCAAAGATATTCTTGAATATTTTTCTGATTTGGCGGAGCAGATTGGAGTGTACTGCGATGTTGTTTCCAGCGGAGAAGCGGCCATCAAGTTAGTAGAAGAAAGGGGCGGTTACGATATCTACTTTGTGGATTGGAAAATGCCGGGCATGGACGGGGTTGAACTGTCCCGCAGGCTCGGAAAAATGGAAAATGCCGGGACGAGTTCCCTGGACAAGAGCGCCATGATCATTATGATCAGCGCCCAGGACTGGAACAATATCGAGAAGGAAGCCCAGCAGGCGGGGATAAAAAAATTCATCCAAAAGCCTCTCTTCGCCTCTACCATTACCGATGCTATCAATGAGTGCCTGGGTATGCCGGATGCTGTTTCTGTAGAGCCGGAGGAAGAACAGATCGATTATTCGGGCCGCAAAATTCTCCTTGCCGAAGATATTGAAATCAACAGGGAAATTGTACTCACCGTCCTTGAACCGTCAAATATGGAAATCATCTGCGCCGAAAACGGAAGGGTTGCGGTGGACAAATTTGTCGAAGAGCCGGACAGCTATGACATGATTTTTATGGATATCCACATGCCCGAAATGGACGGTTATGAGGCGACTCGTAAAATCCGCGCCCTGGACATTCCCCGTGCAAAAATTATCCCCATCATCGCCATGACGGCCAATGTATTTAAAGAGGATATTGAAAAATGTATCCGTGTAGGGATGAACGATCATATAGGCAAGCCTTTGGATTTTATGGAGGTAATGAAAATGATCAAGCGCTATGTTTACAGTAGACAGGAAGATAAAAACAACTTATAATTAAATCTAAGGTTGCAGTTCCAAAATTTGACATTTTGGAACTGCCTCAATTAAGAATCTTTTACGGAGGTATGTTATTATGGACGAAGTTGTTAAATTCCTAACCGATGCGCAAACTTTTTATTTAGCCACGGTTGAAGGCGATCAGCCCCGGGTGCGCCCCATGGGGTTTGTGATGAATTATAAGGGCAGGCTCTACATGGGCACTAACAATACCAAAGACATGTACAAACAGATGAAGGCCCATCCTAAGATCGAAATCAGCGCCTTTGGTCCCGAAGGCAAATGGATCCGGGTATATGGCAAGGTTGACTTTGATACGGACATTGCCGCCCAGGAGAAAGCCCTGGAAGTGGCGCCCAATCTCAAGAAGATGTACTCCGCGGGGGACGGAAAATTTGCAGTCTTCTATTTTGAAAGCGGATCGACGGCGACCATCTATGATTTTGCGGGAAACCGGAAGGAAATTAAACTGTAACATCCTTCCAAATCCGCATTACGGAAATACTTCCACCGGTATGGCGTCTTTGACTGGGCCATACCGGTTTTTATTTGCTTCAGACACTGCCGCCGCCAAGGCCTTTCTCAAGGCTGTTGCCCGCTCTTCCAGGAAAGACAGGGGCAATGCCTCCGCCAGGGGGTCGCCGGGAGCGGGCCGGGCTTTGCCGTAAATCTGGAAACCCCGGATGCTTGGCGCTAAAGCGCCTGTCGCTAAAGCGCCGGACGCAGAAGCCGCCAGTTCCGCCGCGAGTTTTACCCAGGCGGCGTTTTCCTCCGGGGAGGGGGTCTTGCCGTTTATCATGCAGAGCATGGTTTGGATAGTCACCGGAGCAAGGGTTACAAAACGGCGTATGCGGTCTATAAGCCCGTTGTAGTCAACAGCGGATCTGTTCATCCGCCGGTACCATTCCTCCGTTCCCGCATCAAGTTTGAGCCATATATGAAGCGCCATAGGACCGGAAGCCGCTTCCCGGAGAAACTCAAATATCTTTTCATCCAAAAGTCCGGCGCCGCTTGTGATTACCACGAGGGAAGCTTCGGGAGCGCAGTTATCCCGGATTCCGGCTGCCGCTTCAAGGGCGGCGGGAAACCGGGGGCAAAGGGGGGGCTCACCATTGCCGGAAAAACAAATATCCCGGACGATGATACTTTTACTGCGGGCTTTCTCCAGGACATGCTTCAAGGCGCGTTCCATCACCTCGACAGTAAAAACAAATTCTGTTGAAAAGGGAAAGACTTCACAGTAGGGACAGTCGAAGGCGCAGACCTTCCGGTCAGGGAAGAGGTTTACCCCGACCGAAAGCCCCTTTGATCTGCGGGAATAAACCGGGTACACCAGGGCGCCCTCTTCCCGTTTGCGGTGGTTTTCTACCTGCCCTATTTCAAATTCCCCGTCATTCCCGCTCATAAAGTTCCCCCATTAACCGCTTCTTTCACGGCGCGGAGGAATTCATCCATTTCACTATCCGTACCGATACTGACCCGCAGAAAATCCGCGATCCGTTCCTTGTTAAAATGGCGCACCAGGACGCCCTTTTCCCGCAAGGCGTCCGCAAGAACGGCGCCGTCTTTACCAGGACAGCGGATAAAGATAAAGTTTGCGTCCGAAGGCAGCGCCTCAATTCCCAGTCTGTCCAGAGCCGCCCGAATACGTTCCCGGGTGGCGATTACCTTCCTGGTAATTCCGGCGTAGTAAGCCGTATCGGCAACAGCCGCAGCGGCGCCTGCCTGGGCAAGACGATCGACGGGATAGGAATTAAACGAATCCCGCACCCGGCAGAGTCCCTGTATGAGCGCTTCGTTTCCGATTGCAAACCCGGCCCGAAGCCCGGCGAGGGCGCCCATCTTGGAGAGGGTGTGTACTGTAAGGAGGTTGGGGTAATCGTTGATAAAAGGCGCCGCCGAAAGGGAACCCAGCATACCCTTCTCCGGTCCTTTTCCGGCAAAGGCGCCGTAAGCCTCGTCTACCACCACCACCCGGTTATCTTTACCCTGGAAGGCTGCGGCTTCAAGCGCCTCATGTACCGGCATACCGATCCCCGTAGGGGCATTGGGGTTGGGGAAGATCACTCCCCCGGATTTAACGAAGTAATCCTTAACAGCGATTCTAAAATCTTCCGCCAGGGGAACTCTCCTAAAAGGCGCATCCCAAAGCCCGGCATATACGGGATAAAAACTGTAGGTAATGTCCGGAAACAATAACGGAGCATCTCCGTTCCCGAAAAAAGCGGCAAACGCAAAAGCCAGTACCTCGTCGGAGCCGTTCCCCACAAAGACCTGGTCAGGCCTTACCTGGTACTGTTCGGCAATAACCCTGCGGAGTTTTGTACACTCGGGATCGGGGTAGAGACGGAGAAGCTCCCCCGCGGCCTGACGGATTGCCTCAATCACACGAGGGGAAGGGGGATAGGGGTTCTCGTTCGTGTTGAGCTTAATAAATTTCCCGTCCCGGGGCTGTTCTCCCGGCACATAGGGTTCCAGTTTTTCTACCCTGCTATTCCAATACACGCTCATATTCCCCTCCTTTCCCGTATAAGGAAGTACCGCCCCTTATTTTTTGCGTCTCCGCTCAAGTTCATCCAGCACTTCTTGTACCGTTACCCCCTCACGGGTAATCAGGGCGGTGGCAAAATAGAGCAGATCCGCCGCCTCCCAGACGATCTCCTCATGGGTCTTGGCGGTACACAGTTCCTCCGCTTCCTCGGCGACCTTCTCCCGCACCAGTTCATCGTCCAGGGTTGCGGTGTAGGAACCCGGAACGGGGTTTTTAAACCGCTCGTCAATGATAGACTGCAAAAACTCCCAGGTATAGCGCCGGTTAAGGCCGAAACATGACCAGGAGCCGGTATGGCAGACAGGCCCCTGCGGTTCCACCACCGCAAGAATGGCATCCCGGTCACAGTCCGCCCGGAGTTTCCTGAGGCCCAGGGTGTTGCCGGAACTCTCCCCCTTCATCCAGAGCCTGTTCCGGCTCCGGCTATGAAAACAGAGATTCCGCCGTTTAAAGGTCTCGGCCACAGCTTCCCTGTCCGCATAGCCGGTCATCAGAACCTGGCCGTCTGCGGACTGGGCGATCACAGGCAACAGCGGTTCTGCGCCGGGAACCGCCGCCGTTTGCGAACCCCGCTTCCAATTCAGGGACCCCGCAAA
The DNA here is from genome assembly GCA_031290475.1 of Treponema sp. Classification (GTDB taxonomy): domain Bacteria; phylum Spirochaetota; class Spirochaetia; order Treponematales; family Breznakiellaceae; genus JAITNM01. The sequence continues at coordinate 7,363 of JAITNM010000129.1, read as the reverse complement.
AGCTTCCGCAAGCCCAACGCTCCCGGTGTACAGGGCCATGCCGAGCTGCACATCACACCCCAGGGCGGCGATGTCTTCAATTTCTCCAAGGGCCGGCACACCCCCCGCCACGGTGACGGCACAGGAAACCGATTCCCGCAGTTTTTTCACCATATCAAGGTCAATACCGGTCATGGTCCCCTCCCGGTCCACACAGGTAAAGAGCAGTTCCCCCGCATAAGCCTCTACCGCCCGGGCGCTCTCAATCAGGCTAAGCCCCGTAAGGGTCTTCCAGCCATCCACGGTTATTTCATAATCCCCATTCGCGCCGCCCCTGGCGTCCACCGCCACGATCATCCGTTCCCTGCCTATCTTTTTTACCATGCCGTCCAAAAACGGTACATTTACCGCGAATTCTCCGCCGGCTTTTCCCGCTCCCTTTCTTTCAGGGTTCCTGAAAGCGGCGGAACCGGCGATGATCTTCCGCGCCCCCGCTCTTATAAGTTCCCCGGCCTGTTCCGGCGTTTTTATCCCCCCGCCTACCCTGCACTCGGCCTTGTGGAGCAGCGCCTTTATCAGGCTGATATTGCTTTCCTTCCCCATGGCCGCGTCCAGATCGATGACCGCCACCTCGCCGTATATATTGAATTCTTCCGCCAGTTCCAGAGGATTATCCCGCTCCAACACCAGTTCCGCTCCCTGCCTGAGCTGGACCGCCTTGCCGTTTTGTATATCTATTGAGGCGACTACCATCGTACGCAAACTCCTTTTGACTCAGCGTATTTTTTGATCTCCGGGATCGTCGTTTTTCCAAAGTGCAGCATAGATGCGACCAGGGCCGCATCGGCGCCAGGATCGAGCAGTACTCCTGCGATCTGTTCCAGATTCCCCGCGCCCCCGGAAGCGATCACCGGAACCGGCGCCGCATCCAGAATCCGTCCGGTTAGATCCTTGTCATAACCGGCGCCGGTTCCGTCCGCATCAATTGAGTTGAGCAGGATTTCTCCCGCCCCAAGCTCCACGGCCTCTACCGCCCATTTGACGGCGTCAATACCTGTATCTTCCCTGCCGCCCCGGGAATAGGCGTGCCATACAGGCTGTCCTTCACGGTCAACACCGCTCCTTTTGGCGTCTATTGAAAGCACCACACACTGTCTGCCATAGGCCAGGGCCATTTCAGAAAGCAGCGATGGGTTCATAAGCGCCGAAGTACAGACAGAAACCTTGTCGGCGCCGGCGTTCATGGCGTCCCGCATGTCATCAACAGTACGAATACCCCCTCCTACACAGAGGGGTATAAACACTTCCCTGGCAACCCGGCGCACCACATCCAAAAGCGTCGCCCGGCTTTTGTAAGAAGCCCCGATGTCAAGAAAGGTAAGTTCGTCCGCGCCCTCTTCGTTGTAACGCCGGGCCAGCTCCACCGGATCTCCGGCGTCCTGGATACCCTTGAATTTTACGCCCTTTACCACCCGCCCGTCGTCCACATCAAGACAGGGTATTATCCGTTTTGCCTGCATATGTTCTCCGTTATATACTTATTGGACAGCTCCATCTTGCAGCCAATTCTCCAGCAAGGCGAGCCCTACAGCGCCGGACTTTTCCGGGTGGAACTGCACCGCAGCAGCATTACTGCGTTCTACGGCCGCGCAGTACCGTAAATAATACTCCGCCGTGGCCGCTACCGTCCCAGTCTCCCCGCTTTCTACGTAGTATGAGTGTATATAGTAAAAAAAGGCATTTTCAGAAAGCCCCCGGAAGAGCCTGGAGGCGGGCTGCGCGGCGGTACTGTTCCAGCCGATCTGGGGCACCTTGCGCCCCGGAAAGCGCTTCACCGTTCCCTTCATCACGCCCAGGCCCTTTACCCCGGGCGCTTCTTCGGACGCCTCAAACAGCACCTGTAATCCTATACAGATCCCGAGGAAGCTCTTGTCAGCCTTTAGCCAGCCCCGCAGAACTTCGGCGTACCCTGAATTTTCAAGGGATTCCATGGTGGTGCCAAAATGTCCGTCTCCGGGAAAAAGCAGTTTCCCATAGGGTGAAGAATCAGGGGCCTTAAGTTCTTCCGGCCCCTGGACAAAGCGGGCCTTCGCACCGAGCCGTTCCAGGGCATTCATCACCGAACCAAGGTTCCCCGCGCCGTAATTCAAAACCCCGATCAATCCACTGCGGATCATGCAATAACCCCGGGCAGGGAATCTCCCAACATTCCCTTGGTGGAAGGGATCGCCCCCGAAGAACGCCCGTCAATTTCAGAGGCCTCCCGCAGCGCCCTGGCGGCCGCTTTGAACAGCGCCTCTATCTTGTGGTGATCGCTCCGCCCCCGGAGCACGTCCAGGTGCAGTGTTATCCCCGCCGCGGAAACAAAGCCCTGCCAGAAATCTTCTACCGTATCCGTCTGGAAAGAGGATTCCCCTGACGCGCCGCCGTTAAAAAAATTCCCCGGCGCCGGCGCGGATACCAGGGGTATTCCGGAAAGCTGCGCCTCAAATACGAGGAAGGCCCGCCCCGACACATCCACTGCGGCGCGGGAAAGGGTTTCGTCCATAGGATAAAGGCAGCTCCCCACCCGCCGGATACCCCGCTTATCCCCCAGGGCTTTGGCAAAACACTGGCCCAGCACAATTCCTGTGTCCTCTACCAGATGATGCTGATCCACTTCCAGATCCCCGGAAGCCTGTATCTCAATATCAAACAACCCATGCCCGGCAAAGGTATTCAGCATGTGCGCCATAAAACCGATGGGGTAATTCAGCTTCGCCTCCCCCTTTCCGTCCAGATTCAGCCTGATCCTGATATCCGTCTCTTTTGTCTTCCTGGAAACCTCACCAATCCTGCTCATATCACCTCCGCCTCTACTCCCTCTTAACTCCTCTCTATTATGGAACCACTTTTCTTAAATCATATTCCACAATATCCCCCGCGCCGAGCCGTTTGAGCCGGGGGATCAGCTCGCTTACATCGCTTTTCCGCACCGCAATCTTCACCGCATAACCGCTGTCGCCGTAAAGGGGCGCCACCGTAGGACTCCTCATAGCGGGGAGGCTGTCCACAAGGGCGGGGAACACATCCTTGGGCACGTTCATTTCCAGCATTACCCGTTCCCGGCCGTCAAGTACAGCCTTAAAAAGCATGCACAGTTCTTCTATTCTACTCCGCTTTTCCGCATCCGCCATAGCGGCCCTGGAAGCCACAAACCGCGTTGAAGACTCGCAGACGGCGGCAACAATGCGCAGGCCGTTGTCTTTCAGAGTCCGGCCGGTAGAAGTATTGTCGATGATCATGTCCGCATCATCCGGAGGGAAGACCTCGGTGGCGCCATAGGTTCGGACAATGCGGAAATCATAGCCCGAGGACTCAAGCCAGGCCCTGGCAAGGTTCACGTACTCCGTGGCGACCACCAGCTTCCTGCCCCGAAGCGCCGCCTCGTCAAGCTCCGAGGGGACGGCCGCCACAATACGCACCCGGTCAAAGCCCAGGTCCATCACCTCTTCCACATCGGCGCCGCTCTCCCGAATCCAGTCAACGCCGGTAAAACCCGCATCGTGGCTCCCCAGTTCCAAAAGCTCTCCCACATTCTGGGGTTTCATGATCTTCACATCAAGCCATTCCGCGGAGATCTTCGGCCTGTAGGTCCGGTCCGCAAGGGTGATGTTAAACCCCGCCTCCGCAAAAAGCCGGGAAACGTTGTCGAAGATACGCCCCTTGGGAATGAGTATCCGTAATTTTTCCATACCTTACTCCAAAAAAAACCGTGAGCCCAAGGCAGCCTCCGGCTGCCGGCCCACGGTGATACTACCGAATTAACACGCCGCTTCAGGCATGGGGCCTTAATTGCCGGAGAAACTCGTGATCATGAAAACCCTTTGCCATGTTTTGCCTATTCTTCGCTCTCCGGCCCGGGCTCCTCCACGGTGAAGTCCTCTTCCGCCAGGGGCTCGGTGATCTTTTCAAGCCGCCGCTTTTCCAGAATCTCGTTCATATATTGGTCCAAATCCTGGCTCTCCTCGTCGAAGAGCTTTACCTCCCGGTAGCGTTTCATGCCCGTGCCGGCCGGGATGGGGTGGCCGATGATGATGTTCTCCTTGAGGCCCCGGAGATAGTCGGTGCTTCCCGCAATGGCCGCGTTGGTGAGTACCCGGGTGGTTTCCTGGAAACTCGCCGCAGAGAGGAAAGAATCGATATTGAGGGACGCCTTGGTGATCCCCTGGAACATAGGCCGGGCCACCGCGGGCTGCCCGCCTTCGGCAATAACCCGGTGGTTTTCCTCGTGGAACCGGTACTTGTCCACCATGGCGCCAAAGATGAACTTGGTATCCCCCACGGCCACAATCTCAACCTTCCGCATCATCTGGCGTATGATAACGCCGATGTGCTTGTCGTTAATGGACACGCCCTGGAGCCGGTAGACCTGCTGGATTTCGTCCATCAGGTAGCGCTGCAGAGTAGCCTCACCCTGGATGTGGAGCACGTCGTGGGGATTGGTAGCCCCTACGCAGAGGGGCTCCCCCGCGTCCACCGAGTCGCCGTCCCGTACCAAAAGCCGCTTGGTCATGGGGATGAGGTGCTTGTACTCCTTTCCGAAGGCGTCCTGCACCGTCACTACCCGCTTACCCTTGACAATACCCTTGAAGTACACCGTGCCTGCCACCTGGGCGAGCACCGCAGGGCTCTTGGGTTTCCGGGCTTCAAAGAGCTCGCTGACCCGGGGAAGGCCGCTCGTGATATCCATGGCCTTGGCGGATTCTTTCAAGGTTTTGGCGATGGTTCTTCCGGCGCTGACCTTTTCCCCCTCATCGACCTGGATGTAGGCCCCGCCGGGGAGGAAGTAGGAGGCCATTTCATTGCCCGCCTCATCCACAATGTAGATGCGCGGCTGTTTACTCTCAAGCTGGAACTCGGTAATCTGTTTCTCGGTGTTCCCGGTTTCCTCGTTGATATCTTCCCGCAGCGTGGTACCGGGGATAATGTCCTCGTACTTTACCGTTCCTGAAGCTTCGGCGATGATCGGGTCCGAGAAGGGGTCGAAGGTGGCAATAGTTTTTTCCGCCCCTACCACATCCCCTGCCTTCACAATAAAATCGGAACCATTCCTGATTTCTATCTTCTGATCCTGGCCGATAAGGCAGAGTACCCTTTCCTTGCCCTCCCCCAGCACCATGGCATAGGCGATTTCCGAGGATTCGATGGATTTATTCCCCCGTTTGATGATGGCTTCCCCACGGATAATTCGCTTCCCGTCTTCCACTAAAAGCTCGTCTTTACTTTCGAGCTTGTATTCCTTCATCACCTTGTTGACCATGGTGTAACCTTTACGGGTAAAAAGCCAGTGGCCGTTCGGCATTGCTACGTGGGCCCCGGATACAGACCGGATATAGACCGGATATTTGAGGAAGGTACGGTTCTCTTCGCTTGCCTTGGTGGCGGCGCCGCCGATGTGGAAGGTACGCATGGTAAGCTGGGTCCCCGGCTGTCCGATGGATTGGGCGGCAATAGTACCCACCGCTTCCCCGATATCCACCGAGCGGTTGGTAGCCAGGTTCCTGCCGTAGCACTTGCGGCATACCCCGTGCTTTGCCTCGCAGGTGAGTACCGTCCTGATACGTACTGTTTCCACCCCCGCGGCGTTTATGGCTTCCGCAATTTTCTCGGTGATTTCTTCGTTTACGTCAATAATAAGTTCCCCGGTAATAGGATGCTTGACCCGTTCCAGGGTATAGCGCCCCACGATCCGGTCGGAAAGGGGTTCGACAATATCTTCACCGTCTTTGATGGCCGAATAGGAGATACCGTTGATAGTGCCGCAGTCATTCTCATTCACCACTACGTCCTGGGCAATATCGACGAGCCGCCGGGTCAGATAACCCGCCTCGGCGGTCTTAAGGGCCGTATCGGCCAAGCCCTTCCGGGCGCCGTTGGTGGAGATAAAGAACTCAATAACCGAGAGCCCTTCCTTGAAATTTGACCGTATGGGAAGCTCAATGATAGCCCCCGAGGGCTTGGCCATGAGGCCCCGCATACCGGCGAGCTGGCGTATCTGGTTGCGGCTTCCCCGGGCGCCTGAATTGGCCATCATATAAATGGAGTTAAAGCCGTCCCTGTCCGCCTCAAGGGTTTTCATCATTACATTGGCAAGTTCTTCATTGGTTTTGGTCCAGACTTCGGTAACCCGGTTATACCGCTCTTCCGAAGTTATCTGTCCCTTGCGCCACTGGTTCTGAATCGACTCAACCTCTTTATTTGCCTTCTCGATCATTTCGGGTTTTTCTTTGGGAACCACAATATCGTCTATACCGATAGTAGCGCCAAACACCGTGGCGTACTTGTAGCCCGTAGCCTTAATAACATCCAGCATCTTTACCGTGGTCCAGGATCCCATGTTGCTGAAGATGTCTTCGATAAGAGCCCGGAGTTCCTTGTCCTTGAGTTCGTAGTTGATAAAGGGAATCTCCGGGGGCATCTCCTCGTTAAACACGAGCCGCCCGGCGGTAGTCTCGATAAGACCGTTGGGACCGCTCTGCATTTCCTTCCCGACCTTCTCCCAGATGGGGAACTTGTTGGGCTTCACCATAATGGCCGCTTCCCAATCCAGGGACTTGGCCTCCACAGCCATAAGAATTTCATCGGTAGTGTAATACCGCCGGCCCGTACCCTTGGCCTTGGGCTTGATCCTGGTAAGAAAGTTAATCCCCAGGACCATATCCTGGGAGGGGAAGACAATGGTCTTTCCGTTGGCGGGGTTGAGGAGGTTCCGGGCGCTGAGCATCAGGGTCCAGCACTCCATCTGGGCCGCCTGGGTCAAGGGCACATGGACCGCCATCTGGTCCCCGTCAAAGTCGGCGTTAAACGCGTGGCATACCAGGGGGTGCAGCTTAATGGCCTTGCCCTCCACCAGGACGGGCTCAAATGCCTGAATCCCAAGGCGGTGCAGGGTGGGCGCCCGGTTCAGGAGCACCGGGTGTTCTTTCACCACCTCATCCAGGATGGCAAAGACCTCGGGAGTTTCGGCCTCCACGAGCATCTTGGCCTTTTTGATATTGTAAACCACGTCCTTATCAACCAATTTTTTCATGATAAAGGGCTTGAAAAGTTCCAGGGCCATTTTTGTGGGAAGCCCGCACTGCCACATCTTGAGATCCGGGCCCACGGTGATAACCGAACGGCCCGAGTAGTCAACCCGCTTTCCCAGCAGGTTCTGCCGGAACCGTCCCTGCTTCCCCTTGAGCATATCGCTGATAGACTTGAGGGGCCGGTTGGAAGCGCCCTTCACCACCCGCTTCTTCTTGGAGTTATCGAACAGGGCGTCCACCGCCTCCTGGAGCATACGCTTTTCATTTCTGATGATGATATCAGGCGCGTTCAGGGTCTGGAGCCGTTTGAGCCG
>JAITNM010000076.1 GCA_031290475.1 Treponema sp. | reverse complement strand
ATATTCACCCGCCGGACCCGCTCAATGGCCCAAGGCCGGACAATGTGCTCAAAGTTCAAGCTCACAATAAAGTCTAATCCATTGGCTGCGGTAATCGCAATATGTGCTGCATCGGTGGGATCCGATTCCGGTACAACCCCCTCGGCAAGATACAGGGCAGCAAGCCGTAAGCTTAAAAAAACATCCGGCTTGGTAGTTATTCAGTTATTCTGTTAAAGCATAAAAGCCCCGGCTCGGCGCGTCAATCTCGGCGCAATTATCAATGTGAAAGCTGCCTAAAAGCCGGATATCCTCGGAGGAGGTCCCCACCAGAACCGCCATGTCCCCGGCTTCCACCACCCACTTCATATCCTGATTAAGGAAGGCGAACTGGCTGGGCTTGAGGGTAAACCGAATCTGCCGGCTTTCCCCGGCCTTGAGGAAGATCCGTTTTGCCCCGGCAAATTCCTTGTAGGGCCTGAGCATACTGGACTGCTCATCCTTTATGTAAAGCTGGGCCACCTCGTCACCGTCAACTTTCCCAATGTTTTTCACCGTAAAGCTGATGTTCACCGTGCCGCCGGTACTCACGTTTTTATCCACCTGGAGACCTGAGTAGTCGAAGCTGGTGTAACTCTTACCCTCCCCAAAATAGTAAAGGGGGGCCAGGCTGCCCTCGGCGTATTTGTTGAGGGTGGCGGCTTTCTTGCCGTAATAACTGTTCCCCATCTTTTGCCCGGCGTATATGGGAACCTGACCGGAGTTGCGGAGCGCCGTCATGGGCATACGGCCCGCGGGGTTGTAATCCCCAAAGATCACGTCCGCGATGGCCTCGCCGCCGGTGATCCCCGGATACCAACATTCCAGAATGGCGTTGATGTTTTTCTGCGCCCAGACACTGCTCAGGGGGCGGGCATCCAGATGCAGTAATACTGTTGGCTTGCCCACTGCGGTAATCTCCTGGGCAAACTCCTCCTGAATCCCCGTAAGGCCGATGTCGTCGCAGTCGATACCTTCGCCGATGGTGCAGGAATTACCCCAGCCGTACTTGCCCCCCAGGGTAAGAATCACCAGGTCCGCCTGCTTGGCGACCTCAATGGCTTCGGCAAACTTGGAGTGGTCACAACCGGCCACTTCACAGCCCTCGGCGTAAACCATCTGGGCGTTGGGGACCTTTGCCTTGATCGCCGCCAGGATGGTAGGGGTTATGTCGCCGTACATGGCCCGGATAGTTTCCGTGACCACCGGAGCTTCCTTGATAATCTCGGAGCCCAGCATGGCCGGGGGCTTTTCGATCTTGGAGCCCATGGAGGGCATGGCATTCGCCATGGCGCCATCGACATCCATACCGGCCATATCCTCCTCCAGGGTACCCCCAAGCCGCATTTCGATACCCGCAGGATAGGTATAGCAACCGTAGAGGAGCCTAATGCTGTCAGCGTGGGGCCCCAGCACGGCGATTTTCCGCGCCGTCTTTGCCAGGGGCAGAATCCCATCGTTCTTGAGGAGGACGATGGACTGCCGGGCGGCTTTAAGGCTGTGGGCCCGGTGGGAAGGCTCCCGGTAGGCCTCCTCCAGCAGATCCGCAAAGGGATAGGGATTCTCGAAAAGGCCGAGTTTGAATTTGGTTTCCAGCACCCGGCGTACCGAGCGATCCACCAGGGCCTCCTCAACCTCCCCGGCCCGGACCGCCTGGACCAGAAGATCCGTATATCCATGGGGAAAGGGACATTCCACATCAAGCCCAGCTTTAAGGGCCTTGACCCCCGCTTCCCGGAAGTCGCGGGCAAGCCGGTGATGCACCAGGCGATCGATGGACATATAATCGGAGACCACCACCCCTTCAAAGCGCATCTCCTCCCGGAGCAGTTTGGTGAGGATCTCACGGGACTGGATGATCATATCGTTGTCGATGGTCCCGTAGGAATTCATAATTGATTGGAGGCCCCCCTCGGTGATAGCGGCCTGGAAAGGTTTAGCGTAAACCTCCCGGACTTCCCTCGGTGTCAGGGGATGGCTCGCCATGTTGAGGCCGCCGTCACTGACCGCATAACCTAGAAAGTGCTTCCCGGTGACTACCGCCCCGTTCCGCAGATCATCACTTTGCAGACCCTTGGTAAAGGCGACACTCATCATGGCGTTGAGGGTGGGGTCCTCGCCATAGGTCTCCCCCACCCGGCCCCAACGGGGGTCCCTGGCCACGTCCATCACCGGGGACAGGGCCTGACGGTAACCGGCAGTCAGCATCTGCTTACGGATGATCTCCGCCATTTCCCGTACCGTATCCGGGGCGAAGGTTGCCCCCAGGCCGATGGCCGAGGGGAATATGGTCGCTCCAGGGCAGCCGGCGCCGGTGATGGCCTCCACATGGAGAATCGGGGGAATCCCCAGGGGGTTTTGCATGATGGTCTCTACCACCTTCCGGTTAAAAGCGATAACCCCCTCCACCGTATTCTGAGTGGCCATACTCACCACCTCACCGATGCCGTTGGCAAATGGGGCAAGCATCTGGGCCGGATCATCCCCCATAGCCATGCTGCACTGTAATTGGGCTACCTTTTGTTCCAGGTTCATGCGGGATAGCAGATCCTCTACCCGCGCCGCAATAGGCTGATTTGCATCCTGATACTTTTCCATGTTTACTCCTTCTGCTTAGTAAGTATTATTAATCCAAGGCCCCGGCTTTAAGATGCCGTTCTTTAAGATCGATGAGAATTTGGGGAAGTTGTTTGTCCAGCTTGTAGAACAGGAGTATTACTGAACTGAGGCAATACAGAATGAGGGGCAGATAGACAAACACAAATAGTATGGCTGTTTTAGCCGGTGTGTCCTGAACATCCAGGGCGGCGTCAAAATTGCCAAAAGCCAGGGACCAGCCCAGGGCTCCAGCTCCCAAACCGGTCCCCACCTTAGTCCCCAGGCTGGAAGCGGAATACACCAGCCCTTCGGTTCTGATGCCGGTCTTCCATTCGCCATAGTCAATCACATCCGCGGTTATCACAAACCCAACCGCTGCCATGGGAACCATCCCCAGCCCCCGCAGAATACCTCCGGCTAAAACCATGGAAAGGCTGGTTACTCCCAGAATCTGAACAATTATACCGGTTATCAAAACCAGACACCCGATAAGCATAAGATTGCGTTTCCCCACCTTGACCACCAGAGGGGCCATAAAAAAGAGTCCGATAAGCAGGGGCAGCATCGTAGTCATCGACAGAACCCCCACCAGGGTTTCATCATTAAGCCAGTACTTGGCAAAGTAGATATTTACCCCCATCGTACCGGCAGCGGTAGAGCCAATGATGCCGTTTATCACGATGAGATACCAATATTTATTGCGGAACAGCGCCCCCAGGGCCGCTTTGATCGGAACCACATCCTCTTTTTTGGCGGATGCGCCGACCCGCTCCTTGGTTCCGGCAAAACAGAGAAAGAAGAGTCCCGCCCCCACCGTGCCAAGGATGATAAAAGTGGTCCGCCATGCCCCCGGACCGCCGCCGAATCCGTTCACCATGGGCATGACGGCTATGTTCACAATAATCCCCATGATCACCGATCCCAACATACGGAACACGTTGAGCAAGGTACGATCCTTACTGTCGTCGGTGATCAGGGCCGTCATGGTCCCGTAGGACAAGTTGATGGCTGTATAGACCACGGTCCCCAAAAGATTGTAGGTGATGTAAGCATAGATGAGTTTTGCCCCAGCCCCCCAGTTTTGGGGGACCGAAAAGAGCAGCACCGCCGCCACCGCAAAGGGGATTGCCATCCACAAAAGCCAGGGCCGGGCCTTGCCAAACCGGGACCGGGTGCGGTCGATAATCAATCCCATGATCAGATCCGAAACCCCGTCGAAGACCCGTGAAATCATGAACATGGTTCCGATGGCCGCCGCCGCCATACCCGCCGAATTGGTGTAGTAGTAGGTGGCGAAGGCTCCCACGCCGCCCCAAACAACATTGCAGGCCATGTCCCCTAATCCATAGGCCAGCTTTTCCCTGAATTTAAGCCGCTCTTGTACAATTCCCTGGAGCGCCGTTTGTGCCATAATATCATCCTCCTTGATAAAATTTGCTTTACTTGTTCACTTAAATTAATTCACTCCCCACATCCCGGTACTGTTTATTAATGACCGCCGCCTTGAGCCATTCGGCCACGGAAACGCCTTCCACCCGGTCTTCGTAGAGCCGCTTGGGATACCGGGTAGTGGTATGGGCGGTCTTGCCCGTGGCGGGGTTTTTATCATGGTTGGCGATATAGTAATAAAAGTTTGGAAGGGCGGCCTTTATCTCGCGGACCTCCTGGGCAAGCCCCCGGTGGAATTCCTCCAGGGCCTGGAGGGTCACCGTATACTGATCGTGGTTCAGCTTATTTTGAAACTGGGACAGGGTCTCGTCAAAAGCGGAATTGGACTGGAGCAGGGCCGCGCCGGGGAGTTGCTTCCCCAGGCGGATAAACCAGTCCCGGATCAACATCCCGTCCTCTCCCACACAGGCGTACTTGTCCTCCGCCGCCTTCCACACATCCCGGATAATCCCCTTCCAGCCGGGGTACTCAATATGGGAACCATCGGCATAAACCGTAATATCCTGACATTCCGGGAAAAAGGCCGCCACCTCGCCGGCGTTAGCCACAACGCCAAAAGCACCGGCACTTTCCCCAATGATAAACAGGGATTCGGGCCGGCAGAACTCAGGGGGGATAGATTCCAAGGCGCGGCGCATATTTTCCACCCCTTTGTGGTAGAGGATATGCCGCTTCCCATCCGTTCCGGTGTAGGGAAACTCGTTATTCCCCACATAGAAATCGGCGGTGGAATAGGGAAGGTAGATGTAATTCCATTCGTTGAAGGGATTGCGCCGGTCATCCTTGCCGAGGATTCCGTTGATGAAGAGTTCCTGGTAATTATCAAGGCGGGAAAAATAATAGCCTTCTTTCCCCTCGATTATCGTTTGGAAGGACATGGGCGCCGCCGCGGTTTGCCCGTTCCAGGAAGCGCCTCCTCCGGCAAAATAAATGATCAATTTATTCGCCATCCCTTTTTTAACGTAGACGGAAAAGGGCGACCCGTCCGCAGCCTTCGCCCCCGGAAGTTTTAGCCGATACCACCGGTGGGTTTTCTTACAGGCGTCCTCATATACCGCTGCTTTGGTGAAAAAATAGCGCAGGGTAAAAATAAGCATGATCAAACGCCCAATAAGGCTGCGCAGAAAAACCATGTAAGCCTCCAAACTCGATAAAATTTGGGTTTGCCTATTCCAAGGCATCACAGTATAATAGGGGGGATCTTTTAGGCGGTGTTCTCAAAAAGTATCTTTTTGTTTCCCAAATTTGAAGGGGTGGTTATGGAACAGGCGGAGTTGGAATATGTGGAACACATCAAGGAAGCGCCGATCTTATGCCGTACCGTGTCCATCGACCATTCCAGCCCCCACTGGCACTATGAGTACGAGGTAATCTTTGTCCTCCGGGGATCTATCACGGTAAGCGCCGGGGGACAAAGTTTTGTCCTGGAAAAGGGGGATCTCATACTCCTTAACAGCCGGGAGATTCACTCGATCATGACCTCAGAAAAGAGCAACCTCTGCCTGATTCTGCTCTGGAGCCCCGCGCCCTTACTGGAAGCTTATAAAACCACCTTCAACTTTTACCTGAATACCCGCGCCAACAATCCCCCGCCGCCGGAGACAGCCGCCTCCTTCCGCAGCACCCTTGCGGAGATGGGGCTTCTGATCCACGAAAAGCCTGACGGCTACCCCTTTGCCCTCAAGAGCTGCTTCTACCGGTTTATCAGCCTCCTCTTTAACCGGGACCGTGCCGGCCCGGCATACGACAAAATCGCCAGGCCCGAAGAAATCAGGGCTACGGATCAACAGCTTGAAGACTTTGATCGTATTCAACAGTACATCAGGGATCATTGCAAAGAAGAAATACCTATCGACAGTCTTACTGCCGGGATAGGCATGAGCCGGGCAAAAATATTCAAGGTACTCAAGGCCGCCGGTTAGGCATCGGTACATAGTCTGGTGAACAGCTACCGGGTGGAATATGCCAAAAATCTCCTGAGTAACTCCGCCTTAACCATTCCCTATATTGCCGCCGAGAGCGGCTTCGAAAGCGATTCCTCCTTTTACCGGGTTTTTAAGGAGGTCACCGGTCTTGCGCCCAACCAATACCGCACCGACCCAGGGGAAAAGATCGTCCCCTTGGGCATCCAAGGCTATGCCCCCTTCCGCATCTCCGAGGCGGTACAGCTTTTAAGGAATTACCATTAATATTTGAGGAATCATAACCGTGCATTTCTTGATTTGTTTTAGGCAAGCTCGAAGCCTTGACAGCGCAGGAATCAAAGGGATACACTATCGTATGGAAACAATTGATATTCTGGTACTGGCAAACCTGGTAACGTTTTATGCGATGTTCCTGGGAAGAACCGTATTGCTGTATAAAAGGGGTGTTAAGGTCTGGGTAATCGGGACAAGTGCGAAGAAACCGCTTGAAATAATTCTGGAAAATATTTTATTCCCCGTGCTGATCATCTGGAGTGTCTTTGTCATACTAACGGCCCTGCATATCAAATTACCCGGAATACTGTCGCGCTACCTGATCGGTAATGAGCGCACAAAATACGTTGGCATTGTGCTATGCTTCGCCGGGCTTGTCATTTTCCTCTTTGCGTTAATTTCCTTTGGAAAAGCCTGGCGCATTGGGATTGATGAAAAAAACTCGCATGAACTCATAACCAGCGGCATGTTCAAATATTCACGGAACCCCATATTCCTGTTTATGGATCTGTTTTTTACGGGGATCATGCTCGTATATCCGAATATACCGTGTATCGCCATGGCGGTGGGGGCAATAATAGGGATACACCTTCAAATAAAGCGGGAAGAAAAATTCCTGGAAGGCAAATTTGGGGAACAGTACCGGGAATACAAGAAACAGGCGCGAAGGTACCTGTAAAAAGCTGTTGAAACGCGTTCGGTCTACGGCCTAAAAACCATAAACCCCGCCGCGCCGATGTTGTAATCCTCCTGCTCCTCCCAGGCGGCAAAGATCAGGTCCCCCAGCCGGACGACATGGGAATAGACAAAGTTTTCCGGCAGCGGGGGCAGGTCCACGGCCTCTTCGGCAGGAGCCTGGCTTCCAGTAGGAGCCTGGCTTCCAGTAGGAGCCTGGCCTCCGGTAGGGGCCTGGGAATTGCGGTAGGTCCCGACGTTGATCTC
>JAITNM010000060.1 GCA_031290475.1 Treponema sp. | reverse complement strand
TGCTCCGCCGCCCGCGCCTGCTCTGCGGCCTGCGCTTGCTCTGCCGCCTGTGCCTGCTCTGCGGCTCGCGCCTGTTCCGTGGCTCGCGCTTGTTCCGCCGCCCGCGCCTGTTCTTGCTCAGCGGCTTGTGCCTGCTCCGCCGCCCGCGCCTGCTCTGCGGCCTGCGCTTGCTCTGCCGCCTGTGCCTGCTCTGCGGCTCGCGCTTGCTCCTCGGCCCGCGCCTGTTCTGCGGCCCGCGCTTGCTCTGCCGCTTGTGCCTGTTCCGCCTCCCGTGCTTGCTCCTCGGCCCGCGCCTGTTCTGCGGCTCGCGCCTGTTCTTGCTCCGCCGCTCGCGCTTGTTCCGCTGCCCTCGGTTGCTCCGTATCGGCCCTTTGTTGCGGTTCTTCCCTGACGGCTTCCCCTCTATTAAAGGCGTAGCCGAAAACAAGTCCGGTCCTGGCAATGTAGGGATACCCTCCCCGGATAGCGGCTTCTACATACCAGTTACCCAGCGGAATACGGACCCCGGCCCCAAGGCCGGCCATAAATGGGGGATAAATTCCCTCCCCGGCGCTGAATGCCGCCGCCCCCACTTCCCCTTGGGCAAAAACCTGCACTCGCCGTCCGGGCAAAAAATACCATCGCCCAAAAAGGGCCGGTTCAAAAATCTGTGCATCGTTAAAGTCTTGAAACACTCCTATCCGCAGGCCCAGTGAAACCCGGGGGCCAAACATAAACTCTTCCTGCAGGGAACCGCCCAAGGCAAATCTTTTCGGGCCATAGAACCCCCCATCTACCCCCAGCCCAAAGGCAAAACCGCTCCCCTCCTGACAAGAGACTTCCCCGGCAGGTAAGAGCAGGCATAACACGATAAAAAAGGGAATTAAAAAAATTTTTAGGTGGTTTAATGCTATACTGAGAACCGTTTCTGAACCTATAGTATGGCTGTTAATGCCGCTTTTCATAGAGTTTTACTCCTTAATAATTGCCCGGTTGGCTGTCTGCCGGACTTCCCCTGGCGTTTTTCAGGTTAAAACCCTATTTAACTTTACTATAATATCATTAATATCATTACTTGCGCTACCCACCCTCCTGGAAACGCAGCAATTTTCATTTTAAACCACTGGCCATACGGACAACACAGACTTTTCACGAAGAATTCAACCGCAAAGTCGCCGAAGTCGAAGAAGTAAAGATGAGAAACTATGAAATGGTCCTTCCTTATTCGACTTAGGAACCGAAGGTTCCATTCGTCTTCGAGGTAAAAGTTCTTAAAAGTTTTGTGGTTTCTCGATGCTTCCAAATCATAACAGAAAAACTATCTGCATTTTGCATACCGGGAATCATTAACCACTTCATAGATGCAACAATTCCAAATTCAAAAAACTATCCAGCTTTTATCGGCCAACTACCGTTTTTTCGGTGATTCCCTCACCAATAAGGCAGCAATTCTAATTCTGATCGCCATCAAAAGTGCCTCAATAACGTACTTGAGGGGTGGCGGCGAAAAAAACACGGGCGGGACCACCGGGAGGACCCGTGTTTTTTTCGGCCGACAGGACCCCAAGTAAATTTTTCAAGGCAAATTTTCAATGTCTTCGTTTGAATTGCGAATTGCTGCTTAATACTAGCTCATATTTGAAAAACCAGGCATAATAGTACCGGTATGGAAAGATCCCAGGCCAGGATGAGATCCCTGGTCCGTCACTGGTACCGTTCTCGTCTTGCGGTGGTGATTGAAAGCGTCCTCATCGGTTTTGCCGTGGGTTTCGTGATCGTCCTGTTCCGAATATCCCTGGAAAAGGCCGAGGCCCTGCGGCGCCGGCTCTACAGCTTTCTCCCCCGCGCCCCCTTTTACTGGACGGCGCTCTGGGCTGCGGCGCTGGGGCTTACCGGGATTTTTCTGGGCTGGGCCGCGAAGGCGCGGCCCATGATAAGGGGGAGCGGTATTCCCCAGATAAAGGGCGCCCTGTCCAGGGAAATGAGTTTTGAGTGGGGGCCGGAGCTGCCTTTAAAGCTTATTACGGGCATTTTGGCGCTGGCTGCCGGCCTTTCCCTGGGACGGGAAGGGCCGTCCATCCTGATAGGCGCCTATGTGGGGATGGGGGTTTTGACCCTCTTCCGCCGGCCCCATGCGGAGCGGAAGTACCTTGTCACCGCCGCCTCCGCCGCGGGCATGGCCGCCGCCTTCAACGCCCCCCTGGCAGGGGTGCTCTTCGCCATTGAAGAATTGCAGTCAACCTTTTACCCCCTGAACATCGCGTGCGCCATGGGGGCTTCCATGGCGGCGGACGCGGTGGCGGGATACTTCTTCGGCCTCGGGCCCGTCTTTGACTTTCGCCATGCGGCCGTTCTCCCCCTTTCGGCCTTCCCCTGGGTAGCGGTCCTCGGGGTCCTCTGCGCCATTCTGGGGGATCTCTTCAAGAAGGCCCTCTACCGCTCCCTCAGCCTTTACGACAGGCTGCGCATTCCCCAGACCATAAGGCCCGTACCGGCCCTCCTCGTTTCCATCCCCCTGGGTCTTTTCTTCTTTGACATTACCGGAGGCGGCCATGGTCTGATAGAATCACTGTCAATAAAAGAGCCTGCCTTTGCCATGATAGGATTGCTGTTTTTTGGGAAACTGATCTTCACCGCCTTCTGTTACGGTTCGGGCGCGTCGGGCGGTATTTTTCTCCCCTTCCTCTCCTGCGGCGCCCTCACCGGAATCGCCCTGGGGAAAGTTCTGACCCATTTCGGTTTAGCCCTTTCCGCTCAGCGCCTTAACTTTATGATCCTCGGCATGGCCGGGTTTTTCACCGGGGTGGTCAAGGCGCCGGTGACGGGGATTGTCCTGATCCTGGAGATGAGCGGTAATTTCAACCACTTGGGAAGCCTTGTGCTCGTAAGCCTTTCCGCCTTTGTCACCTCCGAAGTCATCGCTTCCCGGCCGGTATACGCGGTACTCCTGGAATGGATCCTGACCGCCAAAAAAAGCTTAAACCGGTGAAGCGTGAGGAATTGGGCGCATCCGGCCTGGGGCCGGACCGGGCTTTCCGGGGCTCCGCTATAGCTCCGGCCCCGGCCCTGCGGGCCGTGGCTGCTTCGCACCCCTCCAATCCCTTGCGCGGCTTCCTCGTTCACGTATGGGCCGATTACCGCAAAAACCGGCTGTACTTTACCGGCCGGCTTGAGGACGGCCGTTCCTTCGGCGCCATGGACGATTCGTGGGTTCCCGCCTTCCACATATACGAAAACGACCTTGAGCGTAGCACAGTATTACTGTCACGGGTAAAGCACCGGGTTTTACCGCCTGAATTTGAGGCCTTTTCAGGAAAGGAAAGACTCGTCCGCCTTTCCTTTGAACGCTACTCCGCCCGTACATCCGCCCTGGATCTTCTGGAAGCCGGGGGCATTGCAAGCCCCGACGGGGGCCTCAAGCCCGCCGATGACTTTCTGATCCGGCGTTTTATCCGGGGCCCGGTGGAGATCCGGGGGGAAAGCCGCCGGGGCAGACATTTGGACCTGGTGTTTACCCGGCCGGAACTAAAGGCGGCGGAAGGTCCTGTCAAAGCGGCCCTCAAAATCGCCTCAATCGATATTGAAACCGATACCCGGAAGGGCTCGGTCCGGGCGGTGGGAATCAGCCTTTCCGGCGCGGACTTTGCCCGTATGACAGGCCAGGTCCGGGTGCTGCTTCCCGCCGGCTTTGAGCCGCCGGAAGCGCCGGCGCCTGAGGCCGGCGCGGCGGCGGAAACGCCGCCGGAAGACGGCGGCAGCCCGCAGATTTACTACCACAACAGCGAACGTACCCTGCTGGAGGCTTTTGTTAACGACATCCGGGAAATGGACCCGGACGTGCTCACCGGCTGGAACTTTCTGGACTTTGATTACCCCCATCTGGCAAAACGCTGCGGAACACTGGGCAGTCCCTTTGCCCTGGGCCGCGCCGGGGAAGAGGCGAAGTACTTCCCCGGGGAAGCGGGCGGCGGCTGGAGGAAACGGTCGGCCGCGGCCCTGGTCCCGGGGAGGCAGGTGATCGATGCCCTGCGGGTGGTCCGCTCCGGTCCCCGGGGATGGGGGTACGGTTCCTACGCGGACTTTACCCTGGAAACGGTGGCCCAAACGATTCTGGGTGAAGGGAAAATCGTCTCTTCCAAAGGGGAAGACAAGATCGCGGAGCTGGACGCCCTCTACGACGGTGATCCTGTTTTATTTGGACAGTATTGCTACCGTGATGCGGAACTGGCGCTTCGTATCCTCAATAAAACCGGCCTCTTCAGTCTCACGGTGGAACGGGCCGCCCTTACCGGGGTGTCCCTGGACAAGGCCTGGACCAGCGTGGTGAGTTTCGAGCGTATCTACGGCCTGGAACTCCGCAGGCGGGGGATAGCGCCTCCTCCTCCCCCTCCGGCGGATTTCCAGGTGTCCGGGGCGGCGGGAGGCGCCGTGCTTGAACCCTTGCCGGGTTTTTTCCCTAACGTGGCGGTGTTTGACTTCCGCAGCCTTTACCCCACGATCATGCGCACCTTTAATATCGACCCCTGGACTCATGCGCGGGCAAAGGACGGAGAAGGGGTTGATGCCGCTCCCGCCCCGGCCGCCGTGATCCACGCCCCCAACGGCGCGGAATTTTCCCGGGAAACAGGGGTACTGCCCCGTCTTATCGCCGGGTATTTTGAGAGCCGCCGGGCGGCGCTTCTGGCGGGGGATGAAACCGCCGCGTTTGTGTACAAGATACTGATGAACAGTTTTTATGGCGTCCTGGGGACGGCCAGTTGCTGTTACGCCCGCACGGAACTTGCGGGGGCTATCACTTCTTTTGCCCGGAAATGGCTCCATTTTTCCCGGGACTGGTTTGCCGCCCAAGGCTACCGGGTTTTGTACGGCGACACGGATTCTCTTTTTGTAGCATCGGGCCTGGGGGACGATGCTTCATACCAGGAGTTTCAGCAATGCTGCGGGAATCTGGCGGAGGAACTCAACGCGCGCCTCAGTGAACAGGTCCGGGACGAATACCAGCGGGAATCTTTTATGGAACTCCGGTTTGAGAAGGTGTACCGCCGTTTAATCATTCCCCACCTCAGGAATTTCCATGGCGGGGGAGAACAGCGGGGGCGGGCGAAGGGATACGGAGGCTACCTGCTCGGCGAAGACGGTACAACAGAAGTGGAGGTAAAGGGCATGGAGGCGGTACGGAGCGACGCCACGCCCCTGGCCCGGCGGCTTCAGCTTGATCTTCTGGAACTGGTTTTTCAGGGAGGGGGAGAAGGGGAGTTTAAAGAAAAGGTGCGGGGGGTACTCCGGGAACTGCGATCCGGCAAACTGGACGCGGAAATTGTGTACCGGAAGCGCCTTTCCCGGCCCCCTGAAACCTACACCGCCGCCACCCCGCCCCAGGTTAAGGCCGCCCGCGCCCTTGGCTGGAAGGGCAGGCGGGGAACCGTGGAATTCCTCTGGACCGTGAACGGGCCGGAACCCCTTTCCCTGTCCCGCTCCGCCCTGGATTACGATCACTACACCGACTCCCAGGTCCTCCCGGTGGCCCAGTCTATCGCCGCCGCCATGGGCTGGCATGGAGAGCTCTTCCCCCAGAAGGGCCGGAACCGGGAGGCCATGGAAAGCGGGCAGCTGGAACTAGAACTATAATCAAATTTTTTGTATAATAATCCTATGAATAAAAGAATCCAGTTTATGGCAGCCGTTGTTATAAGCGGCATAGTGACTATCGCGGGGAATTTCGTACTGCTCATGCTATTCCGGGCAGGGGATGTACCGTTCCAGGTCATGCTGATTCGCGCCGGCCTTCCCCTGCTTGGCTATTTTGTGGCGTCGTCGGCGGTCTTGTCCCTCAGCGCCCCCCTCTTTTCTTCTCCGGCCATACATGCCGAGGGGGGGGAATTTGTTAAGTTTCTGGAAAAATTCGGTATTGTGCCCCTAAAGACCATCGCTTTCATTGTAGTGCTCCAAGCGGTGTTTTTGATCGTTATTTTTCTTCAGGGTAGCGCGGCCGGCATTGAGAGGGAAATCCGGACGCCCCTGTTCATGGCGGCCCTTTCGGCGGGAATGCTGGTGGGTACTTTTATGTACGTCCTGAGCGACAACATGATCTCCAAAACTTTGATAGCCAATAACCTTACCCATTACCCCAGGGAGCTCCGGGAGCAGAGGCAGAGCGTCAAGATGATGATCATTCCCCTGGCGGTTGCCCTGCTTACCCTTCTTTTCGCTATTTCCGTTACCATTCTTACTGCGGCCAAGGCGGGCGTTGATTTTTCGGTTATGACCGGCGGCGCATGGTTTTTAACGATAGTATTTATGGCGGCGTTCATTGTCTTTGTCTTCATTTTGACCCTGGTGATAAAGTCTAATACCGCGGCTCTCTACACTTCGGTGATCGACCAGTTGGAAAATCTGTCCTCCGAGAAGAAAGACCTGACCCGGCGTATCACGATCTGTTCTGTAGACGAACTGGGGACCATCGCCGGAATGGTAAACAGTTTTTGTGAAAACATGGCCGGCGGGATGAGGGATATAAAAGACGGCCAGGAGGTTTTGAGCGCGTCCGGTGAGCGGCTTGGAGCGAACGCCGCCGGCATGGCTTCGGCCATTAAGGAAATTTCACAGAATGTAGCGTCTGTGCGGGAACAAACCCAGTCCCAGATACGGACTGTGGCTGAATCCTCCGCATCGGTGCACCAGATTGCGAAAAACATTGAATCCCTGAATACGTCAATTGATACCCAGGCTTCAAGTATGAGTCAGGCTTCCGCGGCGGTGGAAGAAATGATAGGGAATATCAATTCTATCGGCGGCGTGGCGGAGAAAATGGCCCAGCAGTTCAACACGGTTAATACCGCGGCCTCTGAGGGGAGCCGCATTCAGCAGGAAAGCGGCGACAAGATCCAGAAGATTGTTACCCAGTCGGAAATGCTCCGGGAGGCGAACCGGATTATCGCCACCATCGCCGCCCAGACCAATCTCCTGGCTATGAACGCCGCCATCGAGGCCGCCCATGCGGGAGATGCCGGAAAGGGTTTCTCGGTGGTAGCCGATGAAATCAGGAAGCTGGCGGAAAATTCCTCCGGGGAATCCCAGAAGATCAGCGTTGAACTCAAGCAGATCACCGAAACCATTGACGGTATTGTCAAAGGGGCGGAGGCTTCCGCCAGGGCTTTTGCCCAGGTTTCTGAACGGGTGGAGGAGACGGAAAGACTAGTGCTCCAGGTGAACAACGCGGTTCAGGAACAGCAGGAAGGGGCGGATCAGGTGCTGAGCGCTCTCAAGGCCATGAATGAAATTACGGGCCAGGTAAAAGCCGGCTCCCGGGAAATGAACGCGGGTAACGAGGACATGCTCCGGGAAATCTCCGCCCTCCAGGATCAGGCCAGGGATATATCCTCCAATGTGGATACCATCTCCGCCGAGATCCGGACCATCAATGCCGGCGCCCAGGAAGTTTCGGAACTCGCCGAATCCACCCAGAGCACGATACAAAAGGTGGCGGTAGTGGTGAATCTTATTGAGGTATAATTTCCGCCGGTAATTCAAAATATAGCGGTCCGGAAAAAAGATGGGGTTAAACTTTGAATTGCCGCGGTTTGTTGCAGCCTTGCTGCCTTTGAAAACAACAGAATTGAGGGGGAAATATGCAGCTCTTAAAAGACCGGATTCGCTCGGAAGGCAGGGTAATGCCCGGCAATATCCTTAATGTGGGGAGTTTTCTTAACCAGCAGGTTGATATCGGCCTCTACAACGAAATCGGGAAGGAGTTTGTCCGCCGTTTTGCCGGCCTGTCTGTTACGCGGATCATGACTATCGAGGCGTCGGGAATAGGTATAGCCTGCGTTACCGCCCAGTACTTTAACGCGCCGGTTGTGTTTGCCCGCAAATTTCGCACCAAGAACATCGGCGGTAACCTGTACAGCGCCCAGGTTACCTCCTACACCCACGGCATTGATTACACCATCACGGTTCCCAAGGATTACCTGCCCCAGGGCGGCTCGGTGCTGCTTATTGATGATTTTTTAGCCAACGGCTGCGCCCTTGAAGGATTGGTTCTCCTCTGCGAAGCCGCAGGGGCTTCCATTGCCGGCGCGGGGGTGGTGATAGAAAAGGGCTTCCAGACCGGCGGCAAGCGCCTCAGGGAGAAGGGCATACGCCTTGAGTCCCTGGCGGTTATCGAACGGATGGATCCGGAGGAAGGAGTGGTCTTCGGGGAATAAAACTGGAGTATTCGTAAAATTATGGCCCATGATCCCGCTAATCCCTTAATTGTCCAGAGTGATAAAACTCTGCTTCTCGACGTACACGCCCCCCTGGCGGAAAAGGCGCGGGTTGCCATCATGCCCTTTGCGGAACTGGAAAAATCGCCCGAGCATATTCACACCTTTAGAATAACCCCCCTTTCCCTCTGGAACGCCGCGAGCGCGGGGTTTTCTCCTGCGGATATTAAGCGCTCTCTGGAAACCTACACCCGCTATGCCATCCCTTCGGGGGTCCTGGAAGGTTTTGCCGATACCATGGCCCGGTACGGGAAGGTCAGGATGACGGCGGCAGGCTTAACCGGCGGCAGTAATGGTACGGAGGAACTTCTGCTTCTTGCGGATGATAAGTCGATTGAGGCGGAAATATCATCCGTTAAAATTCTGGACAAGTACCTGGAAAAAATCGACGGGGGTTTTAAACTGAAACTGACCGACAGGGGTTCGGTAAAGCGGGAACTCATCAGGCTGGGCTGGCCTGTCAGGGACGAAGCCCCCTTCGTAAAAGGAGAACCCCTGGAACTCAAGCTCCGTGACAGAACTTCTACCGGCGCCGCCTTTGCCCTGCGGGATTACCAGGTGGAGGCCGCGGTTTCCGTAGCGGGGGACGGCGGGCCCGGTACGGGCTACGGGGTGATCGTGCTCCCCTGCGGTTCAGGGAAAACCGTGGTGGGAATGGCCGTCATGGCCCTCATCCAAACCAACACCCTTATCCTTACCACTAATGTTGCGGCGGTTCACCAGTGGATGGACGAGCTCCTGGATAAGACCGTTCTTACTACAGAGCAGATCGCCGAGTATTCAGGGGACTCCAAGTCGGTAGCCCCGGTGACGGTTGCAACGTACCAGATCCTCACCTGGCGCCCGGTGCGGGACGGGCCGTTCCCCCATTTTAAGCTTTTCCGGGAACGGCCCTGGGGGCTCATCATTTACGACGAAGTACATTTACTGCCGGCGCCGGTGTTCCGGGTTACCGCGGAACTACAGGCCGTGCGGCGTTTGGGGCTGACCGCAACACTGGTGCGGGAAGACGGGGCGGAGGATGCGGTGTTCAGTCTTGTGGGCCCGAAACGTTACGATGTTCCCTGGAAGGACCTGGAGGAAAAGGGCTGGATCGCGGAAGCGCTGTGTACCGAGATACGCCTTGACCTTCCGGAAAAACTCAAGATACCTTACGCGGTGGCAACCCCCCGGGAAAAGTACCGTCTTGCCAGCGAAAATCCCCTCAAGGAAAGCGTTGTTGCGCAGCTCGTGGAAAACCACCCCGATGATTTTATCCTGGTGATCGGCCAGTACATAAGCCAGCTTGAGTCCCTTGCGCGGCTCCTCAAGGCCCCCATCATCACCGGGAAGACGGCGAACGCCGAACGGGAACGGATCTACGCCGCGTTCAAGCGGGGGGAGCTGCGGGTCATCGTGGTGTCCAAGGTGGCTAACTTTGCCATCGATCTTCCCGATGCCTCTATGGCAATCCAGGTATCGGGCTCCTTCGGTTCCCGCCAGGAGGAAGCCCAGCGGCTGGGCCGTATTCTGCGCCCTAAACCCGGCGAATCAGGGGAACCGGGAAAGAATTCTTACTTTTTCACCATTGTGTCCAGGTTCACGGTGGAAGAAGATTTTGCCGCGAACAGACAGAAATTCCTGGCCGAACAGGGGTATAAGTACTCCATCCAGCACTGGACCGCAGAAGAACTGCTCCTTTCGCCTTAAAACTGATATTGCAGTTAACGGCTTCTTTCTATATAATTTATTGGTTATGCCGAATGAACCCTTGCCGTTCCGAAAATACCGTTTTCGTACCGCGGAAGAGTGGAAATCCGCCCTTCTCACATTGCCTGATAACGCGTATTTTGATCTTTTGCGGAGTGTTTTCGGCAATATCAAGACGCCTTTTAACAAGCACCGGCTTATGGGGGAGCTGGCTTCCTTCCTTTCCCGCCGGGAAATACAGGAGACTATCAGCGCGTATATTAATAAAAGCGATCACCGGGTTATCGCGGCAATTGCGATCCTGAATGAGCCGGTTCCCGGGGATCTGGAAAGCTTCTTTGCCGGGGAGTATTCCTATGTGGAGCTTCACGGGCTGCTCCTGAACCTGGAAGAACGGCTTATCCTTTACCGTTTTCGGGAAGATGGGGTGTACCATCTGGCCTTGAACCCCCTCCTGGAACCGGTACTTGCCCCCTTCATCGCCAATAAGTCGGCGCTTTTTCTCCCCCCTTTTCCCGGGGAAAAAGAAAGCAATTCTGAGCCGGAAGATGCCCTTCTGAGCGGGGAAGGGGCGGCCGGGCCCCTTCTTCTGGACGACAGGATCATCGCCGCCCTCTTCGCCTTCGTGGAAAGTCAGGACGAATTTTTCAGGAACGAGGGGGTACTGAGAAAAAAAGTCACCGAAGACGGAAAACAGCTCTTCCCCCTCCTGGATGTAGAAACCCTGCTCAAGGGGCTCCGGGGTATGGGGCTCTTCAGGGTTGATGGTTCCCGGCTTCTGACGGACAGGAAGAGACTTTCTTCTTTTGCGCAGTTAAGTTTACGGGAACGGCTTGAATACTGGGCTGCGGGTATTTATACCGCTTCCCATTTTCAGGACGGAGAGGAGTTTTTCTTCCACCGCGGGCGGATTCAGTGGCTGGCCCGGTTTACCCGCCGGTTCGTAAGTTCCCTGGAAGAGGGGCGCGGGTATAGCCGGAGGATCCTCGTCCGGATCGTTGAAATCCTGGGACGGGAAGCTGCGCCGCTGCGCTGGGCCGAGAGCGGTATGCCTTCGTTCTCCATAGGCGAGGAAGGGCTCGACAGTTTTCTTGATGCCCTGAAACTGACGGGACTGCTCCGGGAAAAAGGACCGGATCGGTATTATTCCTGTAACGGGATTTTCCTTTCAAGCCGGGAAGAAAACAGTAATCCTGTTATTGCTATGGATTCTTCATTTTCCTGTATTCTGTACCCGGACATCAGCTTTACAGACGCGGTGTTTCTTGCTTCGTTCTGCGCCCCCCGCGAAGTGGGCATCACTGTTCAGTTTGAGCTGACCCGGGAATCGGTGGTCCGGGGCTTTGACGAAGGGCTTCAGGCGGAAACTATGCTGAACCGCCTGGAGAAACTTTCCGGAAAGCCCCTGGATCAAAACCTGAGCTGGACTATAAAGGATTGGGAGGAACGGTATTCCGCGGTGTCCCTCTACCAGGGGACGGTATTGACCCTGACGGAGAACCGGCGGTACCTCGCGGAAACAGATCCGTTTTCCGCCCTGATCCGGAAAGTTCTTGCCCCCGGGGTTTACCTGCTTTCAATTTCCGGTAAGGAAGGCGTCCTCCAGGCCCTCAGGAAAGCGGGGGTGGACATTATCGCCCAGCCGCCCCTGGCTGCGGTTTCAGGGGAAGGTGAAGAAGAGCCCGCCTCTGTCCGGGAGTCACGGCCGGGCGGAGTCCTGCCTGCCGTGGCCAGTTTCCGTTCGCCCTATCCTCCCATTGCGGTAGAACCCGGCTGCCTGATCCCCAAGTGGTTTGAGCAGTCTCCGAAAGAGCAGTTTTTCTGTAATGATGCCCTCGCCGTCAAGGACGATCCTATGGAACACTCCGGTGCGGCGGAGACCTATAAGGAACGGTTTCGCCGGGCCCTGGGGAACTTGCGGCTGTCGAAGCAGGACATGGATGAATTAACCGCCCGGATTGAACGGCGGGTTATTGTGAGCGAATCCCAGCTTGTCCCTGGGGTAATGCGTTATGAAAAGCTTGAAGCGCGGACTTTGGATTTTATGGGAAAGACCATAGTGGCAAAACAGGCCATCGCCAATGGTTCATTGGTAGAAGTTCTGCTTCACGAAGGGGGCGGCGAAAGCCGGATCCTGGGCGCCCCCCAAGCCCTGGAAAAATCCGGCGGAGAGACCGTTCTGGTGATACGGCCGGTTATGCCCGCTGCGGACAGCCGCGCAGGCGGCGCCGGGGAGGCCCCGGAAACCGGACGCCCTGAGGCGCCAAAGGGTTCGGGGGACTTAAAACTTCCCTTGGGGAAGATCAGCCTTTTACGGCGGATCAAACAATCAATTTTTGAAGGTTAAGGAGCGATTAATGCCATTACTTCCTTTTTCAAGTCAATCAACAGAGACAAGCCAGGCGAAACTGGCGGTGCTTATAGACGCGGACAATACCCAGCCCGCGATTATTGAAGGCCTTTTGAACGAAGTGGCGAAGTACGGGGTAGCCAGCGTCAAGCGCATATACGGCGACTGGACCAGCACCAACCTCCGTTCCTGGAAAGAAAGACTCCTGGAATACGCCATCCAGCCGATTCAACAGTTTTCCTACACATCGGGAAAGAATGCCACCGATAGCGCCATGATCATCGACGCCATGGATCTTTTGTACAGTGAAAGACTTGATGGTTTTTGCATCGTCTCAAGCGATTCCGATTTTACCCGCCTTGCGGCCCGGCTGCGGGAAAGCGGCAGAACGGTCTACGGTTTTGGGGAGAAGAAAACCCCGAGGGCCTTTGTGTCGGTATGCGATAAATTTGTTTACACAGAAATACTGCGGGACAACCAGGAAGAGGCGGACGACGACGATGCCCGGCCCCATCCCAAACCCCGCAAGGAATTCAAGGTTGACCGGAAGCTGCTCAAGCTGCTCCGGGACGCGGTGGACGACCTGGCCGACGAATCAGGCTGGGCGTACCTGGGCGGAGTAGGGCAGAAGATCAACAACCGGTCCAGTGAATTCGATCCCCGGAACTACGGTTTTAACAAACTTGGCGATCTCTTCCGGGCTATCGCCCAATTTGAAATTGAAGAACGGCCCCAGGAAAACGGCACAGGACGGCAAGTGTATATCAGGTGGAAGAAGAAGTTAGGGAGGAGTTAGCTGAGACCTTATGGTTAAAAAGCATAGCTTCACTCCTCACTACTAACTCTTCCCTCCCCGCTTTCTCAAAAACTTCCCAAGCGCTTTTACCGGATGGCCGTTCAGGAGGTGCACAATGCCTTCAATCATGCGCATGGGAACGCCGGAAAAGGCAAGCTGCTTGAGGGGGATGTCCTGCATCATCTTACGGGTGAGGAGCTCAAGGGATTTGTCGCCCTGGGCGAAACCGGCTATGTTTTTATCCACTACTCTTCCGATTAGCCTGCCCAGGAAGACGCCGTTTATTTCCTGGATGGTCGAATCTATGGTATAGGGTCTAACGGGCGTTTCTTCCGGCAGGGGACGGCCGTAAACGGCGAGAAACGATTGTTCAGAAAAGGGGATTTCCTGTTCCAGGTTGTAGTAGCCCGGCAGAGAAGCGCGGTAGTCTTCCTGTTCGGCTTCGGCGTATTCCAGGGAGATTGTTGCCGCAAGTTCGGTTTTTCTGGAAGAAGAAGCTATCCTGATTTCGTAGACGCCGTTTTCCACCGCCCACTTTTGCTTTTTCGCGCTATAATATTGAAAAGCCTCATGGGTAAGTAAAAATTCCGCAGTTTTGCTTTCACCCGCTTCAAGTGAAAGTTTTATAAAGTCCTTAAGCTCAGCCTCGCTTTTATAGATCGCCGGGTTTTCCTGGGAAATGTAGAGCTGTACCGTCTCCTTACCGGGCCGGTTTCCGGTGTTCTTTACCCCGCAGCTTACTCTCAGGGTATCGCCGTCCCTGAGCGTAGTCTTATCAAGCGCAATGTTGCTGTACTCGAAGCTGCTGTAGGAAAGGCCATAACCGAATGGGTAGCGGATCTGTTTCTTCGCGGTGTTGTAGTACCGGTAGCCGACGTAAATGCTTTCCCGGTATTGGACGATCTTTCCTTCACAGGGGTAGATCTGGCCTGAGGGAGCCGCGCAGGGGACGTCCCTCTCATGGAGGGGGAAGGTTTCCGCGAGTTTGCCCGAAGGGTTCGCCTTGCCTAAGAGCAGGTTTACTATCCCCCTGCCCCCCTGGCAGCCCGGAAGGCAGGCTAAGAGTATGGCCTTTACTTCAGCCTCCCATGACAGATCCACCGGGCTCCCCGCCAGTAATACTACCCCGGTATTGGAGTTAACGGCGCTTACCCGTTTGATTAACTCAACGTGGGCGGCCGGCAGGAGCATGTTTTCCCGGTCGAATCCTTCGGATTCATAGGCGTCAGGGAGCCCTGCGAAAATATACACCCTATCCTTGCCGGCCGCGGCGCTTTCCGCCTCCGTTAAAAGCTCCGGGCGGATGAGGTCGTCTTCAAGGGAATAGCCCGGGGCGTATTCGGCCTTGCAGCCTGCTTCAAGAAAGGCGTCCCAGGCGCAGTCCAGGGCCACAGGATTTATCTTGCTGCTCCCGGCCCCCTGATAACGGGGATGTTTCGCAAAGGCGCCTATTACGGCGATCTGTTCTTCCGCCCTGCCCGGGAGCATCGGGTTCCCGGGGGCGATCTCGTCATTTTTAAGCAGCACCGCCGATTCTTCCACAATCCGGGCTGCCAGATCCAGGTGGGCCTTCATATCGCAGGTGAAAGGGACTTTTTTGCCCTCTTCAGCCTTGAGGATGAGAGCGGTAATCCTTTCCACCGCTTCATCAAGCTTTTCTATAGAAAAGCGTTTTTCCTGCACCGCTCTCTTCACCTGTTCTTCGTAACCATTCCCGGTTCCCGGCATTTCCAGGTCAAGCCCTGCGGCAAAACTTTCCAGCCCTTTGCTTAAGGCGCCCCAATCGGAGATCACCATCCCCTCAAAGCCCCAGTCCTTACGCAGAATATCTGTTAACAGGACGGGGTTTTCGCCGCAGTAGGTCCCGTTCAGTTTGTTGTAAGCGCTCATCACCGTCCAGGGCTTTCCCTGTTTGACGGCGATCTCAAAGGCCTTAAGGTAGATTTCCCGAAGCGCCCGTTCGTCTATTACAGAGTCGGTGGTCATGCGCCGCTTTTCCTGGTTGTTGCCCGCGAAGTGTTTCAGGGATGTTCCCACCCCCCGGCTCTGTATTCCCCGGATCAATGCCGCCGCAAGCCGCCCGGAGAGGAGGGGATCTTCGCTCAAGTATTCAAAGTTTCTGCCGCAAATGGGACTCCGTTTTATATTGACCCCCGGTCCGAGTATGGCCGCAACTTCTTCTTTTCGGCACTCTTCCCCCAGGGCCTCTCCCATCTTGTAGATGAGTTCCCCGTCAAATGAACAGGCCGCCCCGCATGCGGTGGGGAAACAGGTAGACGGAACGCTTTCGGCAAGCCCCAGGTGATCCGAACGGCTTATCTGCTTACGCAGCCCGTGGGGGCCGTCGGTAACCATAACCGAAGCTAAGCCTAGGCGCTCAACCCCGTTAAGGCGCCAGAAATCCTTGCCGGTGAGGAGTTTTACCTTTTCATCCAAGGTCATTTTTGCGGTTAATGCCGCCGCCTCTTCCCGTGTATCCATCCGTTTCCCCCTGGAATTGCCGCTGAGTTATGCAACCCTCTTGCAAAAATTTCAATATACAAAATATAGTATATGTTATGTCCGGCATTTTGAAGTCCCTAAAGTTTACGCTTTTGACGGTATTATGCCTCTTTTTATCCTCATGCGCCGTAAGCCCCGCCGTCTCCCCCGGGTCTCCTCCTCCTGTTGTTCTCTCTGAATCTCCGCCGCCTTCTCCGGAAGAGGCGGGCGTCTCCGCCCCGGTTAGGCTTTATTATATTCGGGATACCGTCCGGTTCGAAGCGGGGGTCCGGGAGGCGGCAAAACTGGTTAAGTCCGATTCCCGGCAGGATTATCCGTCGGGAGCGGCGTTCGCCAATTTCAGGGAAATAAAGATGGGGGCCATTCCCGGGAGGGTCCTCTACCGGGGGAGCCATCCCGCCCAGCCGGGGAACCCCCGCTTCCCCTATGCCCAGCAGCTCGCGGAAAACGCCCGGGTGGCAACGGTGCTGAACCTTTCGGACACCCCGAAACAGATCGCCCTGTACGGGGAAGACATCCCCTGGTATCAGAATTTTATCAACAGGAATACTATCATTCCCTTGGTCATGGGCGCCGATTATACCCAAAGGGAATTTGAAATAAAACTGAAAGAAGGGCTGCTCTTTATGGCAAGCCATAATCCGCCCTACCTTATTCACGGCGTCGAAGGCCGGGAACGCACCGGGTTTTTCGTTGCGCTCCTGGAAGCCCTTATGGGCGCCTCCTCCGGGGAGATCAAGGCCGATTATATGTTGTCCTATGTGAATCTGTATAAAATTTTTCCGGAAGAAGAGCGTTATGCCGTCATTTCATACCTGGCGGAGGATATTCTGCAAAAGATAAGGGGCGACAAAGATCCGGCTCATAGGGATCTTCAAAAAGATGCGGAGCGTTACATCCTGGAAAATATCGGCCTTAGCCAGGGCGAACTCGAAGCGCTCAAGCGGAAACTGACCGGAGCGTCTAAGTTTTAACGTATATCGTACACGCTCCGCAGTTTTATTCAGACAGAATCGCTGATTTTGTCAAGGATGTGCAAAATTGTTCCATAAAATCGATAGGATCAGCGCCTCATCAAACCAAAATTTTGCTATACTTTTCAATTTCTTCTAATTTTTCCCCTTGCAAAACACTATTAATGTGGTAATATAGATCCTTGTCTTGTTTCATGCGGCAGTTCCAAATACATGTGCGGCAAATTGCCGCACGAGATGAAGGATATGTAATAGAATGAAAAGTAATGCAAAAGGTGAAGGCGATTCGGCAAGGCCGGCTTTGAGCTTTCGCTCCATCATGGGGAAGTTCATTCAACGTCAGGAAAGCAGCATCATCATAGTCCTGGTTGTGTACATGATAATTGTTTCACTGGTCAACCCCACTTTCATTTCCGGAGCGAACCTTTTTAACGTGCTCCGGTCCACAGGCTTTACCCTGATCACGGTTGTGGGGATGACCTTCGTCCTTATAACCGGCGGGCTTGACCTTTCGGTCGGTTCCATGCTGGCCCTGGGCGGCATTGTCACCGGTATCGCATGCAGGGCGGGCCTGCCTGTGCCGGTGGCCGTCCTTTTGGGCATCTGTATGGGCGCCATTATCGGCTTTCTGAACGGCTTCATCATAGTCCGCGCGGGGATCCCGCCCCTCATGGTAACGCTGGGTATGCAGTACGCCGCAAAGGGCCTGGTATCGGTGTTAACAAAAGGCGTCCCCATCTACCCGCTGCCTGACGGCTTTAAGGCGATTGAGCGTCTGCGGCCCCTGGGCATCCCGATGGTCGTTATCTTCGCCCTCCTTGTGGCGGTGGCAGGACACGTCATACTCTCCCACACCGAATTTGGCCGCAGCATCTTTGCCCTGGGCGGCAACGAGGAAGCGGCGCGCATCTCCGGCATACGGACAAAACGGACAAAACTGCTGGTTTATGTGGTCACCTCTACACTGGCGGCGATTGTCGGTATCTTTATGTCGGCGCGGCTTGGCTCGGCGGAAGCGGCGGCCGGCTCGGGCTACGAACTAACCACGATCTGCGCGGCGGTAAT
>JAITNM010000059.1 GCA_031290475.1 Treponema sp. | reverse complement strand
CTGGGTTTCTTCCCCATGATCAACTTCCCCATCCAGCTTGCGGACCCCCATGCCAACGAATTCCTCGCCCTGAATTCCGGGAAGGATACGGACGCACGGTTTGTGTGGCCCAAGTTCCTGGAACTCTACGCGCCCATGAATCAGGCGGTGATCCAGGTTATCAAGGGGGAACGGACTCCCCGGCAGGCGGCGGAAGCCATGGAAACCGCGGCGGCGGGCCAACGCTAGGAGCCTGTCGGACTTGTGAATTTTTGCTCCATAAAGGAGCAAAAATTCCCGATAAACCGGCTCCTATGCATTTGCTCATTTCATTGCGCAAATGCCACATTAAAGTAGCACTGATTTATGCTCGATTGCATCCGAAACGAAGTTTCGGCAATCAGTGCTTCCCTAGTGAAGGATTGGGTATGATCATAAAAAAACGGATCGGGATTAACCGAAAGATCAGCAACGTTTCAGTCTTCCTTACCTGGTTACCCTATTTGGTTCCGGCCCTGGTGTTCTACATCCTGTTTATGGCCTGGCCCCTGCTGGACTCCCTGCGGCTGAGCCTCTATACGGGGTCCGCGGGAATCGGCCGGACCTTCGTTGGGTTTGAAAATTTCAAAAAGCTCTTTACCGTGGAACAGTATTCCCAACGGTATTGGTCGGCTTTCGGTCATACCCTGTATTTCTTTTTTATTCACCTGCTGGTCCAGAACTGCCTGGGGATCCTCTTCGCCACCCTGCTGACCAATAAGTCCATGCAGGGCCGGGTGTTCTACCAAACGGTGATCTTCGTCCCCGTTACCCTGGCGGTGCTGGTCACCGGGTACCTCTGGAAGCTCCTGCTGAATCCGATCTGGAGCGGCCCTTTTATGCAGAAGCTCGGCCTGGGAATCCTGGTGCGGCCCTGGCTGGGGGATCGCGCTACCGCGCTGACCGCGGTGTCCCTGGTCTCCTGCTGGCAGTGGATGGGGATTCCCACCATGATGTTTGTAGCGGCCCTGCGGAACATCAGCAACGATTTTCTTGAGGCCGCCACTATCGAAGGCGCCAGCGCCTGGCAGACATTCTTGCACATCAAACTTCCCCTGATTAAGCCCGTGGTAGGGATGATCGCCATCCTGACCTTTGTGAATAACTTTAACGCCTTCGACGTGGTCTTTGCCATGGAAAACGTAAACGGCGCCCCGAATTACTCTACGGATCTCATGGGAACCCTGTTTTACCGGGTGGGCATCGCCGGCCAGCACCCCGTGGGGATCCCCGATCCGGGCCTGGGGGCCGCCATCGCGGCGATCACCTTTTTTGTGCTGTGCCTGGGGGTCATACCGACCCTCCGCTCTACCCAGGGGAGGGATTAAGCTATGACAGCCGGATCAATTAAACGGCAGAACCTGAACATCCCCTCTCACATCATCCTGATTGTGTGGTCCCTGGTGGTCATCTTTCCCCTCTGGGTGATGGTGATCAATTCCTTCAAGGACCGGCTTTCCATTTATCAGAGTCCCTTCGGGATTCCGGAAAAATGGAATGTTTCCAATTACAGCGCGGTACTGGTGGGCGGCGACTTTCTGGGCTATTTCAGGAACAGCCTGACGGTGGTGATCCTGTCCCTCCTGGTACTCCTCGTCACCGGCTCCCTGGCCGCCTATGCCCTGGCAAACTGGCGGGGAAAAATCTCCCGGAGTATCTACTTTTTCTGTATCGCCGGGATGATGCTTCCCATCAAGATCGCCTCCATAAGAATTCTGGAGCTCGTCCGTTTCCTGGGACTCCTCAATACTACCTGGTCTCTCATTCCTATTTATACCGCTATGGGCATCCCGATTGCGATATTCATCCTTACCGAGTTCGTCAGAGAAATCCCCTATGAACTTACCGAGGCGGGAATCATCGATGGGGCCGGGCGCTTCCAGATCTTCTTCCGGATCATCGCGCCCCTCCTCCGTCCCGCCTTAGCCACTGTGGCTATCTACAATCTGGTCCCCTTTTGGAACGATCTCTGGTTTCCCCTGATATTCATCAGCGATGATCGGGCAAAAACCGTTCTTCTGGGGGTCACCCGGCTCTTCGGCCAGTACCAGACCGACTGGTCAAAGGTCCTGGCGGTGCTGACCCTTTCGGCGATTCCGGTATTGGCCCTCTACCTCATGATGAGCAAGCAGTTCATCAAAGGGCTCACCGCCGGCGCGGTCAAGGGATAATGAAGAGACCTGATTTTCGGGGCGCTCCATCATTTTTCCACCGGCCGCCGGCGTTTTTTGGGTACTTGCAAAGTCCGGTGAAGCATGGTATATCTAGGGAAACCCTGAAAAACTCGATGCTTTTCAGCGTGTCCCTATGTATTTGCTCATTTTGTTGCGCAAAACGATATTAAAGTAGCGCTAAAAAACGCCCGGTTACGTTAATCAGCGCTTCCCTAGGAGCCTGTCGGACTTGTGGATTTTTACACCAAAACTAACGCAAAAATCCCGATTATCGGGCTCCTTTAGGTACCCATGAATTTTTCGAGCCCCGCCAGTCTTGCCGTTTTAGCCTGCCCTGGGGGGGAGGTGTTTGCCAATGAGGTGATCCTCCACCTCAAGCAGTACTATCACAATAAATTTTCCAAAACCGTGGCTGTTCTGACTAAGAAGTACTCCTTTGACACTGCCAATGTGATTCGGCGTTTAAATTTTCTCAATGACGCGGTCCCCTGCGTGGCCGGCCTCCAGGGGCAGATAATCAATTCCCATACCCCCAAAATCAAGGTGCCCGCCCGGTTTTCCATGTTCCCCAACGGGGAGATCAAGGCGGAAATTCTTGAATCCATCCGGGGTAAAGATGTCTATATAATCCAGGATCCGGAAAACCACTACCCGGTAAGTTTCAATGAAGGGGCTCTGAAACAGGCCCTCTCGGTGAACGATCACCTCCTGACCATCCTGGTTACGGTGGACGCGGTAAAGCAGGCCGGGGCGGAGCATATCACCCTGATAACCCCCATCTACCCCTATTCCCGGCAGCACCGGAAAAAGGGACGGGAGGGGGTAACCGCTACCCGTATCGGCTTTATCCTTGAAAACCTGGGGGTAAACCGGATCATCACCCTGGATATCCATTCCCGGGAGATAGGCAATGCCTTTAACGTTATGCGCATGGAAAATCTCCATGCCAGTTACCAGATAACCAGGCAGCTTGCAAAGATCAGCGAAATCCAGAAAGGGGATTTTGTAGTGGTCTCTCCGGATACCGGAGCGGTAGACCGGAACAAATTTTACGCCACGGCTTTCAAAAAACCTTTGGCCCTGCTCTACAAGGAGCGGGATTATTCCAAGGTGACCAAAGACGCGAATGACAATAATATCGCCGAGATCAGGCTTCTGGGAAATGTGAGGGACAAAACGGTATTCATGGCCGACGACATGCTCGGCACCGGCGGAACCCTCCTCAAGGCCATGCGTTTTCTCAAGGATCAGGGTGCGGGAAAGGTGATCTGCGCCATCAGCCTCCCCCTCTTCTCAGGAAATGCCATTGAGTACTTTGATAAGGCCTATGGGGAAGGGCTCTTCTACCGTATTATCGGGACCAACGCGGTCTACCAGGAGGAGCTCCTTACCCGGGAATGGTACATCAGCGTAAATATCACCAAGCTCTTTGCTCAAACCATCAACCGCCTCCACCAGGGCCAGTCGTTGAGTTCCCTGCTGGATAACCGGGGTATCATCGAAAAGCTCCTCACCGCCGTTCCTCCTGAAACAGAAGAAGACCGGCCCCAGGAGTTTGCCGGGGAAGAAGGGTGAAGATCTACCGGATACCTGAAAAGATTTCCGCTCTTATTTTTGATCTGGACAGTACCCTTTACACCAATGATGATTATGTACGGTTCCAGCTTGAAAGCCCGGTACGGCGCCTCGCGGAAATTCGGGGGATGAGCCCCGGTGAACTTCAGGGTGAGATTGAAGAGTACCGCAAAGATTACGCGAAGGATCACGAAGGCGCCCAGGTAAGCCTGGGAAATATTTTTAAACGTCTTTTTAATATCGGTATGGAAGAAACCATACGCTGGCGGGAAGAACTCTACAAGCCGGAAGATTTTCTTTCCCCGGATCCCCGTCTGCGGGAGACTCTGCTCAGACTCAGGAACGAATACGCCCTGGCGGTCTATACCAACAACCCTGTCCTGGTGGCCCGAAAGACCCTGGCCGTACTGGGTGTGGAGGATCTATTCCAGGTCATTACCGGCCTTGACACGTGCAGGGTTTCCAAGCCCAATGAAATTTCCCTCCGTAAGACTGCGGCGCTCCTGGGCTTTCCCCCGGAAGCGTGCGTTGCCGTGGGGGATCGCTACGATATCGACCTTGCCCTGCCCCTGAAGCTGGGCATGGGAGGCATCCTGGTGGACGGCGTAGAGGATATATATTGTTTACCAGATGAGCTATTTCCAAAATGTCAAATTTTGAAAACAAGCTCAGATACCCCTTTCTTAACCGGAAAAGATCATTTAGAATAGCAGTATGAGTGTCGAGCTATTCGCTCCCCTTGTTGCGGAAATTTGCGTTCATTCCCTGGTTAAGCCGGGCTTTTCCCTGCGCTGGACGGTCATTGCCAACCCCAAGGCGGGGGGATTTACCATTATTACCCGCTGGAAAAAGCTTTATCAGGTACTCAAAGAAAAGGCCGAACAGGCTAAATCCGCAAATCCCCGGAGGGAAGACGCGGAGCCTTCCCAAAAAGCCGGTTTGCTCGCCGCGGAAAACGAAAACATCCTTGCCAGGTCGGGAGTCATCACCACCCAGCATCCGGGTCACGCGAGTAAAATAGTGGAGGATCTCATTCAGGAAGCCGGAGGGGCGCCCGCAAATGCCCTTTTTCTGGTAATTTGCGCCGGCGGGGATGGTACCAGTCTTGAAGCCCTCACCGCCCTTTATGCCGCCCCCGGGGAGATACGGGAAAAATTTGCCGTCCTTCGCCTCCCCATGGGGACGGGCAACGACGGCGCCGATGCCTGGGAACTTGGGGATGCCCTGGACTTCCTCATCCACCCTACCCGCGTAGACTTTGCCCGGGCTCTGTCCCTCAGCACCGCTACCGAAGGAAAGGGCCCTTTCCTGGCGTTTAATATTCTTTCTGTGGGCCTTGACGCCTTTGTTACCCATATGACGAACAAGATGAAGGGCAACCTTCCGGGGGATTCCTATAAACTCTGGGTTGATTTAGCGGCGCTGTTCTACAACCGGATCTACAAAGTAGGGCCCATGGAGATTAAAAGCTTTGACCGGGACGGGAAGGAGGAACAGAGCCTCAGGGAAACAGCATTACTGCTTGCGGTTGGCGCTTCCGGGCGCCGTACGTATGGTTCCCGGAAAAAAATACTTCCCGACGATCGAAACGTGTGTATAGTCCGGGAGATGCCCCTGTGGCGGAAGCTGGCCTTAAAGGACCTCTTTACCACAGGAGGCCATGTGGACAAAAAAGAAACGATCCTCTTCAGCGCCCACCGGGTGGAATTCTGGGGCTGGTACCCCATCCTTGCCCAGATGGACGGTGAGACGGCGCTGCTCCAGCCCGTGGACTTCCCCGCCGCCATCGAGCTTACCGAGCCGGTAATCCCGGTACTTAAGCGCCTGCTTTAGGGCAAAGCCCGGCAAACTGCTCGCACGGGTTTTATCCGATAAGCTTTTCCAGTTCTTCCACCAGGGCGCCGAATGCCCTGCAGGCCGCTTCCACCGGGGCCGGAGTGGACATATCGACCCCCGCGACTTTGAGCGATTCAATGGGGAACCGGGAGCCCCCTGATTTGAGAAAACTGTAGTAATCCTCCCGTTCCTCTTTCCCCCCCGCAAGGACCCGTTCCGCCAAAGCCAGGGACGCGGATATGCCGGTGGCGTATTTGTACACATAGAAGGCGTTGTAGAAGTGGGGGATTCTGAGGCCTTCAAGATCGCTTGCCTCATCGGGAACCATGTCAGGGCCGAAGTATTTTTCCAGGAGTTTCCGGTATTCACCGCGCAGTACATCTACCGTAAGGGGGGTTCCGGATTCTTCAAGCTCGTGGGAACGTTTTTCGAACTCGGCAAACATGGTTTGGCGGTACAGGGTTGCCAGGATATCATCAATACGCTTATTTACGATATAAGTACGCAGTAACGGCGTCTCAGCATTTTTAAGGAGATGCCTGAAGAGGAGTTCTTCATTAAAGGTGCTTGCCACCTCAGCCTCGAAGATAGTGTAGTTGTAGTGCATAAACGGGTTCGATTTTGCCGAATACCACGAATGCATGGAATGGCCCCCTTCGTGGGCCATGGTAAATACATCCCGGACGGCGTCTTCCTTGTAGTTCATGAGTATATAGGGATCGCCGGTATAACTCCCGGCGGAAAAAGCCCCCGATCTCTTGCCCTTGTTTTCGTAGCGGTCCGCCCAGCGTCCTCTAAGACCGGAACCCAGGGTTCCGGTGTATTCATTTCCCAGGGGCTTAAGGGCTTCGCACACCATTTCTACCGCTTCGTCCCAGGATGTCTCCATTGAGACTTCGGGAACCAGGGGAACGTAGACATCGTAGTGGCGGAACTTGTCCAGGCCGAGAACCTTTTTACGGAGGGCGTAATAACGGTGCAGGCTGCCGATATTGGCGTTCACCGTGGCGATGAGGTTGTCATATACCGATTCGTCCACCTTGTCCGGAAAGAGGGCGGCTGAACGGGCGGAGGAAAAATTGCGGATCCGGGCGCGGATCACGTCGTTTTTTACCGAACCGGAGTAAAGGGCGGCCAGGGTGTTTTTGTGGGTTTCGAAATTGCCGTAAAAAATATCGTAGACCTTCTTCCGCAGCTCCCGGTCGGGCTTTTCCATAAACACCTGCCAGGTAGAAAGGGAGATGGGCTTTCTGCCTTCGGCGGTGTCAATCTCGCCAAAACTCATGTCCGCGTTGGTAAGCACCGAGAAGGCGTCATGGGGAGCCCCCTCGCCTTCGGCGTGTATGGCCAGGAGCCGCTCTTCTTTGTCGCTTAAAATGTGGGGCTTATAGCGGAGCAGCTTCTTTAAAAAGATGCGGTATTCTGTAAGAGCGGGGTGTGAAAGAAACTGTTCCATGGTTTCATCGGGAATGGCCTGAATTTCCGGAACCGCCCAGGCGGAGGCGGCCTGGGCTTTGGCGGCGTCCATCATGAAACGCCCCGTCATGGTACGGGCGGCGCTGTCCCCTTCGTCCTCGGTCTGGCGGAGCTCGCTGTAGTAGTTAAGCCGCTCTTCGAGAATGCCGAATTCCTTTGAAAAATCGAGGTAATCCGCCAGGGAAGAGGCGGATATTCCCAAGGTTCCCCGGTAGGAAGGGAGCTTTTCCGCGAGTTTTTCATATTGCGCGAGGCCTTCGTTCCAGGATTCATCATTCGCGAATAAGCCGGAAAGATCCCAGGTATCTTTGGGATCAGCTTCCTTTCGGATTTTAATGGCGCTGTTGTTCATACCGGGAGTTTATCACAGAAAAGGGCGGCC
Organism: Treponema sp.; assembly: GCA_031290475.1. Lineage (GTDB taxonomy): Bacteria > Spirochaetota > Spirochaetia > Treponematales > Breznakiellaceae > JAITNM01. The sequence goes on along the minus strand of JAITNM010000059.1, from coordinate 20,472 downwards.
GGAAAAGCTCCCGGGCAAGGGCTTTATGAAGGACTGTTTTTGTAAGTATTTTTCTCCTTAATGCCGATAATGAATTTTATGGGACCGCATATCATTCCACGTCCCTTTTCAGGGAAGATTCGCCGCTTCGTTTCATTATTGGGCTTAGTGCCGTTCTTCTTCTGCTTCGCCTGTAAGAGCCCGCCGCCGCCGGAAGAAGTTGTGGTCAATGCTCCTCCTCCTCCGGTTCCCGTCCCCCGGGCGTCACTGGTATTTGACCATATAGAAGCGGAGGGCATGGATCAGTTTTCGCTGATATTTATGGCGGAAGCGGAGAACCCCCGCCAGGAAACGGCGGCCCTGAGCGCCGGCGATTGGCGGGCGGTATTCAACGGCGTTGAGGGCGTTGCGGTCCTAAGCTTTTCCGCCGAAGCCGGTTCTCTCGAGCCCGGTGAAACACGGAGCTTCCCGGTCAGGCTCGACGTTAATCCGGAAGAACTCATCAAGTCTGCCGGGGAAACCAACGGAGACTGCCAGGCCTTCCTGGGCGTCGATCTAGTGTTCGCCTATGAATCGGGGGACAGCGCCCCGGTGTCCGTGAAAGCCGCCGCCGTCTTCCCCCTTATCCGGGAGCCTGAGTTTAGAATTATTACCATCGCGGTAAAAAAAGCTGAACTTATCAACACCCGGTTTAAGGTGAAGATCCGCCTGGATAATCCCAACTTTTTCCCGGTTGAACTTTCAGCCTTTTCTTTCGAACTCTACGGCGGCGGCAGTTTCTGGGCCGAAGGAGACGAACGGGACATCCTTACCATCCCCCAGGGCGAATCCGCTGAAACAGACTTCTACCTCACCATGAACTTTATCGACATGCGGCGCAGCCTCCTGGATCAGGTGATCTCAAGAAAACAGGTAGACTACCGGTTTGCGGGGGAAGCTACGGTAAGTACCGGCGTTGCCTATCTGCCCCATTTCCGCTGGAAGTTCGATCAATCAGGCCGTTCGGAAGTCGTCGATTAGGGCTTCACCGGATCAAAGCTATACCCTGAGGATGCCTTGGTAACAGAGCCAATGGCCGGGAAGTTCAGGTGCATTCCGCCGACGGGGATTTTATTTGCCGCCGTATATTCCAGAATAGCCTTGCGGCTTACCGCAGCGGCCACAGGATCCGTATCGTAGGATACCGATACGTCCGGAACGGGGAACTGTATTAACTGGGCGTGCATCAGGTCCCCCCAGATAATGAACCTTTGCCCTTCCGACTCTACCATGAAGGCAGTGTGTCCCGGCGTATGGCCGAAGGCGGCAATGGGAATAATCCCCGGAAACAGGGCTGCCTGTCCGCTGCCTTGAATTTTTCCAATATCCTCAGGCAGGAAGGTCTTTACCCGTGAGCCGTAGGGGGCAAGGGCGGAAGCGGCCTGTTTGTTATCATTGTCCTTAAGCCAGAAGTCCTTTTCCTGCAGGGCCAGATACACATCCGCTTTTGGGAAAAGGGCCTTGCCCCCTTTTTGCAGTCCGCCGATATGATCCCCATGCATGTGGGTTAACAATACCGCGTCGATCTGTTCGGGGGCCACACCCAATTCTTTAAGATGATCAAAAACCGCTTCTCCAAAGCCGGTGTCCACCAGGATGTTCCGTCCTCCGCCTTTGATAAGAAAGGTGTTTGTGCCCATGGGATAGCTCCCTTCGGGAATGTAACGCTGAACCTGGGCCGGAGGCGCGTTTACCAGTATGGAAGGGTTCCCCCTCCCCTGCCTTTCCAGGAGGGCGCTTACTTCAAACCGGCCCACCCGGTAGGTGCAGATGCCCTCTTCCGATGAAATGCCCCCAATAGCCATGGCGCCAAAAACTATTCCCCACATAATCCGCGAATCCATATAAACCTCCTGATATTTGAGCCCATTCCAAAACCGGTTATTTTGGATCAGCCTCTTCCATGGGGAAGGGTAACACCTCGTCAATACATTTTCTACCCGAAAGCGCCATGATGAGCCTGTCCACCCCCATGGCTACCCCGGAACAGGGGGGAAAACCCTGGTTAGCGGCAAATAACTTCCAGTAATCCCCGTCGATCAAGTGGGGTACCAGGGCCGACTTGTTTTTGATCTTCCCCTCCGCTTCAAAGTACCGTTTCACTTCCTCCCCGTCATTTTCCTCGGTGAAACAATTGGCCAGTTCAACCCCGCAGCCGTAGAGTTCCCAGCGTTCCATGGTCTTCCCGTCTTTACCCTTTTTTGCCAGGCATGGCGCAAAGGCGGGGTAATCCAGGAGCGCGACGATCCGATCTTTTGGAAGCCTGCTCTCCACGGCGTGAATAAAAATAAGATCGTAGAATGCCTGCGTATCAAGCCCTAAAGGCACGTCCAGGCCGAGCCGCCGGGCATCTTCGTTCAGGGCGCCCGCCTCGGAGCGGGCATACAGGTCAATTCCCGCAAATTCCTTAAACGCTTCTTCCATGGTCATCCGCAGGAAGGAGGTTTTAAAGAGATTCCCTGTTTCTTCCCGGGAGAGTTCTTTTCCGAGGGCGCCGAAAAGTTCTTCTGTTAAATTTAACGAATCAAGGTAGTTAAAGTCCATGGTGTAGTATTCCAGCATGGTAAATTCGGGGCTGTGCAGAAACCCTGTCGATTCTCCGTTTCTGAAACACTTACCGATCTGGTACATACTCTTCCTGTGCCGGGAAATCAGTTTTTTCATCCAGATTTCGGGGGACGGTACGAGCCAGTAGGGTTTCTTTTTCAGCCTTCCCTGTCCGCCGGGAGTCAAACAGGAAGTCTCAAAGGCTTCGAGACATGACTCGGGAATAAGGTCCGGCGCCAATACCGGAGTGTCAACTTCCAGGTAAGCTTTGCCGTCAAAGAAACTCCGGATGAGTCTAAGGACATTCGCGCGAAAACACAAAAATTCCAAGTCCATTCGCCTGCCTCCTACTAAGGACCCGCGCAGAAATAATATGACCGATTGGTCATATTATTTCCTGATTGCTACATGAGCCTTTTTACCGCGTCCTTCCATTTCCGTCCCCGGTCAAACTCGTTCAGGAACATCCCGAAAGAAGTACATCCCGGAGACAGTACGACGGCGTCTCCGTTTTTTGCCAGTTCTCCCGCGGCAAGAACCGCTTTGTCAAGGTCGTCAAAGGGCCCGCAACAGGGGATGCCCGCGCCCTCCAAAAGGGGCCGGAGTTTCGCGCTTCCGGTCCCGGCAAGCAAAATGAGGGCGCCCAGGCGGTTTTCCGCGTCCGCACGGGAGACAGCCCTAACCAGAGGAGAAAAGTCCAGGTTCTTATCGGCGCCCCCGGTTAAAAGGATAAGCCGCGTATCAAAGGCGTTAATGGCGGCGGCGGCGGCTTCCGGGATGGTAGCCGCGCTGTCGTTGTAGAAACGGACGCCCCCCGCCTCATGGAAGAACTCCAGGCGGTGCTCAATGCCCGGATAACGCCCCAGGCTTTCCCTGACAAAGGCGCTCTCAAGCCCCAGATCCAGAAGGGCCAGGGCCGCGGCGAGGAGGTTCTGCTTTTGGTGGACCCCCGGAACAAGCAGGGCGTCCGGCACCGCCTGGACGGGTGGAGAGGAGGGGCGGAGCCGGGCGAAGCCGGGACCGGCGGGATTTTCAATCCAGCCCCCGCCGACGCCCGGGGGAAGCGGGGTGTTTGAATATACCAGGGGCCGGCCCTTCGTTTCGGCGAGAAAACTCCGCCCCCAGTTGTCGTTTCCCGCTACCGTGACATCATTACTGTCCTGCCCCGCGTAGATGATCCGTTTATCCGCCACATAGGCTTCCATGGAACCGTAGCGATCCTGGTGATCCGGCATGATGGCGGTGAGCGCCGCTGCCCGTGGTTTTAGCAGCGGCCGGCCCTCCCCTCCTCCCCGGGACAGGGTACGCCCCGCCAGGTCGCCTAATTGCCAGCTTGAGAGCTCCAGGACCACATCGTCCTTTTCCGTCAAGGTTTCAAGAAAACTGAGGGGCGATACGGTGATGTTTCCGCCTAAGTAAACCGATCCTTCCAGAATCCCCCCCTTCCGGGCCTCGTCCAAAACCCAGCGCAGGGCCGAAGCGGCGCCGGACTTTCCCTTGGAACCGGTCACCGCAATAAGCCTGGCCCGGCTTTCCGCCAGGAAGAGGGAAATATCGGTCTCTACCCGGCGGGCAATACCCAGGTAGGGGGAATCGGGCTTTACGGCGGGGTTTTTGATGACCATATCGGCATTTTTAAAATCCTCTTCATCATGACGGCCAAGAACATAACGGGCCTTAATTCCTGAATTTTCCAGGATTTCCATGGATGCCGAGAGAACCTTTTCGTCCCGAAGATCGGTTATGGTAAGTTCCGCACCCCGCCGCCCCAGGTAACGGGCCGATTCAAGCCCTCCTCCATGGAGCCCGAGGCCCATGATCACGGCTTTCATACCCTCATATTTCATTCTTGCTCCCCTCGTGTTTTCATAGTATAGTGGATGCATGAAAAAAAGGAACACCCGGAAGAATTATTCTTCAAGGGGAGTTAATCGTGCCGCAAGTTGAAATAAGCGCTCCTCTTTCTGTTTTAGACGGACTTGGCCGGCCGGTGAACTTCGGCTGGGCCAGAGGTGAGTTCTTTCAGTACAACGCCCAATTAATCAGGACTCCGGCCCGGCGGCTCATCGCTTCCGACCGGTACATCTTTTTTTCCCCCAAAAACCTCATCTCCATCCAGGTTTTGGACGGCGGTTACCTGGGTTCCGTGGGAATTTCCGTGGTGTCCTTCCATGGCAAGAAGCGGTCAACCCATACCTACCTTTTCCCCTTTTCTTTGGGAAGTTTGAATCTGCCCGATTCCGCCGAGGGGGGTTCGGTAAAGATCCAGCGGAAGTTTTTTTTTCTGGAATTTGCGGTTCTTGAAAACGGAGTCCGGATCATCAGGGCGGATTTTTCAAGATTCGGCCGCAGCCGTTATCTCCGGGGAGAACTGGTACTCACCCCTCCGCCGGGAGCGGAATCCCTGGTAACCCACCAGCCTTGGCTCAGGGATAAAAATTCCTTTATTGTGATCAGCCGTTCTCCCTGGTATGCCGCCGAAGGGGTAGTGCAGCTCGGCACCCAGGAACTTGTTTTTTCCCAGGGAAAGGGCTGGGGGATTCTGGACTGGAACCGGGGCAGCCGGCCCAAAATAGACATACATTGGTGGGCCACCGGTTGCGGAATGGCAGGAAACGAGCAGGTAGGTTTTAGCGTAGGGTATGGCACATCGGATTCCAGTCTGGGAACGGAGAACGCTTTCTTCCTTGCCGGCCGCCTCCACAAGCTTGATCAGGTGACCTTCCATATCAACCCCGCAAATTGGCTTGAAGACTGGCGTTTTACCAGTAATGACAACCGCCTGGAAATGACCTTTACTCCCAGCCAGGAACGGCTTGAACGGAACCGGATGCTCTTCCATTCCCTGACCCGCCGTCAGGTGTTCGGCTCTTTTTCCGGCAGGGTCATCCTGGATGATGGAAGGAAACTGGAATTCCGGGATCTTACCGGGCTGGCTGAACGGCGCAGGTCTCATAACTAGAGTTTATAATGCGGTTCCTTTGCGCGGGGCATAAAGTTTGCTCATATCCGCTTGCTCTAAGGTCAACAGCTCTGTCTTTGCTTTAATTCCTCCGGCGTAGCCTGTCAGACTGCCATGCGCGCCCACAACCCGGTGACAAGGTATAATAATTGAAATCGGGTTGTGCCCGACCGCGCCGCCCACCGCCTGGGCGGACATTTTTTCTTTACCTGACTGTTTCGCAATCATCCTGGCAACATCACCATAGGTGATAACCTCGCCATAGGGGATCGCGCATAAAATCTTCCATACGGCTTGGCGAAAAGGACTTCCCTTTGGCGCAAGCGGCGGCGTAAATGCCGGATTTTTACCGCTAAAATAGGCGGTTAGCCATTCTTTCACCCGCTCAAAAACAGGCAAGTCCATGGCGGAAGTTTCCGCTACGGAATTTTCCGGTTCCAGCGTATCGGCAAAATACTTTTGCCCCTTTATCCAAAGTCCCGTTATGCTTGCCCCATCGCTTGCGATGGTGAGCAGCCCAACGGGCGAATTATATTCAAAGGTATAATTCATAATGCGTTCTCCTTGCGGTATGCCGCCGGGCGCAAAAGCGCCCTTATAATACATTCCTATCGGCAAACCGCTTTGCGGTATGCCGCCGGCGTAACTGGCGTCGTGCCTCAAAAAGGCGCCCGCCTTTTCATCATCTGTCATTTTCCCACTCCCCTTTGTACCTTTTTCTTCGGAGCGTAATCCCGTATTCCCGGAATGGCTCCGCCTGCTATCGCCCAAATGTAAACATTCTTTGCCATATCGTTCTTTGGGCGGCAGTTGAAATTTGCCGGCCAACGATATGATGAATAACAGAGGAAAATAAATCCGCATCTACCGGGCGCTTGATATGTCCAATTTTATCAATTGCTTCACCAAGTAGTTTGCCCCTGCTTTTCAAATATTGGACATTCAATTTATAGTCAAATTTATATCCACTATTTCAGAACATTACTAAACTGCCGCAGATGGCATTTGCATTTTTATCGAACTGGCAGTTTTATCAAACTGTTTGAAATCCCTAAAGACCATAAACAGGGACAGCATATATGCCAATACGTCCGCTATGGGCCCCGCGTAGAGTATACCGTCAATGCCGAAAAACAGCGGGAGAATGATGATCAGGGGTATGAGCAGAAAACCCTGACGCGACAGGGTAATAACCAGTGCCGGCCGCGCCCTTCCCGTAGACGTAAAATAGTTTACCGAAAGCGGCTGTACGCCGAACGCGAAGATCATCATTAAATAAATTCGCAGGTAGCGGCTGGCGAATTCAAAATACAGATCGCTTCCCACGCCGAAAATGCCGGTAATCTGCCGCGGAAAAAACTGAAACCCAAGAAACGCGATAACGCACACGCATAGAGATACTGCGAGCGCTTTTTTATAGGTTTCCTTGAGTCTGCCGTAGTTTTTCGCTCCCATATTGAAGCCGAAAATCGGCTGGCACCCCAGCGCGATGCCCACCGCGAAGGCGCCTAAAACATGGCTTATCTTGACGATAATTCCACTAACCGCCAGCGGTATTTCGCTGCCGTAAGCCGAACGCACGCCATAATAGCGCAAGCTGTTGTTCATCGCGATGGCGACCGCCATCAGCATAAGCTGATTGATACAGTTGGATGAACCGAGGCGGGCAATACCCGGAATATATTTTGTCTTGAGACCGAATATCGCACGTTCAATCTTGAACGCCTTGAAGCGTGTAAAATAAAACGCGGCAAGCGCAAAAGAAACCACCTGGCTTATCACCGTGGCAAAGGCAGCGCCCGGAAGCCCCCAGGCCAGCGGGAACATAAAAAGCCAGTCAAGCAGCACGTTCAGGATCGCGCCTGAGAGGGTACACATCATGGAATATGCCGGGCTTCCGTCGGAACGGATGAGGAGGCTCGCCATCCCGGAAAAGAACAGGAACGGAATGCCAATGCCGGTGATGCCAAGATAGGATTCGGATAAGGGGAGTATGCTCTCCGTCGCGCCAAAAAGCGTAAGGAGCGGTGTTTTGAACAGCAGCACCGCCGCCATAAGCAACACTCCGATAATTACTACCATCGTGAGGCCTGTCCCGACAAAACCCTTTGCTTCCGCTTCGTTCTTTCTGCCCATGCAGATGTTGAAGCTGGCAACCGTTCCCACGCCGGCAAGCTGAGTGAAGGCGATGCAAAGTATGGTTACAGGAAACGTGATGCCGGTAGCCGCGTTCCCCAGTATCCCCACCACGTTTCCAATGAATATCTGGTCGGTGAGATTATAGGCGGAGGTTACCAGCATACTGATAACCGTTGGGACGGCGTACTTTACGATAAGTCCCGTTATTGGAGCAGTACCCAAAGGATTTTCTTGTTTTTCGTCAGCCATGAAAGTATTTCCTTCAAAAATTTGTTAGGCTCATTAGTATATTTTATCGAATGATACCCTGTCAATGGGCGCCTGTTAAAATAATACACAATTATTAATTTTCTTTATTCAAGAACAGAAAATTTCCCGCGCCAAGGATCTCCCTCTATTTAGCTAGTGTTAAGACTGCAAGAGGTATACTATTAGATTTTGAATGTATAACCTCCTGTAGAAATCACAGAAATGGTGTCAGGCAGTGTTTCTTATGTTCAAACAATTGTAAATCCGGATGGTACTAGAATGACTCTCTTTCCAGGGTCATTGGGCCGCCCCTCTCAGTTCTTGGGGAACGGCCTGTTTTTTTCTCGCCAAGGCATAAGCGCAATATTCATTGCCTGAATATATATCACCTGTCATAGTAAAACGGGAATTAGTACAGCCTCCCAGACAATCTTCTACATAGACGCAGTCTTTGCAAATGCCCCCTAATTGGGCGGCTTTCAAATTTCTGCGCCATGCGAAGGTATACGGGTCCTGCCATATATCGACTATAGAACGGGTACGAAGATTACCTTCTATAAAGCGAGCGTCCCGAAGAGAAGTACAGCCCACGACATCACCATTGTGAAGCAAACCGAAGCTGCGTATGCCGGCATTACAGCCATTCCACACTACCATATCATTAGTTGGCATTGCTTTCTGGTGAGAAAATGTCTCCTTGCGGGTAAAGTATCCCGCGCTTTCCGCTAAAAATACCCGCATGTCCCCCTTCCTGTTCTCTTCATAGACAAAATCTATCAACCGCTCCACCGCTTCCGGGAGGAGCACGAAATCAATGTTTTTTGCAAGTCTCCCTGAGGGCAATCCAAGCTGTATCTGCCAGCTTCCAACGCCAAGACGGAGCAGTTCATCCCTTATATTTGGCAGATCATCAATATTTTCCTTTATAACCGTCGTATTGGAACCACAGTGTATCCCTTCCTGTTTAAGCCATCTGTAACCTCTGACAGCCTGATCATAATAATCACCGCCCCGCATACGATTGTGTATATCCCTCGTTCCATCCAGGCTGATAGAAACTATTTTGAGTCCGCACTGCCGCATCTTGTACGCTATTTCCCGATTGACCAATAAGCCGTTGGTTATCATGCCGACTAAAATATTCCCTTCGGCAAGGGTCTGGGCAATAAGATGCCAGTCATTTCTCAGAAGCGGCTCGCCCCCGGAAAGGGATGCCCAATGAGGTTTTAACGATGCCACCTCCCGTGCGAAACGCAGGGATTCTTCAAGAGAAAGCTCGCCGGGCAACCGTTCCGCACAGGAAGAACCGCAGTGAAGACAGCGCAGATTACAGCCCATGGTGAGTTCCCAAATAAATGTTTCAAGCTGGTATGTCATGTTTGTATAGTAGTTTGCTGATTCTTGAAATATCCACAGCTCTGCTCGGCCTTGAGTGTGAGCGAAGTAGAGCTTGGGTCAACACCAATATCTTTATTGCCGGCCAAGTCGACCCACTGCCCTTCAATATAACAAGAATCGGCATTTTGGACACTCCATTCAACATGGACTGTTTTAACAGGAGGAGGGGGTGGAGGCGGAGGGGGCGGATCAGGCGCTGCGTAAGGAGGCAATACAACACTGAGCTTCGATTCACTTTGTAATTCCTCCGGTGTAATGAACCCTTCAACATTATGTGAATCTGATACCCAGTGGGCCGTAAATTGTATGACCGGCGCCACAAAATTAATTGTTCCGGTGTGTATTTTCTCCGGTGAATGCAATTGTTTGGCGCTTAAGATTATGTTTTCATTCTGCGTTACACGGTGATTATCGCTCCCTGTTGTATCCTGCGGCGCTGTGGGGCTATATGAAAGGTAACATCCCTTGTTCTCAGTACTTAAGGCGCTCCATTCAAGAGTTAAGCATTCTTCCGCTCCGCTTTTTATACGGAAATAATCAATAAAAGTAAATTGCATGGGATAGGCGCTTGATGTCTCATATCCTGTGTCCGAATCATGGATAAGCAATGTATGCGTCTCATCAGCCGCCTTTATTTCTTTGGCGTTTGTATCTGACGGAATAAGACCACCGTCAAATGAGACAAGACATTTATCTGCATTAGTAATCACCCAGTCCATTTCTACGGAATCATCAATATTGTAATTCTGCTGTTTACAGGTAAAAGATTCTATAACCGGCGTTAGCTTTTTAGTAAAAAAAACTTGATTGTCAATCTCCTTCCCGGGAGAGAGCCTCAGCCTTATATTTAAAGGCGCGTTACCAAGAGCATTATTGCATAGTATGCTGGTAATGGAGATGACAATACTTTCATTTGGACCAAGTTGCACATTTCGTTTGGGGCATATCTTCCAATATGTACCAACGGATGGACTTGACGATGGTTCTATATCCCAGTCATCCGTACTCCCTGATTTCAGACTGAATGAAATGTTAGTACTCTGGGCCGGTATGCAGATATCGCCGCCTTTATCCCCATAATTAAAACAAACATAAAATCCGGGTGGGGAATTCGCAGTATAGGGTTGATCGAAATCAGGAAAATCTTTTGCCGCTATATGATTGTCGTTAGGGAAAAATACCGGCGTATTAGAATTATTGGTGATATAGAAATCAGTTCTGTTAGATACGGATATATTGAGATAAGCGGGATCTAACTGATAGATCATATTATAATCGGCCGTCATTATGATTCACCTCCTCTTGGCGATACTCTGTTTTTAAAAAACCTTCGGCAACACCGCATCTTCCAGGTACAGGGAGAGACGGGTATCTTTTAAGACAATCAGTATGCCGCAATGTTCTTGTCGTGTCAACATACAGAAAGGACCATTCATCCTGTCTCATTGCCCCCGGAACGTTGACGGCAAAGGCATCCATCCGGTTTATCAAAGGGGCGGCCCGGAACATCATCTCCATGCGCTGTACCGCCTCCTCATAGAATTGCCCTGGAAGTACTACGCGGAGTTCCGGAAGAAAACCAGTCCGGAGCGATACATAGCCTGCCGGATCCATTAGAAGGGTAAGAATCGCCGGCGCGTCTTTAAGGCAGTGGGTGATAAAACTGGCTTCCGAAACATAGGTATGACACCCCGTATTTTGCACACAGGTATGGAACTGTTTATAAGCGTCTGTATTGACGTCCTCAACATAAAATCCTGCTAGGCCGTCCTGCAAGCACCTGGAATCCCCCAGGCTGATATGAAATTCCGCCTCATTAAATCCGTTATTTTCAGAGCCGGTATTCCAAAGTTGTGCCTGCGGGGATATGCCTTTGCCATAAACGTTTACCCTCGCCCGGACAAGGGCGAGAACCCTGCCAAAACAGAGCTGCATAAATTCAGTCTGCCCGGTAGGAGACATAGCGGCAAAGCTTCTGTCAAGGCATTTCAACAGCTCATCCAGCGCCGGATTATCATCTCCCAAAAGTCCCTGGACAAAAGAACGCAGATGATCGTTTTGTATCGTATCCGCTTCTTGCCGGGATCCCGGAGGCGGCATCCATTTGGCGCCCTTATCGCTTTTTTGCACAAATCCAAGGAAGATTCCGGACGCATCGTGAATCTGAATGGCGCCGTCGAGGAAAGAGGCCAGAATATAGCCAAATATCGGTGACGCGGCAGGGTCTGCCGCTAAAACATTGGCGGCGGATATCCACTCCATCTCTATGGCGCAGGGTTGGAGGAACCGGGGCCGCAGGAGTATATCCCCTGTTTTGCCCCTCATTGTCTCGGCAGTCCGTACCGCGGGATGGGCTATATCCTTTACCTGCCCGAAACTATCAACAATCCAGAGTTTACCCAGTTTCATTGTACCCCCGCGGATCGGGAAAAAAACGGAGCCGTCCTGCCCGATTCTGGGGCTTGTGAGATAGCCATGGTTTTTTATCCGGGAGTTCATGGCGGTAAGCATCTTTTCTGTTTCAGCATTGGGACTGTCGTCATAGAGGGGCAGGAAAGGTATCTTGTCCCGCATAAGCAAGGCGTCATTGAAGCCGTCAAGTCCCTGGGATAAAGCTTCCATGTTTTTAATACTCTCCAATGCACGCTGCAGGGAAGCATAATAGGCTCCTTCGGCGCCGTAATCCTTGATAAGCTGCTGAAGCATGGCGGATAAGTTGATAACCCCATGAGGAGAGATAAGCGTCGCACCCTGTATTGTAAGGAACGGCTCCGTCGAAGTCCCGGTCTCGCCGGGGTCAAAATCTATTTCCTCCAGGGTGAATTTTGTAAAACTGTCATCGGGATTGGTTTTGCTCCGGGCCGGGTAAATATCAACGCTCCACTCCATAAGAAGGGGCGACCAGGGCTGCCGCCAAATATTGTTTCCAATTCCGAAGGGGGCTTTATCGGAAGCCGACAGCTCGGCTTGCAGTTTCTGTGTGGTTTTTATTGTATCCTGAAGGGTCGTATCGGTATATTGGACAAGAGCCTTTTTAAATGCCGATACACTGAGTACGCCGGCAAAAGTATCATCAAGCATTACCGCCTCGGCTAAAAGCAGTTCCACTATTTCCGGAAGGGATTGCCTGGCCGGGGAAAAAAGAGCGCAAACTTCCTCCGCCGTGATAGAAATCTTCCTGTCTCCGATACACAGGTCTATAAAAGCTATACAATCCTCCCGGCATGGCAAAAGGCCGTCATTATCAGATTGAAAACCTTGTTTGAAAGCCCGTTTAACCCCGGCGCCGGAGAGCACAAGTACGGGCGGATTAGGAGCATAATACCGTTCCCCCCTCTGTTTCTGTAGAGTAAGATTTTTTGATTCTAAAGCGGCCGTAAGTTTTTGAACAATATCAGTTATTTCCGTTTGATTTTGTTTTGTTTTATCATCAATACCGCTCAACTGATCCAGGTATCCCTGTATCTGCTTGCGGTAATCTTCAGGATCGGATAATTTTGATTTTTCAAGATAGAACTTTTTTAGGAACCGTGCGTCCCGGACAGTTTTTCTGCCCTCGGCAAAAGGATCATCATTGGCGAGTACATATTTCCACCATGCAAAATAAATCTGTTCCCTGAGGGAGTCTGCGGTTTCCAAAAGAGAATCATATTCATCCTGCAGCGTATTCAAACGGCTGAAGTCCAGAGCCTCTTCTGTTGTAAGGTCCTTTTGCCCGCCGCCTTCAGCAAGGCGCCGCAGGGTCCAGATATGCCTGCCTTCTTCGGGGGTAAACTGCTTTCCATGGAGGGTATATTCCAGATCGATAAGGGCATCGGAATTACCGGCATCGTCCATATCGTGCAGATGGTTGTATTGAAGCGCCGTCAATATCCGTTCCAGGCCGGGAATATCAGATAATTTATCCTGCAAGAGCGCAGAAAGAGCTTCCGCGGAAGTATTACCAATGGAGACATCCACGGTATCCTTTGGCGCGCCGGTTGGATAGTATTGATCCGGTCCCTGCCAATCCACACCCCGTACCAGTCCATGACAGCATACCGTATCGGGCAGCGTTTCTGTCCCGGCGTATTTCCAGGCGAGAGCCGGCAATGTATCCACTGAGGCATGATACAGGGGGTCCTGCGCCGGATCTTCATAATAACCGGTGACCAGATAACTGTAACTTCCCGCAGGCATATTTTCCAAGCTGTCATAAAAACCAAATACCGATTGACAATAAGGGTAAAAGGCCGCAAAAAGGGGATTCCCATATCCAACAGCGGTAAGCTTGTCAAGGTAATACCCTTTTTTCTCCAAAGGCAGACCGTATTCACGACAATCACCCAAATAGCCGAATATTTCACCTGTTTGTCCGGCGCCGGTCCAGAGCCCCGCCGCCTCATCCCAAAGGAACGTTGGTATAGTTGTCTTTGCCGGTTCCGCTTGACCCGCTTCATTGGTAACAAAGTCGCTCTCAATAAGCCATGCGGCCCTTTTTATGGTATCCCCATCACAAGACAGCCGTTGTACGATCCACCGGTTCGGCAAGGCAGGAAAATTCATATTCGTATCGTCAGCCATGCCATGAAGGAGCGCATCGGGCATGGTCCAGTGGAGATATACTCCGGGGTTGGGGTTTATGGTAGTAAAAAAACCGTTGGTAACAGCATTGCTAAAGGGGGGATTGTTAACCATAGCCGCATAATCGGGGGTCATGTCAACATACAAATCGGTATCACTCTTGCGGCTGCCTACACGCATGGCTTCCAGTACAATCGGGACCAGTAATTGTTTTGAGTTTTTATCAAAGTTCATTGGGATACCTGCCTGCCGTTGATCCGCGCCCTGGCACGGTGATGCGCCAGTTCAACGCCGAATTCCGCCGAGGAAAAAGTCTCCCCCTGTTTCTGTTTTTGGACCAGGGTATTTTCTATCTTGTCTGCCAGGGTTCTTATATCAAGTACCCCGGCGAGCCCTGTCCTGAATAGGATAGGTTCATCCGTATTTATGGATTGTCCCAGTTCCCCATCCTTGAGAGATACCAGAGGTAATACCGGCTTGCCTTCTTCCTTTTCCACAAAACCAAAGTAAGGGCTTTCTGCGCCCTGGGTAAGCGTTATCTCATCCAGTATTCCTTCCACAATGCACAACATCACATCACCACCAAGAATATCATGCCTGAGCATATCCAGAACCCTGCCATCCTGAAAACATTGCACCTCAAGTCCCGGCCAGCCCTGGACAAGCTCTGAGCGCAGCAGGAATCCGGTACGGATTTCGTCCGTACTTGGAGACGGGGGAGCCAGAGCAAATCTCCTGCTTCGTGAAGAAAGGGAGCGATGATAAGAAGTTTTGAAAAGATGCTTATGGAGTACATTATCCAGTTTTGTATCACGGCTGCCGGTTCTGCCTATGCTTTGTACGCCGTCCACAAGGGCCGCTATCCAATTGGAATCGATATAAAAAAAACGTAACGATTCAGGGGGCAGGAGCCGTTCATCGGGAACAATATTATCTATAGGCAGATTTTCTAACAGATGCAGAGAAGCCAGAAATTCTTCTATTTCTTCATCGGTATCATAGATATCCTTCAGCTGCTGCTCCGCAAGCGCCGCATCCTCCCGGATTACCTTGCCCTCATGTTCAGCAAGGATCTCCGGCTTAAACCAGGTATTCATAATTTTTTCTCCAAATTTTCTTCAAGACAGGAGAGTACTGCGGTTCCAAAACGAAAATCGGCGTTTTGAGCGCCCGTACCGGCTATACCATCAAATTTTTCCGCATAGGTGAACCCGCGTTTAAAGAGCTCCCCTGCCGCTTCGCGGTGAAGCCTGTGAACAGCCTTTTTCCGCAACCGCATCAGCTTGAGCGCTATTGATTTATTTGCCAAAGCAAGGAGCCTTCCCTGCTGCCAAGCCGCGGCATAGGATACATCAAAAATACCAATACGCGGATCGTAGCGGTAGAGACTATCCCCGCTATCAACAGGAACCATGGTTTTTTTCAGTTGTAACGGAACAAGGGGCCCCCGGTAAAATGAAACCGCCGTATCCCCATTGCGCAGGGTATGTTCCAACGGCACATACCCGTTCTGAATGATCCCCGCCGCGTCACTGTTCATCTCCTCCGAATGAAGGGTATACGCATCTACCGAAAGATTTTTGAAAAGTTCTTCCAGGTGATATTTTTCAACACAACAGTAAAAATCCCAACTGTAAAGTACTGCTAACCGTACCTTTTGTTTTGCGTCTATAGCCGGACTTTTTTCATAGTCGCCAAAATTTTCAAGGGAAACCAGACAAGCCCGGCACAAAAGGCCTTCCGCGGAGGCAGAGGGCAGTCTGTTGCCAACAATTACCGATTTCCATTCGCCATCGTCTGCGGCTGCCCGTTTTAACGCGGGATCGATTTTCCTCGCATGACTCAACAAGGCCAGTTCATCCGGCCAGGGAACGATATTTTTAAAAGTATGGGTGTCAATGTCAATATAAGTACAGAGCTCGCTTTTCTCTTCGTCCCCGAAATTCAGGGCAGGGAAATAGGTGTCTTCCAGAGAACCGGCAAATACCTTTCCCACTTCTCCGGTCCGCTTTTCAGGGACCTCATTACCGCAAAAGAGCAGTAAAGCCATCCAGGGCGGTTGTTTTACCGGAGCCGCCGCCTTTTTCTCAACATGAACGGGAGAAGGCCCTTCAAGAGCACGCTCCCAGGGCAGGGTTTTCCGGTTAAATACGATATGGGGAAGGGACAGATCAAAACTGCCCTTCATGCCTGACGGAGGGTAGACACTGTTAATTTCCTCTGGCAATAGACTAAACCGGGGACCCTCAATAGTAAATGTTTTTACCGTATCATTGGAATTTCCCAAAGCCTTTGTGGTCTGTGAAACCGCAATGGTGTATTCACCACTTTGTAATACCGGCAGACAGGACTCCGCAAAGACCTGTACGGCTGCCGGCGCTTGTCCGTTATTATCAATCACAGTTCTCCTCCAATGCTTACCAGCGCAGGACTAACGCAAAAGACCGATTCCGGAGAAGCGGCGGTCCGGCTCAAATCAATGGAACAGCTTGACTCTCCAAGACTTTCAAGAAGAGTTTTACGGTTCCTGTCCGCGTCGCCCCCTGCGGTTTTACGGATTTCAGCATAGGCTTGATCCTGAATATATTTGCTTGAGGGCAGTTGAGGCGGCATCTGTACCGTAAAGGGGATCGGGATCTCGTCGACAATATCCCCAAAACTGATACTATAATAATCAGCGCTTTTTAACGCTATGAGAATACCCGTGTAGGTATCAATAGTCTCATCGTTATAATCCGGGGGAGCCCAAAGCGCCGCAGGCATTTTTTGCCGTATGCTCTCTACAGATATCTGCCCGGATGTTACCGTGACGCCGTCTTTTTTCAACGAGACCTTTTGTATCGAGTTGCCCAGGGCGATACCGCAGGGGCGTATAAACAGTCCATCAATGACGGTATCAACCGCCGTGCCGTTGAATTGCAGGCTGGTTGAGGGAACCAGAGAGCCGGTAACGATCTTGAGCCGGTCTGCACAGCAAACCGTTTTCGTTTGTCCGGCGCCGGTTTTCCGCTCCTTGAGCAAGCCTTCGCGGAACTGTACCGTACAACCCTGATAAGCTCCGTCGGAACCGGATGGGCTTTTTTTAACATCCCCGCCCTGAGGCAGAAAGGATGCGATAAATTCATCCGGGGAAAGATCGCTTCGGGATGACTGGGCATCGGAGCCAAGATTGATAGTAAAACTGATACACCATAGCTTTACCCGGGCGTTGCCGGCAAATTCCGGTCCCCAAATGTGGAGATTACATCCTAGTTCCAGGGTAAGGGAACATATCCAGAGGTTAACCTTAACCCCCAGGCTGATATCCGCGTAAAAATCGTAGAAATAGGGTTTCCACCGGATAAAAACATCAAGCCGCATATCAAACCATGCCTTTACATGGGGGATAGCAAAATTGAGCGTGAGGCTGCCCCCGGCCATGACGCAGGACGGGGTAAGGGCGAAATACAGGCTCCCCTGGGCGGAAAGATCGCCGGTGATC
Organism: Treponema sp.; assembly: GCA_031290475.1. GTDB lineage: Bacteria > Spirochaetota > Spirochaetia > Treponematales > Breznakiellaceae > JAITNM01. The sequence continues at coordinate 3,115 of JAITNM010000059.1, read as the reverse complement.
TGCCAACTCAGGCCCAAACGGCGTACATCAGGATAATGGGCCGGCTTTTTATAGATACTGTTATATCCCCCCAAGGTTACCACAAAATCACCGGTATGGGGTCCGCTATACCAGGAATAAAACGCGAAACCTCCGGTAAGGCGGCAAGACTTGGAAAGGACATAAGATTCGCTGGACAGAGCCGCCTCGGCTGAAACAAGCCCACTTGCGGGTTTGAAGGAAACCTTTAGCAGTAGAACTGCGTAAGCAACCGGCGTTGATTCCTGTTTTGCCGAAGAGTCAAAAGGGATCTGCAAGACGCTACGCCCCAGAAGGTTAATTTCCGTATCCCGGGCTATTAAGAGCGTGAGGATAGCTGTGGAATTTATCATTTTGAAGGAATTGAAAAGAATTCCCGCGGCAAACCAATTACTGTCAAGCTGCGGTTTAAAGGGGGTTTTCTCCGGATCGGTTATATCGCTCTCTGGAATTCTCCCCTGGACAGCCTTGATCAGAGGATAATCTTCAATCCCGTTTATATCAGGAACCGTAAGATTCCGGTTGTATCCAAAACCTGCGGCTACCCCGGTGATGAAAAAACAGGGCGGACCGCCCAAATTTGCCTTGAGCAGGGCAAAAACAAACACCGACTTAACCGGCTTTGCGGTATAGGACCCGATTGCGGTCAACGCGTAATCTCCCATTTGCAGAAGCAACTCTCCGGTATAGGTAGTATCGTCAACCCGCAGAAAACTGCCCCCAATACTTACGGAACCGGTATTCACATCCACCGAAAGCCCCGAAAGGTTAAAGGAAGGATCACCGCCTTTGATATCGCAGGCCATTCCAAGCCCGTCAAGCGCAAAGGTAAGGGCGCTCTCCGTAAAACTTGCATCCAGCCCAAAGGATAATCTTCCACCCGTATAAGCGATATGGAGTTTCTTGAAGGCAAAGGGGCCGATGTTTTTATTGATGTTTATCACCACTCCGGAACCGGCGGCGTCAGCCCTCGTTGTTTTTTGGGCGCTTCCCTGAAGGGGCAGCAAAAGGGGCATAACCTTGTCCGGAAGGGTGAGGCTCGACCCCAGATATAAGCCCTTGTCGAATTTTGTTTTAGTCAATATATCGGGAATCACCAGGGCGTCATCGTTATAGTTCAGGGCGATGATCTTGAGATCCTTGATATGCACCTTGTCGAGCCCGCCTGCGGCGCCTGCCAGCGGAAGCCCGCCCAAGCCCAGGTCAAACTTGATCTCCATTCCAAAGACATAACGCCGCTCTTTTTCTACGAGCTTGCTTTGGAAATACAGCTTGCCGCCATCGCCATTTTCGGCGGTAAATTCCAATTCCCCGGTTTTAAAATCGTAACTTAAGTTCAGGTCCTTGAGGGAAAGATTTATGCCGTCCGGAAGATTGAAATCGGTCAAGCCCAAAGCACGGCAGAAATTTATCAGGTTGAAGGTTTTAGGATCATCAATTAAGGCGAGGGTCATTGTGCTTTTATCCTTGCCGAATTGCAGATCTATCGAGAATACGCAGGAGAAAACCGATACATTCCCCTTTATAGCCCCCGAAATATTCCAGCTATTGTTTTCTTTTTTACATTCCAGGGCAAATGTGGCGTTGAGGTATTCAAACTTGATATAATTGTCGTAGTCTGCATTAACAAAGGCAAAGGCGTCAAAAGTAAAACGATTTTCACCACCGGTATAATTCAGGCGTATACTCCCAAGCCCAATTTTCGGCAGGGGAATATCTGACGGGAACATTTTGTTGGGCAGCGCCGCAAGCAGATCCGCCATGAGTATTTCATCAGGCCCCCTGGTATAGGCGCTTATTATCCAACTGCCGTTTGACTGTTTCGCCGCCTCAACGCCAAAAGGCAGGGAGCCCAGCGTGAAGGAACCCATCAACGCGACTTGGTAATTTTTTTGCCCGTCTGCGGCTTGCGTTGTATCAGTATACATACTGTAGGCAACGTTTATATCCTCTACGGAAAACACACCCATAATGTCCAGAGGATGTTCCATGCCTATTTCAACACTGAAAGAATCCAATCCCTGAACGCCAAGCTGCAAGAAAAGGCTCTCCAGGTAGAGCTCGCCAACAGCATAATCCTGCGGAACAAGATCGGCGATCTTTGCCTGCCCGGTGAATTTGATCAGATCATCCAGGCTCCCCAGTTTTAATTTTTGTTTTATCGATGCTGAGAAAGTACTATCCCGGCCTGAATAAATTACCAGGATCGGCACGGTAGTGTTCAGAACTTCGACAGCGGCAAAGAAATTCACCGTAACGTCAACATCCGGTGAATCCGGCGCATTCTCCGCGTCCGGCTGCCACCGCCTGTCCACGGACAGCTCAAGCTTCAAATCGCCCAATGAAAGTCCGTCCATTAAATCCCAGGGTTTATCGTGAGTTATAGCAAGGCCAATTTCAAAGGACTCAATAGTTTTTTGTTCATTGTCAAAGCCGATGCGCAGCCCTGTTATAGACAGGCTATTAATAATGTCCACGACTTTCTGAGGGAGAAGGTTTTCCTGCTTTTCTACCCCCAGGAGCGTTACTATATCGGCGATGGAGACAGTATGGTCATTTCCCGAAGCGGCCTTTGCCGCTATTGACCAATGGGAGGAGGCGTACATGAAGGATACTTCAACAGGCAGACTCAGCTTGCCGCTATCAATATTGATATTAGCGCTGATATGTCCCGCTGTTTTCTGAAGGTATTCGTTTATGGTTGAAGAAAACGCCAAACCGGTAATACTAAACGCGCCGGATATCCCCGTAAAAGGGTTTAGTTCGCCGGGCAGCGTGATACCGGCTTCCATAATCAGGAAATTGTTTGCCTCACTAAAAGAAAAGGTTATATCGGCGGACTGAAAGTTAGCGCCCAGGAAGGTAATGGCCCCGGTTTTACCGGAAAAGGCGGTATTATCCGCCTGTTTGCTTAGACCGGTGATGCCGAGCTCCCTGACCCCAAAACTATCCCGCAGCAGGGTCTCCGCCATATTCAGGGAGGCGAGGTTCTTGCTGTTCACCGTAAAGTCTTTACCGGACGGGAGTTCCGCGATACGTGTTTTTATATTGTCTAGATTCACCGTCTGCTCCCTTTTTTTAGCCGGCTTTGTCAAAA
>JAITNM010000253.1 GCA_031290475.1 Treponema sp. | reverse complement strand
TACCAGCGGATTCGTGAAACAACTTTAGACATGGGAGGCGGCCTTAAGGTGATCACCAAACACCTGAATCATCCCATTCTTTGTCTGGGGTACCGTTTTGAGTACCAGGGAAAATCTATCGTTACCGCCTTTGATTCAGAACCTTTCCGGAATGTTTTTTCCACCGATCCGGATGATCCCGGTTATGATGAGACGGCGGCCCTGGAAGGAGAGGAAGTCGCCAGGGAGGAAAATGAAAGGCTGTTTCGTTTTTTTGAAGGCGCCGATATACTGATTCACGATTGCCAGTATACCGCCGAAGAATACAAAACCAAGCAGGGCTGGGGGCATTCCTGCTTTGAGCAGACCATCGACACCGCCGTCAAAGCCAGGGTAAAGAAGCTCATCGGTTTCCACCACGATCCTGCCAGGACCGATGCCCGGCTTTCCGAATTGGAATCCAAATACCGTGATTTTATAGCCGGTTCAACCGCCGCCGCCGTACCGCCACTGGAGTTTTATATGGCTCGTGAAGGTTCTTCCTTTAAGGCATAGCAGATTTACGCAAGAAACAGCCCTGTTTTTTCAGCCCCTTCATCACCGGGCAAAAGTTGCAATATGAACATATTCGGCCGGGGACTGACATCGGCCGGATTGGCGCTTTCGGTGTTTTCGTAATAGGAAATCGCGGCTTCAGGGTTTATTTCCGCCAGTATGTCCGCGGCGGTGTTAACGGCGATGCGGTTCTGTTCTTCCCGGGAAAAGGCCCTGCAGCTGGGGCAGGAACACCAGGTATGCTCCGCGCCGCGGTCCGGCCAGAGGTGGAAGATCTCCGTTTTTGCCCCTATCCAGTACTGGAAACGCCTGCGGGCTTCTTCTTTCAGAATGCCAATGGTATCCGGATTGGTAGGGCAGAAATTGTACTGTTTGATCCGTTTGCCCTCGTCCATGCGGAAAACTTCTCTCCGGAAAAAAAAGTTCCGTCTCGGTACCAGGCCGGCCAGATCCCAGCCTCCCGCCTCCACGTGCATGGCATACTGTTTTGCCAGGTTCATAAGGCTTTCCCGGTTGCCGCGGATTTTTCCGGCGGATCTTCCAATTGATTGTCTTTCCCAAAGGGGCAGCGCCAGGGCGTCTATCCCGTTGCGCGCCGCCCAGATTACCAGGGCCCCCCGGTTTTTCAATGGGGTTTCCCTGGTGATCACGAGGCGCCGTCTTTGGGCAGGGTCCTTTACCGAAGGCTGATAAGCGCTGGCCGATTTAAGCGGGTACTCCAGGGGATGATCAGGATGGGGCGGGGGAAGGGTTTCCCCGCCGCTCTTCGGCCATTTTACCCCCAGGGCGGCTAAAAAATCGTAGATCCCGTTACAGAGACCCCGTTCCGAGGCGGCAAATATTTCAATCCGGCCAATACCGAACCGCCAGGAAAATCCGTTGGAAGCCGCTCCCTGCTCCGCGTTCAGCACGATAACCGGAATTTGGGAATCCACCGGCGCGGCCGCATCCTGAACCTGGGGAGGGGGCAGGGGAGAACGGGACTGGGCGCGAAGTAAACCGATGATACGGGATAAATCGGAGACCGCCGGTTGGGAGGAAGTCAGTTCCGGCGGAACCAGGAGAAGCCATTCTTTGGTAATGTCAAATTTTATCATAATTATATAGTAATATATCGATTTTTTTACCTTTTTTCTTTAAGCCGAAAGGAGCTTAACAGAAAAAGATTTTATATTTATACTCATAATATGAGCATTTTTTTTAAGCGCTCCCCGTCAAGAAGCCCGGAGCAGTTTTGGGAAGACTACGCTGCCCGGTACGGGGAAAAGATCCTGGCAAACGGCTTGGGCCGTTACCTTGCCGGTTGGGCCGAATTCGACGGCGGGACGCCGGGCGAAGTTTCGGGCGCTCCCCCGGTCTTTTCGTGGTCCCGCCGGGCTAATTTCAGACCCCTTTGGGGGCTCCTTATTGCCACATCCGGGGGCTTCCGGTTCCACCACTTCCCCCAGGACGGGTGGCTTCAGGCCCTGGCCCGGGGCAACTCCGGGGACGCCGCGCCTCAGGAAAAAACCGCTTTTATTCCCCGGGATCGCCTCATTGGCGTTGAATATTTAACCGAGAAGTCCTGGTGGAAGCGCGTACTCTATTCCTCCCAGCCCAGGCTCGTTATACGCTACCGGCCTGATGAGGGGGGCGAAGCTGAATTCCTGGCGGAAGCGGATTTAAAGGGGCTGGAAGTAGTGGACGCCTTAAAGACCCTTATCGGAACGGACGGGTAGGGAAGCTTTTCATTTAAATGCTTTGCGGAACCTTTCGGGAGAAGTCATGGTATATTTCTTAAAATCGTGGATAAAATGGGCCTGATCAAAATACCCGTTGTCCACCGCCAGTGAAGAAAGGTCGCAGTAATTACTGTGAAAGAGTTTCTTAAGCACTTTTTGGAAACGCATAATGCTGCTGTACTTCTTCGGCGAATAGCCGCAGATTTCTTTAAACCGTTCCCGGCTGTATCGGTTTGAATAGCCTGTTATCTGCTGCGTTTCGTTGAATAAGATCTCCCCTTTGGATGAACAGATGATAGCGGTAAAATAATCAACAAATGTTGGATAATAATTGTGATTGATCATATAGTTGTTGGAAAAGTTATTAAACAGTTCAATCCGCTGGTCAAAATTCTTGGTGTTTGCAATTTCCTGGATCAGGCGTTCGGCCGAGGGATAGGCTTTTGTCAGATCGGTATAGGAATTCACCAGTTCGAGTAATGGGATTTTTTCCGCTTTAAGGCCCAGGATCGAATATGGTTTAAAGCCGAAATATTCTGTGTTTGGTTTCAGTATTAGTGTTTTTGTTTCAAAAAAAGGCCCGGAAAAAGCCGGCATTGATATGTTTAATTCACCGGCATTAAGTCCGTTGCCGGAAGGTTCGGCCGGAATGCCGCGGTCCGATTCCGGATTTACCGGACCGCATTCAAACAAAATATTAAAACACGCATCCGGAACTATTTGAAAAGTACATTCATTCTCATTCGCGGAAGTGTTGAATTGATAATACAGAGCGCCTTTCTTGATGCTTAAGGTGTTCCAGTCATTCTTTATCTCTTTGTAGTTACGCGTCAGTTTATTAATTGAAGGCTGGAATGGGGAAGAAATATTCTGCAACTCTCTAAGAATATCGGTCATAGACATAAAGGCATCCATTTTTTAGTCCCTGTTTAACCGCCCCTGTTTGCAACAGAGGGGCGTTTACATTATGATATACTATCAAAATTGTAAAGTCAAGGAAAATAACTCTCCCCGCCCCAGAGTCTCCCACGCACAGCGGGTTCTTGCAAATCAGCATTTAGACAGTTGTGAACAGTTTCGAAATAATCCGCCGGTTTCCTCCTGGTTTCACTGTTCGGAAACCTCAGGACCTGAACAACTGCCAGTGGAAAATATTTTGTTTCTCCCTCATTTGTTAACTAAAGTAACCGACTTTATGGACAGACACTAACTACATTCTGGGGATTATTGTTTATAAAGGCTTTCAGGTTATCCAGAGCAATATCCATAAGCCGCTGCCGGCTCTCTTTTGGCGCCCAGGAGATATGCGGGGTAATGAAACAATTTTTCGCCCCGAGCAGGGGATTATCGCCCTTGATAGGTTCTTCAGAAACCACATCAATTCCTGCCGCAAAAACTTTACCGGAATTGAGGGCATCCGCCAGATCCTTTTCCACAATAAGGGGACCCCTGGAATTATTAATAATTATTACCCCATCCTTCATTTGGGCAATAGTAGTTTTGTTAATAATTCCCTGGGTGGAAGGAAAAAGCGGGCAATGGAGCGCTATTACATCCGACTTGGTAAATAACGTATCCAGAGAGACGTATTCAGCAATAGCCTTCCCCGTATCATTCTCAATTTCATCAAAGGCAATAATCCGCATACCCAAGGCCCGGGCTACATTCCCTGTCGTTTGTCCTATTCGGCCAAAACCAATAATGCCCAGAGTCTTACCGGCGAGTTCTATCAGAGGATAATCCCAGAAACACCAGTCAGGATCGTTCTCCCATCTGCCCTTATGCACCGCATGATCATGGTGCCCGGCATGGTGGCAAATTTCGAGGAGCAGGGCGATGGCGAATTGACCTACCGCCATGGTGCCATAGGTGGGAATATTGGTAACCGCTATCCTCTTTTCTTTCGCCGCCGCCACATCTACAATGTTATAACCTGTCGCCAGAACGCCGATATATCTTATATTTGTGCAGGCTTCTAAAGTTTCCCTTTTGATTGGCGTTTTATTGACAATAACAACGCCGGCATCTCCTATCCGTTCTGCAATCTTGTCTTCCGGGGTCCTGTCATAAACAGTGAGATCCCCTAAGTTTTTAAAGCCATCCCAGCTTAAGTCTCCGGGATTCTCTCTGAAACCATCCAAAATTATAATCTTCATGCTGTCCCCTGTCCTTATAATATAAAGATCAGTATAAATGATATGATATTTCTTGTCAATAATATAATGGAGTTGTTCGGAAACCTTAGTCGCCGAACAACCGCCGCTAAAAATGACCGTTTCAAATTTTTTTCAGGTAAAACCGGAAAATACAATCCCCCTTTCTAATTCCATGAAAAAATCAACACAGGGGAGAACGAAATGGACGCACCGGCAAAAGGAGCGTTGAGAGTACTGCGGGGCGAAGAAACACCCCGTAATTTTAGGAGGTAAGAATATTGGTGCACGATAACAATGCCCCTGGGGGATGGAAAAACCTGGATGATTTTCGGTCCGGCCTTATGACCAATCTCCAGCCTGCAACTAAACTGCTTGAGGGGACAACAAAAAGCTTTTCTTTTGATGAAGAAGGCGGGATAGGAGAGGACCTCCGTCCCTGTAAATTTGCGGTAAGTTTTAACATAGAACCGGGAGAGACCAGTTGTATAATTGACGGTAAAAAACAGCCCTGCGGAATTACAGTATTTCAGATCAATAATGATATCTTTTTTTTGGGATGCCGGATGCTGGACCCGGTAAACGAAGATTTTTCAGTATTCTTCAATTTTAAAACCTACCGCGCCCTGGGTGTCCATGCGGTGGCAAGGGAAAAACCTGTATCCGGAGAATGCCGGGCGGTACAAACATACTATGTAGGAAAGCTGGGCGGCGCCCAGGCAAGCGGCTTTAAACCGGAACGGACAAGGGATCTTATCGGGCAGCGGCTTCTTATTATCTACAGTCCCAATCACTACTATGAACAGATATTCCTCAATTCAGGACGCTATTGCTGGCATAACCTCAGGGGGGAACAGTACGGAGACGCCGCCAGTGAAACCTGTGATTTCTTTAAGTTTGATTACAAAGTATACGTATATTCCTGGCGTGAAATGCTCATTCCTTGCGGCGCTTCGTATATTCTCAATTACGGAAACAATACTGCCACCGGTAAGTTTATAGGCTGGACGGGGACGGGAGAAATTTCCCACTCTTATGCAGGCGGAGAAATACGCATACTCTCAACTACCTATTATCCCAAAACCTGTCAGCCGAAATAAGAGAGGTGGACTTGTTCCAAAACCCGGTTAGTTTCGAAACAAGCTCTTGGAAAATCGGTCTAAATTAAAGGAGCGCCGATTTATGCAACCGGGCATAAATCAGCGCTCCTTAGAGCCGGACGATACGCGAGTTGGTGAGCGCTTCCACCCCTTCTGTGGTGATGAGGATATCGTTTTCAAGACGGCAGCCGCCATGAACAGGATCGTAGAGACCTGGTTCCAGGGTGAACACCATCCCTGCGCTAAGCAGCCGGTCGTTGTCCGGCCGGTCCCGCAGGAATGGCGCTTCGTGGGTTTCAAGGCCTATGCCATGCCCCAGGGAATGGGGCATGGCTTTCTTTGACTTGCCGAAAAAGCTGTCTACCGCCCCGGCGATTTCCATGGTGCTTGCCCCCGCTCTCACCATGGAGAAGGCAAGCTTGTAAGCCTTCTCGGTCAGGTTTAAGAGTTTTTCCTGTGATTTATTGAGAGGAGAGCGGGCAAAGGTCATGGTCACATCGGTGGTATACCCTTTGTATTTAAGGCCGAAGTCCAGGATAGATAAACCCTGGGTGGCGAACTCGGCGCCGGTATAGGCCGGGAAGGCGTGGATGCCGAAACTCCTCTCGGGACCCGCCGCCAGGGTTTCAAAACCTGTGCCCTCACAGCCCCGCTTGCGGCATTCGGCTTCAATAAACAGGGCGGCATCGGTTTCGGTTTTAAGTTTTCCGGAACATACCATTTTTTCCAGCAGATCGATTATTTCATTGGTGATCTTCGCCGCTTTCCGGTAAATTCCTATCTCCTCATCATCCTTGATAAGCCGCAGTTCCTTTGTTGCCCCATGCAGCCCATCGTTCCGGCAGAGAACATCGAAATCGTTTAGTTCTTCTACGTATTTGAGGAAAGTTGTGTAGGAGGTGATCGGGGGAATTTCAAGCCGGGAACCGAAGGGGGTCTTCATGAACGCCGCGGCCTCCCGCAGCGCCTTAACGGGCTGTCTTTCAAATTGGGAGTAGGGGATAACCGTGTCGGCTTCCGCGTAGAAAACAGCCATATTGCTGTCCCAGGGAATGAGGAGCGATTTCCTCTCTACCGAGAGGAAGAGCAGGGCGTCTGCGGGGTGGCCGGTAAGCCAGCGTATGGCCGGGTCCCTGCGGCCTTCGGCATCTTCGAACATCAGGAGGGCGATATTCTCCTGGGCCATCTTGTCGTATAATCGCTGTCTGCGTTCTTCCAAAAAAGGTTTCATAAACTGAATGCCTCCCGGCTTGCGTCAAGGATCGCCTCAAGTTCCGCGTCCCCTATCCAGTAGTGGGTAACGAAACGGAAGACGCCCCCTTCCGGGGGATTAATGCGGATTTGATGCTTCTCAAAGATCCGCATTATCCGCGAAGCAGTTTCCGTGTCTCGCGCAGGTTCGTAACTGAAGAATACCATGTTGATGTCCGCCTCTTCGCTCTTTACCCCTATGTCCGGTATAGCCCCAAGGCCTTCAGCAAGCCGTTTCGCCCGTGCGTGATCTTCCGCCAAAAGCCCCGCCTGTTTGGTAAGGCCAAGTATCCCCGCCGCGGCGAGTATCCCCGCCTGGCGCATACCCCCGCCCATGATCTTCCGCTTCATCCGGGCTTCGTCCGCAAATTCCCGGCTTCCCGCGAGCAGGGAGCCTGCCGGCGCGCAGAGCCCCTTCGACAGGCAGAACATCACCGAGTCCGCCGGGGCGGCAAGGGCGGCGGCATCCACCCCCAGGGCCGCAGCGGCGTTAAACAGCCGGGCGCCGTCCAGGTGTACCGGCAGGCCCCAGGCGCCGGCAACTTTCCGTACCGTATTCATGTCCGGCAGGGATACTACCCGGCCCAGGGAATGGGCGTTCTCAATGCAGATGAGGGAAGTCTCCGGGAAGTGAAGTTCCCGCTTCCGGAGCCGTTCTGTGAGAGCCTTTTCGCCCAGCACCCCGGAGGGGGCCGGTATGGGCCGGGTCTGCACCCCGGCGATAACCGACGCCGCCCCCGCCTCGTGCTGGATGATGTGGCACTCCTCGCCGAGCAGCACTTCTGTTCCCCGTTTGCACCAGGTAAAAAGCGCCAGCTGATTCCCGAAGGTCCCGGAGGGGACGAAAACCGCCGCCTCTTTTCCAACCATTTCAGCTCCCAGTTTTTCCAGCCGGTTCACGGTGGGATCATCCCCGTATACATCGTCCCCCACTTCCGCTTCGGCCATGGCCCTGCGCATTTCTTCTGTTGGAACAGTAACGGTATCGCTCCTGATATCAATCATTAATGGACTCCTGTAATATGGGAATAGGGCATGATCTTGGGGCTTATCTTTTTCCGTTTTCTGTCGGAGTTGAGTACAATTGCGCCGGCAACCGCCGCGAAGAGGCTCACCGCGATGATCCCCGTTCCCGCCCAGGGGGAGGTCTCAAAGGGAAGGAGCACATTCATCCCAAAAAAACTGTAGATCAGGGTCGGGATCATCAGGACGATAGAAACAATGGTAAGCCGCTTCATCACAATATTGAGATTATTGGAAATGACGCTGGCAAAGGCGTCCATGGTTCCCGTGAGAATTGATGAATAGATGTTGGCCATTTCGATAGCCTGTTTGTTTTCGGTTACCACATCTTCCAAAAGTTCCTTTTCATCCTCCTTAAACCGGATCAGGGAAGACTTCTGAAGTTTTTCCAAAAGCAACTCGTTGGTTTTAATGCTCGTAGTAAAATACACCAGGGATTTCTGGACGGAAAGAAGCTGAATCAGTTCAAAGTTCTTTATAGAACGCTGCAGCTCATCCTTGATAATATTGGTCCGTTTGTTGAGTTCCTTGAGGCTTTTGAGAAAGGTAAAGGCCGCCCGTCCCAGGAGGTTCAGCACAAAGGTACTCTTGTTGCGGATATCAAAACCCCTGATCCGGTGTTTCACCAGATCTTCCAGGGCGTCGCTGGAACGCTGGCAGATCGTAACAATCTTGTCGGAAAAGAGGATGATCCCCAGGGGGAGGGTGAAATGGGACACCTCATACCGTTCATCGTACACCGGAAGCCGGACGATGATCGCCGTATAGTCATCTTCTTTTTCAATCCGCGCCTGTTCATCGGCGTCCATGATGTCGGTAAGCAGTTCATTCGCAATGTGGAATTCCTTTTCCAGGCGGACAATATCCTCTTTGGTCACATCCCGGGCGTCAATCCAGCAGCCCTTGCCCACCGTTTCCGCTACGGTGAACCCCGTTTGTCCCTGAGTACGGATTACAATCATAATGATTCTCCTATGGCGCGGCGTCATTCCGGAACGCCGTTCACAGGGGAGGAAAAAACCGCCCTAAAAACCGGCTTGCTTCACGAAAGGAAACGCCGCAACGACTAAAAAGCGCTGTGCGTCGGTAACACCGATGGTCTGGTACCTACTACTACCGCCGTCCGAATCGGACATGGCATTTCCTCCTAAAGATGGGATAGAACAGCCTTCGCCGTTCCCGGATAATTATACCGGGACTTGTGTAAAAAAGACAAGGGGGGGGAGGGCGCGGCGCCTTATTGAATCCGGCCGGATTTATTGACAATATTTCTAAAAATTGATAGAATAAAATCATAAATTTTTGAAAATAATACAAACAAGTAGAGCACGATCAAAAATTAGAAAAATCGCAAGAACTTACCGGGAAGGTTAATATGCTTAGCAAGCGCCATTCTCTGATTACCGTATTTTTGGGGATATTTCTCGCGGGGGTACTTGCTATTGTTCTTGTCTTGGGGGCTGTTTTCATCAATTCCTTCCGCACTACTTCCTCACGGGAAACGGAAAATTTTCTTAAGGAAAGCTCCAGCCATCTTGCAACCCAGATCACCGCCCAGCTCCAGGAACGGGTCGATCTTATGAGCTACGCCGGAAGAGGCGCTATGGCGGACATGACCGCGGACTTTATTGATGAAGGCAAGCTGCAGGATTA
>JAITNM010000054.1 GCA_031290475.1 Treponema sp. | reverse complement strand
GAAGGGCAGCCCAACGACAAGATATACTTCATCCTGGAGGGTAAGGCGGAGGCCGAGAAGAACGGGGTCCGGCTCTTCGAATTTGAGGAAGGCACCACCTTTGGAGAAATGGAAGTGCTGGACATAATGGCCACCGAGGCGTCAATTAAGGCCCTAGCGCCTACCAAGCTTATGTATCTTTCCAACTCCGCCCTGCATACCCTCTCCAAAATGGATCTTAAGGTCTTCTCCATTTTGATCATGAACCTGGCCAGGGATCTTTCCCGGCGCCTCAGAAACATGAACCAAAAATTCTCCCAGGCGACAGGCTCCTAGTACTTTGTATCCGTATGGCGTCAAGCCCTGTGTTTTTTCTCCTTAAACGTTGACAAAAATGTGTGAGATTGTATACTTTGTCCAGCTAAAATCTAAGGAGGAAAACATGAATTTTAGGAAAATTGCCGCTCTGGCGGCGGCGGCCCTGGTGGTCATTTCCGGCTTATACGCCGGGGGCGGCAAGCAGTCCGGAGGGCTTACCATCAAGAGCGGGACCCTCACGGTGGGTATGGAAATCGGGTATCCCCCCATGGAGTACTACGATTCCGATGGAAGGACCCCTATCGGTTTTGATGTGATGCTGGCCAAGGCCCTGGCGGAAAAATTGGGCCTCAAAGTTGAATTTATCGATACCGCGTGGGACGGGATCTTTGCCGGGGTCAATACGGGCAAGTACGACTGCATCATGTCCTCAGTAACGGTTACCCCCGAACGGCAGGTGGTGCATAATTTCACCAAGCCCTACATCGGCAACGCCCAGTCTATGGTGCTGCTGCAAGGTTCGAAGGTGACGGCCCGCTCTCCCGAAGAAATTTCCGGTATCAGCGTTGCCTATCAGGCTGAAACCACTTCCGACTTTTACATGGCTAAACTGAGGGCGCAGGGCGTTAACTTTACCGAATACGAATACGACAAGGTGATGAACTGCTTTGACGAACTGCGCCTGGGCCGGGTGGACGCCATCGTCTGCGACAGCCTGGTAGCGGTTGACTACATCGCCCCGCCAAACAGCCCCTTCGAGATTATCTGGCAGGGACCGGCGGAAGAGGTCTTCGCCGTCTGCCTCAAAAAAGGCAATGACGCGCTGACCGCCGCTCTTGACAAGGCGTTGGATGAGCTCTTTGCCGACGGGACCATGCTGAAACTTTCCCAAGATGTGTTCAAGTTCGACATGGTAAGCGCGGCGCGGAAGTAGTTTGTTTGTCAGGATGGGTTCAGAAATCCGTTCACGTCCCTGAAATTCCATCCCGGTTTTCAGGGGCGGTAAAAAGGAGTGCTGTATGGATGCTATTCAGAAGATGATAACCTGGATACCGCCTCTTCTGGGCGGCGCCAGGGTTACTATCGCGTTAACCATCCTTTCGGTATCCGGGGGCTTGGTCCTGAGCCTCTTCCTTGCCCTGGGCAAGATGTCGAAAAACACGGTGATAAATAAATGCTGTAGCGCCTATGTTTTCTTTTTCCGGGGCACCCCCCTCCTCATGCAGCTCTACTTTATTTACTACGCCCTGCCCATGGTGTCCCCGGTTTTTATCATCAAGACCGGGGATCAGTTCTTTGACCGCTTTATCCCGGCTTTTCTTGCCTTTGCCCTGAACTCCGCGGCTTACTGCGCGGAGATCATCAGGGCGGCGATTCAGAGCATCGACAAAGGCCAGTTTGAAGCCTCAAAAGCCCTGGGGCTTTCCTACCCCCAGACCATGCGGCTTGTGATCATCCCCCAGTCCATCAGGCGGCTCATCCCGCCTGTGGGGAATGAATTTATCATGGTGCTCAAGGACGCCTCCCTGGTTTCCATGATCGCCCTCATCGACATTACCAAGGCCACGAGGAACATTGAATCTTCCACCCGTTCGGCCCTGGTGTATATCCCCGCGATGATACTCTACCTCATCATCACCGCCGTGTTCTCCTATATTTTCCACAGACTGGAAAAGAAGTACTCGGTTTATGTTTAGGGGGCGTTCGGTATGTCAATGATCAAAACAGTAGATCTGTGCAAGAGCTTCCATACCCGGATGTCGCGCCATCCCCTGCAGGTGCTCAAAAATGTTTCTCTTACGGTGGAGCAGAAAGAAGTGGTGTGCATCATCGGTCCTTCCGGGGCGGGAAAGTCCACCTACCTGCGTACCCTCAACCGCCTTGAACGCATCGATAGCGGACAAATTTACATTGAAGATAAACTCCTCTTTGACTGCGCAAACGGGGAAAACCGGGTTAAGATGGGCATCCATGAACGGAACCTTGCCCTCCTTGAGGTAGGGATGGTGTTCCAGAGTTTCAACCTTTTCCCCCACAAGACGGTGGTAGAAAATGTAATTCTTTCTCCGGTACATGTGCGCAGGTTTTCTGTTGAGGAAGCCCGGGAAAAAGCAAGACTGCTTTTGGATCGGGTAGGCCTTGCGGACAAGGTTGACGCGTACCCCTCCCAGCTTTCAGGGGGCCAGCAGCAGCGGGTCGCCATTGCCCGGGCCCTGGCCATGGAGCCCAAGATCATGCTCTTCGACGAGCCCACGTCCGCCCTGGACCCAGAACTGGTGGGCGAGGTCCTGAGCGTCATGAAAAGCCTTGCCCAGGGCGGCATGACCATGCTGGTGGTGACCCACGAAATAGGCTTTGCCCGGGAAGCCGCGGACACGGTAGTTTTCATGTACGAAGGCTCCATCCTGGAAAAGGGTAAGCCCGGGCAGATGTTCAGCAGCCCCGAAAATCCCCGTACCCGGCAATTTTTGCAGAGCGTGCTGTGATAGCCCGCCGCAAGGCTTTTTTCCGGCCTTGGGGTATGGTATACTAAAACAATGAAACGATTACTCATGGGGAACGAGGCCATCGCCCTGGGGGCCATACGCGCCGGGGTTAAGGTGGTCACCGGCTACCCCGGAACTCCCTCAACGGAGATCCTTGAAACTATTGTAAAAGAAAGGAACGCCGCCGGCCCGGGAGCGATCTACGCCGAGTGGTCGGTGAACGAAAAGACCGCCCTGGAAGTAGCCGCCGGCGCGGCAATTTCCGGCGTCCGGGCCCTGGTTACCATGAAGCAGGTAGGGCTCAATGTAGCCTCCGACCCGCTTATGAGCCTTAACTACGTGGGCGTTAAGGGCGGCCTTGTACTGGCCGTGGCCGATGACCCCGGCCCCATATCCTCCCAGACCGAGCAGGATACCCGCCATTTTGGCCAATACGCTAAACTCGCGGTCTTCGATCCCGCTTCTCCTGAGGAAGCCTACGCCATGATCGCCGACGCCTTCGACTGCTCGGAAAAGTACGGCCGCCCGGTGATCTTCCGCCCCACTACCCGTATATGCCACAGTTACGCTTCGGTAGAAATACTGCCGTCCCTTGCTGGCGGCGGGGAGGGCGCCGCGCCGGGCTTCCAAAAAGACGGCGGCCGCTGGGTCATCTTCCCCAGCCTTGCCTACAGGAACCATATTCAAATCGAAAAAGATCTCCTGTCCATGGCGGATGACTTTTCCCGCTACAGCGGCAACCGGCTTAGTATACGGGGCTTGACGGACGGTAACAGTATTGCTGCCGATGGCGGCGTTCCGGCCGGACGCGGCATTGCCGCAGGCGGCGTAAGTTACGCCTATGCAGAGGAAGCCCTGGCGGCTTTGTCCGGCCCTTTGCCGGTAAACGGCCTGGCGGACGGGGAAGGGTGGGCGGCGTACAGATTGCTCAAGGTTGCCACAGTTCCGCTCCCAACAGCGTTGGTGTTGGAATTCCTCCAGGGCCTTTCCGAAGTCCTTGTCATTGAAGAACTCGACCCGGTTATAGAAAGGGAACTCATCTGCCTTGCAGGTATCCATCATCTGCCGGTAACCATCCGGGGCAGACTGAGCGGGGACATGCCCAACGCCGGGGAGAACAAGGTATCCAACGTTGAAGCGGCAGTAAAACTATTCTTAAGTAGAGATAATACCCAGGGAGGGGGGGCCTGTTACCAGGCCGGAGTCCCCCGGAACGCCGCTCCTCTTTCGGCCCCCCCCGGCCTCCAGCCTCCTCAGGGCGCCGCCCTTGCGGGGGCTTCCGGCGCCCCCCCCTCTGGGGCCTTCGAGCCTCCCGCCCTGCCGGTAAGGCCGCCGGTGCTCTGCGCCGGATGTCCCCACCGGGGCAGTTTCTTTGCGGTGAAGGAGGCGGTACGGCAGTTTGCAAAGAACAGAAAGGCGGTCTACTCAGGGGATATAGGCTGCTACACCTTAGGGAACGCCCCGCCCCTGGATATGGTGGATACCTGTCTCTGCATGGGGGCGGGGGTCGCCATGGCCCAGGGCATTAACCGCTCAGAGTCCGCCTTTCTGGAGCGGGGTAAAAACAGGGAACGCCTTCCCCTCAATATTGCCTTTATCGGGTATTCCACTTTTTTCCACACCGGTATTCCCGGCGTGGTAAACGCGGTCTACAACGGCGCGGATATCATTGTTGTGATCCTGGATAACTCTACTGCCGCCATGACCGGAAATCAGCCCCACCCGGGAATGGGGCGGAATGCCGCCGGAAACCCCGCGGAAAAGATCAGTATTGCCGCGGTTCTGGAAGCGGTGGGGGTAAAACATATCCTTAAGGCGAATCCCTTTGACACAAAGGCCGCCAAAGAGGCGGTGGCGGCGGCGCTGGATAAAACCGGGGTCCGGGCAATAATCTTTCAAGGGCCCTGCATCATGGCATCTAAGCCTGGTAATGCCGGAGCGGCGCTGGGGATAAGGATGCAAAAGTGCACCCGCTGCAGGCTCTGTATTTCCCGGCTCGGCTGCCCCGCGATTTCCCTTGCCCCCGGCGGAGCCGTAGTCATAGACCCCGTGACCTGTACGGGCTGCGGCGTGTGCGCCGCCCTTTGTCCTTCAGGCGCTATAGTCAGCAGTAACGCTGTTTCAGAAGAAAATGTCCCGGGAGGCGCGCAATGACCGTGAATTGTCTTATTACCGGCGTCGGCGGGCAGGGAACGGTGCTCATGGCCAGGATCATCGGAAGCGCCGCCATCAACAGGGGCTTTTCAGTCCTGGGAGCGGAAACCATCGGCATGGCCCAGCGGGGAGGCTCGGTGGTGAGCCATATCAGGCTTGGGGACGGAGTTTATTCGCCCCTGATCCCGCCGGGCCGCGCGGATGTAATTATCGCGTTTGAGCCGGCCGAAGCGGTACGAGTGCTGCCCTTCCTCTCCCCAACAGGAAAACTGCTCGCCCTGGACCGGGGCGTGGCGCCGGTCACCAGTTCCCTAGGAGCGGACGGCGCAAAGGCGGGCTACGACCCGGCGCTTATGACAGCGTACCTCCGCCGCTGTTTGGGAGAACGGGCGGCCATTATTTCCGGGGAAAATCTCTTGCGCCGCATCGGCAGCGCAAAGGTGATTAACGTGGCCTTGCTGGGGGCGGCATTGGCACGGGGCATGCTGCCCTTTACCGCGGAACATATCGCTGCCGTTATCCGGGAGCGGATCCCGGCAAAATTCACCGGGATGAACCTGGCCGCGCTGGAGGCAGGGAGGAGCGTGTAAGGGAAGGGTGAATATTACCAATTCCGGCGCGGTGTTTACATTATCAGGCACACGACTTTGTCGCCGTGGGCGCCAGTGAGCTGTCGCCCCTGGGGGTCCACGATTAAATCCATGTCTTCCAGGGGGATAGCGCCCAAAAGGACCTTGTCCGTGCCGGGAATGACGATTGCCTGACAGGTAGAATTCCGGTCTTCCC
>JAITNM010000002.1 GCA_031290475.1 Treponema sp. | reverse complement strand
ATTGCCTTTAAAGAAGCATCTGAGGTTGAGTGGAAACAGGCGGAGCTGGAACTGCTCTTTGATATAGCCCGGACTTTTGATAAACATGTGGAACTCAGGACCGCCTTGGGGCCCCTCCTCAGCCTCCTGGAAAGCCGGGCCGGCCTTACCTGGGGCATGGTCACCCTCCTGGACCGGGCTACCGGGCTTCTCAAGATTGAGGAAGCCTATGGTCTTACCCCGGAAGAGAAGAACCGGGGCATTTACCGTCTTGGGGAAGGGCTTGTAGGCCGGGTTTTTGAGTCGGGGATCACCATCATGGCGCCGGATCTGTCTCTGGAAACTCATTTTCTAAACCGGGCGAAGAACCGTACCAGGGAAGACCTCAAAAGTTTGAGCTATTATTGTGTTCCCATCCGTTCAGGGAGCGGTGTAATTGGTACCCTGAGCGCGGAGCGGCGTATTCCCGAGGAATTTCTTGAAGTACAGATGCGCCGGGATAAGGCGTTTTTAGAGAAGGTTTCTTCCATTGTTGCCGATTCCGCCAAGCTTCGGGAGCGTATATTGGAGGAACAGTTCCGGCTCAGGCGGGAATCCCCGGCTCAAGACCAGGCTTCAAAGGGGCAGGGCGGGCGTATTTCCCCGGAAAGCCCCATTATCGGTACCGGGAATTCCATGCGCCAGGTTTATGACATGCTGACCCAAGTGGCCCCCGCGGACGCTACGGTACTGATAACCGGAGAAAGCGGTACCGGGAAGGAGCTGATCGCCGCGGAGGTACACCGCCTGTCCAAGCGGGCAGGGCAGGCGCTTATCAAGGTGAACTGCGCCGCCTTGCCCGAGTCTATCATTGAAAGCGAGCTTTTCGGCCACGAGAAGGGATCTTTTACCGGCGCCAGCGCTCAGCGCAAAGGCCGCTTTGAGCTGGCCCACCGGGGAAGCATCTTCCTGGATGAAATCGGCGAGCTCTCTCCCCATATTCAGGCTAAACTGCTCAGGGTACTCCAGGAACGGGAACTGGAACGGGTAGGGGGCGCCTCCACCATCAAGGTAGACGTCCGCCTCATTGCCGCCACGAACCGGAATCTGGAGGAGGAGGTCAAGGCCGGCCGTTTCCGGGAGGATCTCTTTTACCGGCTCAATGTGTTTCCCCTTCATATTCCTCCTTTACGGGAACGAAAGGGGGATATTGTCCTTTTAGCCGACTACTTTGCGGAGAAATACGCTGAAAAAAACAACAAGCACATTAAACGGATATCCATGACGGCCATCGATCTTTTAACAAGCTATTCCTGGCCGGGGAATGTACGGGAACTGGAAAACTGCATTGAACGCGGGGTGATCCTCTCCACCGATATGGTGATCCATTCCTACAACCTGCCCCCAAGCCTTCAATCCCCCACATCCACCAGTACCGAACCCATTACCACCCTGGAAGCGGCTCTTTCCCGGATGGAAAAAGAGCTTATTGTGGAAGCCCTTAAGATCAGTGACGGTAATATGGCCGCCGCCGCCCGCCGTTTAGGTATCACCGAAAGACGCATAGGGCTCAGGGTCCACCATTACGGAATTAACTGGCGGCTCTACCGTTCCGCCAAGTAGGGCGTTGACGCCAAAGAACAGCAACAAATGCGAAATACGCTATCCAATGTAACCATTATATAACAAAATTAGCAAATATCAAACATAAATGTAGGAATTATGGTTTTTCACTTACATTTTTGTAGGAAAAATTTCTGCTAATTTAACGGATGCCTTCTTTTTATCCTCTTATGGTCCCTGAAAGGTCAATTTTTCCCATTTTTTTACGGTTCATTCTTCACGTTTCGGCCCATATTCTTTCTCAACTCCTTTATTTTCCTGCTTTTCATTTTTCCTTTTTTTCTTGGCATGAAATTTGCTTAACTATTAAAGAGTGAATCTAAGGTTTTTAAGCTGCTTTTAGGAGGATAAGAAGGTGCGAAAGAAATTAATAGTTTTGGCGATCCTTCTCTTATGTGTGGGCGGAGCGCTCTTCGCCCAGGAAGAGTGGGGGTGGAGTGAATCACTGGACATGGTTTGGCTGTTCCTTGGAGCATCCCTGGTATTCATCATGCAGGCGGGCTTTGCGTTGGTCGAGACCGGTCTTACCCGGGCAAAAAATTCTACGAACATTGTGATGAAGAACCTGATGGACTTTTGTCTTGGCGCGGTGGTGTACTGGGCCATAGGCTGGGGTCTCATGTACGGCAAAAACGCTTTGGGCGGGCTCATCGGTACTTCCGATTTCTTTAAAAACGTCATGGACGATCCTGTCTATTACCGGGACTGGTTTTTCCAGGTGGTCTTTGCCGCTACCGCGGCAACTATCGTTTCCGGGGCCATGGCGGAACGGACCCAGTTTAAGTCCTACCTGATTTACACCTGTTTTATTTCGGCGTTTATCTACCCGGTTTCCGGTCACTGGATCTGGGGCGGCGGCTGGCTTGCCGAACTGGGTTTCCACGACTTTGCCGGTTCCACGGTAGTTCACTCCGTGGGCGGCTGGGCGGCTCTTATGGGCGCCGCGGTGCTTGGTCCCCGGATTGGAAAGTATGTCAAAGGGGCGGATGGAAAAGCCGCGATCAAAGCGTTCCCCGGCCACAACATTCCGTTGGCCATGCTCGGCGTGTTCCTGCTCTGGTTCGGCTGGTACGGATTTAACGGCGCGTCCACCCTTTCCGGGTCCAGCCCTGACATTGCCCGGGTTTGTGTAACCACTACCCTGGCCGCTGCTACCGGAACCATCGGCGCCCTCTTCACTTCATGGATCTGGTTTAAGAAGCCCGATGCTTCCATGTCCATGAACGGCGCGCTGGCCGGTCTTGTGGCAATCACCGCCCCCTGCGGTGTGGTTTCTCCCGCTGCCGCTATTGCTATCGGTCTTATCGGCGGTATCCTGGTGGTGCTTTCGGTTGAGTTTATCGACAAGGTGCTTAAAATTGACGACCCGGTGGGCGCTTCTTCAGTGCACCTTACCTGCGGTATCTGGGGAACCCTGGCCGTTGGTATCTGGGGTAATGTGGAAGGTACCGCGGCTGGACTGCTCCACGGCGGCGGCTTCTCCCAGCTTGGCGTCCAGGCCCTGGGTATTGTCAGCGTCGGCGCCTGGGCGGCGCTTACCAGTTTGATTCTGTTCTTCATCATCAAGGCAATTACGGGACTTCGGGTTAATCCAAAAGAAGAACTCATTGGTCTTGATTTGAGCGAGCATAAGGCCGAAGCCTACACGGGCTTCCAGATCTTCAGCAACATGTAGGGATCATCCTAACAGAAGGAGTGGAAAATGAAATTGATTATTGCTTATATACAGCCCCATATGTTGAATGAGGTTAAGCAGGAATTGTACAAGGCCGAGGTTTACAAGATCTCGATAACCAATGCCATGGGCTGCGGACAGCAGAAAGGCTACACCAAACACTACCGGGGGATAGAAATGGAAGTAAACCTCCTCAAGAAGGTGCGGATCGAGATCGCGGTAAACGACAACTTTGTGAAACCCACGGTGGACGCCATTATCCGGGGCGCCCGGAGCGGGGAGATCGGCGATGGGAAGATCTTCATTCTGCCAATTGAGGAGACTATCCGGATACGGACCGACGAAACCGGCTCGGTAGCCATCGGGTAAGACTAACTTCCGGCCTCCGGTATAACGCCGGCAAGGCTTTGAATGTTGAAAAAAGAGGTGAGGGCGGTACAGTCACCGTGGTTGTACCGCCTTTTTGTCTTTTTCAGGGTCTACCGTCACCGGCCAGCCGCCTTTTTACTTTACGGCGGCTCCGGGCTAAAGTCCGGCTGCGGCACTCTATTCTTTTGGGGGAATATGCCCGAAGTACATGAGCTCCCAAATTGCCGGGCTTTCCAGTTTTTCTACTACCGTATCGCCTTCAATGCGTTCCACAAGGGCATCTCCGGTAAAACGGTGATAGGCCCCGTCGAAGCCCGCCAGCTTTGCCAGAAACCTGAGGAAGCCCCGGATTTCTTCGATCATTTTAAATTTGACCAGGGTGTTCTTGCGCGTATAGCTTACCCGGTAATGGGCCTTCCCATCATTGTAATCGTATACCAGTTTATTGTGGACGGGCTTACGGGTCTCCCCTTCAATGAATTCTTCCGAGGCGGTAAAGACAAGCTTGGTGCCGTCATCGGCGAGGATTTTATTTTTTACGGCGATCATAAAAATGGGGAATTCATTGTACCCGTATTTTTTTTCGCCGTAGATGTAGGAAGTGATGACCCGGTAATCCCCTATTCTGGCCCGGCCCCAATACCAGTGATTCATCACGGTACGCATATTGATGTTGCCCCA
>JAITNM010000197.1 GCA_031290475.1 Treponema sp. | reverse complement strand
GAAGTGGGCCTTGACGGGAACCATATCAGGAGCGCCCTGGTGGAACGGAACAATTTGGACGGCCGGCCGGAAGTTACCTTCATGCTGGATTCCGAAGGGGGGGACATCTTCTATCAATTGACTTCCGCCAATGTGGGGAAGCCCCTTGCCATCGTGCTGGATGACCGGGTTAAGTCCCAGGCCACCATCCAGTCCCCCATCCGGGACGCGGTGCGGCTTACCGGCTTTGGCCAGGAAGAGGCGAACAACATCGCCCTCACCCTCAGGACCGCGGCCCTGCCGGTGGAGCTTGAGGTGCTGAACCAGCAGTCCATCGGCGCCTCCATGGGGGAGGATACCATCAGGCAGGGGCTTTTCGCCCTCTTGGCCGGTCTTGCGGCGGTCATGGTGTTTATGCTCATCTTCTACAAAGGGGCGGGGATCAACGCCTTTGTTGCCCAGGTACTCAACTTTTACTTTATGGGGAGCGTGCTTTCGGCCTTTAACTTTACCCTGACTCTGCCGAGCATTGCCGGTTTCATCCTCACTATCGGTATGGCCGTTGACGCCAACGTTATTATCTTTGAACGCATGAAAGAAGAACTGCGTCTGGGCAAGGGCCGCAAGGCGGCGGTGGATTCCGGGTTCGATAAAGCTTTCTGGGCTGTCATGGACTCGAACATCACCACCTTTATTGCCGCCCTGTTCCTCTCCCAGTTAGGTTCCGGTCCAATCCAGGGCTTCGCGGTAAGCCTCGCCATCGGGGTGTTTTCCTCGGTGTTTACCGCCCTGTTCGTGTCCCGGCTTATCTTCGACTTCGGGACCGACGTGCTCCGCAGCAAGGGCCTTTCGGTCACATGGAGGAATAATTAGATGAAGCGGATCGTCCGTTTTTCAAGACTGTTTATCCCCGCAGTAATTCTGTCGATCCTCCTGATCGTCACCGGTATTGTGGGTTATTTTGTGAAAGGGGGCTTTAACCTGGGGGTTGACTTCCAGGCCGGCTTAATTCAGGAAGTGCAGTTCGCCCCCCAGGCCTTCAGCCTGACCTACAACGGGGCGGGAAACGCCTCAATTTCCTTTGACCGGAACAGCCTCTACATAGTTGTTTCCGGGGCGGGAGTTGAGGGGGCTACCTACAGCTTCCCCTATAGCGAATACTCCACCGCGGGCGTTCTGAAAAGCGCCCTTTCTTCCCGGGTAGCGGGACTTGGCATTACCGGCGGCGGCGCTCCGGATGACGCGTCTTCGGCCCTGCTCCTCCAGAGCGCCCAGGGGGACCCCCAGCTTGGGAGGGAACCCTACGTGGTCCACTACCTTCCGGCGGGAAGCGCGGCAATCCCCATTGAAGATGTTCGGGCTGCCCTGACCCCTTTGGGCACCGTATCGGTGCAGGTACTGGGACAGAGCGAGGAACGGCGTTTCATGATCCGTATGGAGGACAGCGAACTCGGGGAGACCCGGTCGGTTCCCGCGGAAAAGATCATCGCCGCTTTGGAAGCCAATTTCGGGGAGAACGGCGTCGCGGTAACCCGGTCCGACTACGTGGGTTCCCGGTTCTCCAAACAGCTTGCCGACCAGGCCGGGCTTCTTATGGGTTTAACCCTGCTGCTCATCCTGATCTATGCCTCCATCCGGTTTAAACCCCAGTTTGCCATCGGCGCCGTGCTCGCCATTGCCCATGACGCCCTGATCATGGTGACCTTTATTACCTGGACAAGGATGGAGTTCAACACCACAACCATTGCGGCGATTCTCACCATCCTGGGTTATTCCATTAACGACACCATCGTTATTTTTGACCGTATCCGGGAAACAAGGCGTATCTACCCCGATGACAAATTTGTAGACATCATGGACCGGGCCCTGACGGAAACGCTGAGCCGGACCATCATCACTACCGTTACGACCATGCTGGCGGCAGTTTCCCTCTACATCTTTACCACCGGTTCTATGAAGGATTTTGCCCTGGCCCTCCTGGTTGGTATGGTCTCGGGCGTGTACTCCACGATTTTCATCGCCTCGGGTTTTGCCAATTTCTGGGAAAGGGTTATCAAAAAGCAGCTCAATAAAGGGCAGGCGGGAAAACCCCTTCCCCAAAAGGCTCAAGGGGCGGCGCCTCTGACGGCAAAAGCCTAAAGTGTTTCCATGAAGGTGATTCGCGCCCGGCGCCTGGGCTACTGTATGGGAGTCCGCCGGGCCGTGCGCCTCGCCTACGCCGAAGCGGAGAAAAACGCCGGCCGGGTTTATACCGCAGGCCCCCTGATCCACAATCCCCAGGTCCTGGAAGATCTGCGCCGCCGGGGCGTGGAAGTCCTGGACGATACCCCCGGGCGCTTACCGGAACTTTCGGGCGCCGTGGTCATAATCCGCGCCCATGGCATCACCCCCCGGCTGGAGACGGAGCTGTCCTCCCGGGCCGCGGTGATCGTAGACGCCACCTGCCCCAAGGTCAAAGCCAGCCAGACAAAGGCCCGGGACCTCAGCGAAGCCGGTTACCGTATTTTTCTTGCCGGTGAAAAGCTCCATGGTGAAGTCATCGGCATTCAGGGTTACGCTCCGGATTGTATCATTGTCGCCAATCCCGAAGAAGCTCAAGAGGCAGGACGCATGGTTGCCTCGGGGGGAAATAAAGATCCGGATAAGGCCCCCCTTAAAACGGCCCTCATGGGGCAAACCACTATCTCTCCGGAAGAGTACCGGGCCATAGCCCAGGCAATCACGGCCTATTTGCCCCGGACTGAAATCATCAACACCCTATGTCCCGCCACCAAGGAGCGCCAGGACGCCCTCAGGGCCCTCTCCCGGGAAGCGGACGCCCTGATCA
Source organism: Treponema sp. (assembly GCA_031290475.1). Classification (GTDB taxonomy): domain Bacteria; phylum Spirochaetota; class Spirochaetia; order Treponematales; family Breznakiellaceae; genus JAITNM01. The sequence goes on along the minus strand of JAITNM010000197.1, from coordinate 545 downwards.
TCGCGGGGGGCCGGGAATCCGCCAATACCCGCCGGCTTTTGGCAATTGCCCAGGCCGAAGGCCGGTCCTGCGACAAACCCGCATGGCTTGTGGAAAGCCCCGAGGAGCTGCCCCCCGGTCTTGCCGCCTATGGGGCCATCGGCCTCAGCGCCGGCGCCTCTACCCCCGATGAGGTAATCGACGCCATCGAAAGGGCTATTAACAGCAATTCCAAATTCAAATAATACATTCAAATTTTGCCTTAAAAACGTTCCTTGGGGTCCTGTCGGCCGAAAAAAAACACGGGGCGCGCCCGTGTTTTTTTTCGCCGACACCCCTCAAGTATATTCTTGAGGCACTTTTGATGGCGATCAGAATTAAAACTTACTGCCTTATTGGGCAGGGAATCACTGAAAAAACGGTAGTTAGCCGGTAAAAATGAACCCTTGGGGTTTATTTTTAGCCTATTTCTTGGAATCGATGTACTTGAGGAGGTCCACCACTTTGTTGGAATAGCCCCACTCGTTATCGTACCAGGAAACCACCTTGAAGAAACGCTTTTCGCC
>JAITNM010000195.1 GCA_031290475.1 Treponema sp. | reverse complement strand
TAAAGTCCGGATGTCCTGCTACTTGGCACAAAATTTGCATGTGTTACGGAAGGGGACTGTATACATCTTTATCCCGGTTAAGTAAAATTATAGTGGAGGCAGTTATGAACCGTGTTCCCCGGCTGGGGATTCTCTCTATTATAGCGCTCTGCTTCGGATTCCCGGTTTTTGCCGGGGCGGTGGAGTCTCTGCTGATTGAGATGGGGGCCGTAACCGCGCCGCTGTCTCTGGAGAAGGCGGTGGAGCTGGCCCTGGATCAGAGTCTGAGTTTACAGAAGAGTTCTATCGATCTTCAAACGGCGAAGTTTTCCTCCTCCAACCTCTGGGCGGAGATCTTTCCCCGGCTGAGCGCCGGAGGCGGGCTGAGCTATGGGACTCCCCTTCTGACCCAGGGGGGATTTCAGACGGATCCCGATCTCCTGAACTACAATCTTACCATGGGGATAACCTTCAGCTTAACCCCATCCCTTGCTTCTTCCATGAAAATCCTTAAATTGGCCTATCAGTCCCAACTCTTGGACTATGAAAACAGCCGCCGCCAGCTTGAAATCCAGGTGGCAAAGACCTTTTACAGCCTGATTGCAGAAAAAAGAAACCTGGAAAACCTGGAAAACACCCTGGCCCAGGCGCAAAGACAACTGGAAAGAAACCAGGTGGCCTTCAACAACGGTATGGTGAGTCAGATTGTGTACCTCCAGAGCCGTTACAGCGCTGAAAATGCCCGGCTAAATCTGAGCCGCGCCGAAACCGCCTATGATCTGCACCGGGGGGAATTCTTTGTGCTCCTGGGCCTGGACCGTAAGTCGGGTATTGAGCTTGAGGGGGAGATTTCCATTACCCTCGTGGAAGCGGAGCCGGAGCGGCTTATTGCCGAATACCTTCCGAAAAGGCCCGATATGATAAGCCAGCGGCAGACCATTGAACGGCTGGAACTGACCCAGCGTCAAAGCGTTCTCAATGCCCGCGCTCCCTCCCTGACCCTTTCGGGACAATGGCGGGGCGGGGCGGGTATTACCCCCGGAAATTTTACCGACAGTCTTTCCGCGAGTCTCAGCGTAGATATTCCCATTGTTTCCTGGATTCCGGGGACCACGGAAAATCAGACGGTCCGTACCGCCAGGGCGAATGTGGAAAAGGCTGAACTGGATCTGAAAAATACTGAAAACCTGGCGAGGCTTGAGATACAATCCCTGTCGGATAATCTGCACAATTCCTGGCTTGGGATTGAAATTGACCGGCTCCAGGTTGAAATTGCGGAACGGACCTACGAATTATCGGAGCAGGGTTTCCGTAACGGTACGGTAGAATCCCTCACCCTGGAGGAGAACCGTAACCGGCTGGCCCAGGCTCAACAGCAGCTCCTCAACGATGAACTGAGTTACATGAATATGATTCTCGATCTGGCCGCGGCCGTCAACATCGATCCCGATGAATTGCGGAAGCCGCCGGGCCCCGCCGCCGGTGACCCGGCCGGTAAATCATCCAGGAGCGTACCGTGAAAAATTCACAAAGCGGCGGTAAGGGCAAGGCGCCCAGGATTGTAACTACGGTGATAGTAATACTGATTCTGATTTTTGCCGCTCTTATTGCCTATACCTGGCTCAAGCCCCGGCTTGCGGCGCCGGCCGCCGTTCCCGCCGCCCAGACGGCGGGGACCACGCCCAGCGGCGGGCAGACAGGAAGCGCCCGGCAGGACGGCGGCGGCGCCCAAAGCGGCGGAGCGCCGGCAGGAGGCCGGCAGGAGGCCGCGCAGGGCGCCGGACAGCAAGGGGGCGGTAACCGCCAGGGCGGAGCACCGGCCGGCGCCGCCGCCAAAAATGCAACAGTGGTAAGAGCAACAGAAGTTGTGTTGGGGACTATTGAGAACAGTGTGGTGATAAATGGGGATGTACTTGCCGCAAGCCAGGTGTCCATTTATCCTACGGTGGCGGGAAAGCTGACCGAAGCCCGTTTCCGCCTTGGGGATCGGGTAAGCCGGGGGCAGACGGTGGCCATGGTGGATCCCTCCCGGCCTGGAGAGGTTTTTTCCCAGAGCCCCGTACTATCCACGGTTGGCGGTACGGTGCTTTCAGCGCCCCTCAATTCAGGGGATACCGTAAGTACCGGAACCGCGATATACGTTATCGGAGACCTTTCTTCCCTGATGATAGAAACCTTTGTGCCCGAGCGGTATTCCAACGCCGCCCGGCAGGGCCTTGGAGCGCTGGTCTCCCTGGAAGCCCTGCCGGGGGAAACCTTCCTCGCCACGGTGGAGGAGGTGAGCCCGGTGCTGGACCCCGCGAGCCGTACCCTCAGGATACGGCTCCGTTTTAATGAGCGGGACGAACGGATACGGGCAGGCATGTTTTCCACGGTGAGTCTGGTAACCAATACCCGGCGGGATATACCGGTGATCCCCCGTTCCGCGATTATCAATACGTACGGCTCATGGATAGTATTTATAGCGGACGATAATAATATTGCCCGGCGAAAGGTTATCACCCTGGGCATTGAAAATGAAACATCAATTGAAGTCTTAAGCGGCGTTGAAGTTGGGGACCGGATAGTTACTGCGGGGCAGAATTTCCTCTCCGACGGCGATCTGGTTAGGATTGTTGAATTGTGAAATACTTTGTATTTCACCCTTTTGCTGAGGAGTAGCGGATGAATATTGCGGGATATTCGGTTAAACGTCCGGTTACCATTGTTGTACTCTATGCCCTGGCCCTGGGCATCGCCCTGACCCTGGTTCCCAACCTTGCGGTGGATCTCTACCCCTCCACCGCCCGGCCGGTACTTTCGGTGCGGACCTATTTTCCCGGGGCAGGACCTGAAGACATAGAACGGAACGTAACCGAACGGCTGGAGCGGGCACTCGCCGCTTCCAAGGGGCTTACGAATATCACGAGCAACTCCCAGTTTGAAACGAGCTTTATCAACCTGGAATTCGCCTACGGCACCGACATGGACAAGGCGGTAACCGACGCGCAAACACTGTTGAACCGGCTCGTTAACTCCCTTCCCGACGGGGTTGAGACGCCGACAGTACGCCGCTTTGACATGAGCGCCATGCCGATCATGCGCCTCGTGGTGCGAGGTAACTACCCCCCGGATCAGCTCCGGCTTTTTGCGGAGGATGAGATACAGTCCGGTATTGAGCGGATCGAGGGGGTCGCTTCGGCGGAGGTAACCGGGGGCACCACTCAGATTGTGAAGGTGGCGGTCTCTCTTAACCGGCTTGCGGCGTTTAATCTGACGCTGGCGAATGTTTCCTCCGCCCTGGCGGGGCAGAGTATACTCTCCTCCGGGGGAAGCCTGCGCCGGGGAGAGCGGGAATTCCAGATCATGACCCAGGAAGAGCTTGTCAGCATAGACCAGATTAAACGCCTGGTGGTAAAAACCATCAACGTTGGCTCCCAGGGGGCGGGACAGGCGAACCGTTCACAGGTGGTGCGCCTGGAAGACATTGCCGACGTGAGCCTGGGCTACGACGACAACTCCGCCAGCGTCTATGTGAACGGACAATCGGGCGTCTATATTCAGGTGACAAGCGAAAGCGACAGTAATCAGGTCAGGGTGGCGGATCGGGTCAAGGCGGCCCTGACGGAGATCAACGCGGAACTGCCCAGGGGCATCACCCTGGACGTGCTTTCTGATAACACCACCATGATCAAGGCGACCATGAAGCAGGTGTATACCAACGCGCTCCAGGGCGCCTTCCTTGCCATGCTGGTATTGCTGCTCTTTCTGCGGAATATCAAGGGAACCCTCATCATTGGCATGGCGATTCCCATATCAATACTGCTCACCATCATGTTCATGTCCGTGTTCGGTTTCACCCTGAACCTCCTCACCATGACCGGCCTGATCATGGGACTGGGGATGACCATGGACGGGTCCATCGTCATTCTGGAAAATGTCCACAGTTACCGCGAACGGGGCGCCAAGCCCGATGTGGCCGCAATCCTGGGAGGCCGGGAAATGCTCCGGCCTATCCTCGCCTCTTCTACTACCACCCTCTGCGTGTTTATCCCCCTCATCATTTACAAAAACGACCTTCAGGAAATGGGCCAGCTTTTCAGTGATCTTATCTTTACGGTGGTAATCTCCCTTATATGCTCCCTGGTGGTAGCAATCACCCTGGTGCCGAGCCTCTGCGGTTCCGTCCTCAAACTCAACACCCGCAAACAGAAGCCCCCCAAAAACCGTTTTCTCCGCGCCGTCGATGACAAAATGGAGGTGTTTTTCCGCGGATTGGAGAACCGCTACCGGGGAGCGCTGGAATACTGTTTATCTCACCGGGTTTTAGTAATTGGTTTTGTAGTTTTGCTGCTGGTATTTTCCCTCCTGCAGTTCAATGGGGTTGGAATGAATATGTATATCCGCACCCGCACCGATGACAATGTGAACTTTAACGTGTCCATGCCCCAGGGAACCGCCATTGATGTGACGGAAAAAGTACTCTTTGAACTTGAAGAAATTATTAAAAAAGAAGTACAGGGTTACAAAAACATTATTCTTACCGCCCGGCGGACCGGGAACAATCAGGGTATCATTCAGATCATCCTGCCCGAACCGGCGCTCCAGATCGATACGCCAACCACGGTGATCCGGAAACTTACCCCCTACACAACTACGATTCCCGGCGTCAAGATCGCTTTCAGCGCCGGCAGGACCATGGGGAATACTTCTGCGGTGGAAATAGCCATAAGTTCCCGGGACTACAACGCCATTATGGATACCGGGCAGGAAATACAGCACATCATAACCCGCTACCTTCCCGAGATCGAGAACCCCACTATCAATATTGATGAGGGGGCGCCCCAGCTTACGATAACGATTGACCGCGAACGGGCCGCCTCGTTGGGGGTGTCCCTTGCCGCCGTGGCCTCGGAAATCAGAACCGCCATGGACGGCAATACCGCTACCACCATGAGCCGGGGGGACAAGCTCGTAAATGTGAATGTCATGCTCCGGGAAGCCGACCGTGTGGGACTGCCGAACCTGGACGCGGTATTTGTGATGAACCGCTACGGCGACCGTATTTCCCTTTCCAATGTGGCAAAAATCGTGGAAAACCGGGCGCCTTCTTCTATACGCCGGGAAAAGCAGGAACGGCTGATCCGGATTACCGGGGATCTTCCTGCGGGAATAGCCGCCACGGACATGCAGAAGCGGCTTGAGGCGACAGTAAAAGAATACCTCGTTCCTAACGAAGAAGTTACTGTGCGCTATTTAGGCGAGGCGGCGGAAATTAACACCTATTTCTGGCGTTTTGTATTTATCATTGCCGTGGCGGTGTTTTTGGTCTTTGGCGTTATGGCAAGCCAGTTTGAATCCTTCGTGGACCCCCTGATTATTTTCTTCTCCATTCCCCTCCTCTTTATCGGCGTTATCTGGATCTACAAGTTTACAAATCAGGCCATGTCTATGTTCTCCGTGGTAGGGATTGTAGCGCTCGTCGGGGTGGTGGTGAACAACGGCATCGTCCTCGTGGACTACACGAACACGCTCCGCGCCCGGGGCATGCAGGTCCAGGAGGCCTGCCTTGAAGCGGGCCATAACCGGCTCCGCCCGATCCTGATGACGAGCCTTACCACCATTCTGGGTATGCTCCCCATTGCCTTTTTCCCCGGCGCCGGCGCGGACACCATTCAGCCTATCGGTATGACCTTTGTGGGAGGCCTTACGGTAAGTTCCCTTATGACCTTGTTTGTCACACCGGTAATGTATTCGCTGCTCAACAGCCGCCACGACAAAAAACTGGCAAAAAAGAAGGAAAGGGAAAAACAGGAAAACATCGCCGCCGCCGCCGCGGTTTTTACCGCTAAATGAGCTTTTATGGAACGAATTAAAACCGCCATCGTAGGGTTGGGCCGTATCGCGAGCCTTTTGGAAGACGACAAGCTCCGGGAGAAGCCCTGCACCCACGCCGGGGCAATTGCCGCCAACCCCGATTGCCGCCTTGTTGCGGGCGCCGACCCGGACGCCGAACGGCGGCAGCTTTTCGCCGGACGCTGGAATGTCCCGGTGTACGAAGATGCGGCGGTCATGCTCGCAGAGCACAGGCCGGACATCCTCCACATAGCCACCCATCCTGACAGCCACTACCGTTACTGCCTTCTTGCCGCGGAGTCGGGGGTTAAAGCGGCGGTCTGCGAGAAACCTCTGGCGGATAAGCTCAGCAATGCCCGGAAAATTGCCGCCCTGCACAAAAGCGGCAGGATCTGTATCATTACGAATCACGAGCGCCGCTATTCGGCGGACTATGTAGAGGCCGCAGCGATACTGCGGGAGAAAAGACTGGGGGCCTTATTAAACGTAAAGGCTGTTATTTATATGGGAAAAACCCGGCGCCTCATTGACGTGTTTTGGCACGATGGGACGCATCTTGCGGACGCCATGATGTTTCTCTCAAATGCCGCCCTGCGGCACAAAAAGCAATGGGGGGCAAAACTATCAGGCAATTCCGGCACCGCCTGGCTTGCAGGCGTTCTGGAGTCCTTTGCCGGCATGGAAACTATTGGGGGTGCGGAAACAGGCGGCGCCGGCAATTGGGAGCATGCTCCCGGGGTATCGAAGATACCCTTCGTAATTGAAATCGGCGCCGGGAGGGACCATTTAGTGTTTGAGTTTGAGTTCTCCTGTGAACGGGGAAGGCTCAGAATCGGGAACCGGGTGTTTGAGGTTTGGGAAAGCGTTCCCAGTCCTTACGCGGAAAAGTTCCGGTCCCTTAAAAAAACCCAGGATGACTTTGAGGGTTCCACAGGCTACTTTACCAACATGGCGGCCGACGCCGTTGCCTGCGCCAGGGACCCCGCGCTTCAGCCGAAGTCAAGCGCCATTGACGGGCTGCGGGTTATTGAATACCTCCACTCCGTAAAAACCTGGTGAGGGGGGCCGTACAGCAATTCGTAATTCAAACAAAACATTCAAAAGGCGCCTTAAAAACGTTCCTTGGGGTCCTGTCGGCCGAAAAAAATACGGGTCCTCCCGGTGGTCCCGCCCGTATTTTTTTCGCCGCCACCCCTCAAGCACGTTATTGAGGCACTTTCGATGGCGATCAGAATTAAAAATTACTGCCTTATTGGATAGGGAATCACTGAAAAAGTTGAATTCTTCGTGAAAAGTCTGTGCTGTCAGTGTGGTCAGTGGTTTTTTTCTTAGTATGCTGGCCCTGAATTGCCGGATAGTTTCCCTTGTTTTCCGTCCGCTCTTTTAGTATAATCATTTTTCTATGAGTAAGAAGGATACAGCCGGGAATTCCCCGGCACGTCAGGCAATGGCCCATTGGGCCGATGAAACCGCCGTAAAGATCATCCGGGAAAAGGGCGATAAGCCGCGCTATACCTGCGCTTCGGGAATTACCCCGTCGGGGACCGTGCATATCGGGAATTTCCGGGAAATTATTTCCACAGAACTGGTTGCCCGGGCGCTGCGGGATCTGGGAAAAGAGGTGCGCTTCATCTATTCCTGGGACGATTACGACGTGTTTCGCAAAGTGCCCCTCAACATGCCTAAACAGGAGGAGCTTGCAAAATACCTCCGCTTCCCCATCACCATGGTGCCCGATCCCTGGGACAGGGACGAAAGTTACGCCCGGCACCACGAGGTTGATATTGAGACCGCCCTGCCCCGGATGGGAATCAAATGCGAATTTCTCTACCAGGCGAAAAAATACCGCGCCGCTGCCTATGCCTCGGGAATCCGCCGGGCCCTGGAACACCGGGACACGCTGAAAAACATTCTCGACAAATTCCGGGACGAGGAGCACAAGATCCAGGGCGAGTGGTGGCCCGTCAGCGTGTTCTGCGATTCCTGTAACAAGGACGATACGGTCATTGACGGCTGGGACGGCGAATGGGAGGTGACATGGCGCTGCAACAGCTGCGGCTCCAAGGCGGCAACGGACCTCCGCAGCGCTAAGGGGATCAAGCTCGGCTGGCGGATCGACTGGCCCATGCGCTGGGAAGCGGAGCAGGTTGATTTTGAGCCCGCCGGAAAAGATCACCACAGCCAGGGAGGTTCCTTCGATACGGCCAAGCATGTGTGCAAGGATGTGTACAATTGGGATGCCCCGGTGAGCTTCAGGTATGACTTTATCGGAATTAAAGGTTCCGCGGGAAAGATGTCAAGTTCTTCGGGGAAGGTCGTCACCATCGAAGATCTTCTGCGGGTGTATACCCCGGAAGTTGCCCGCTACCTTTTCGCCGGGACCCGGCCCAACACGGAGTTTACCATCTCCTTCGATTTGGACGTGATTAAGATCTACGAAGATTACGATAAAACCGAGCGTATCGCCTGGAAAGCCGAAAGCGCGAAAGACGAAACAGTATTTATGCGGGAAAGGCGAATTTACGAACTGTCCCAGGTAGAAAAAGTACCGGAGACCATGCCTTATCAAATTCCCTTCCGCCACCTCTGCAACCTCATACAGATTTCAGACGGCGACATTGACCGCACCATTACTGCGCTTATTCAGAACGGCGCCGGCATCAGGGAAGAACAGCTCCCGGCTTTGCATCAGCGCGGTGAATGCGCCAGGTATTGGGCGGAAGAATGCGCCCCCGATGAATTCCGTTTCCGTCTGCGGGCGGCCGGGGAAAAGGCGGCGCTCTCGGACGTGGAAGAGGCGGCAATAAGGGACCTCCGGGACCAGGTGACCGGGCGGATTGAAACTTTTAATGACGACAAATCCTGCGCGGAGGCGATCTACAGAGTGGGTGAGATTCACGGCCTGGACGGGAAGGCCCTTTTCCGCGCCGCCTACCAGGCCCTGATCGGCAAGGACCAGGGCCCGCGCCTTGCGAACTTCCTCCGCTCGGTTAACAAAGACAGGCTCTTAAGCATCCTGGCCTCATACTAAGAAGAAGGGAAAAGGCATTTTGGTACAATATTATAGACAAATTCTAAATAATAAGGAGGAGCCATGGCATCCAAACATACTCCCGGCGAGCGGATCGCTGAATTATGCAAAACCTATGCTGTTTCCAGGGAAACCCTGGCGGAGCGAAGCGGTATTCCGGTTGAATTAATCCGCCGTATTGAAGAAGAAGGGCACATTCCGGATCTTGCCCCCCTGGTAAAAATTTCCCGGGCTTTGGGAGTACGGCTGGGGACCCTTTTGGACGATCATGAAGAGTTAGGGCCGGTAATCACCAGGGCAGGAAAGGCAGGGGATATTGCCCGCTTTATCACCGGTGTTCCTGACTCAAAACCCCGGACAGGAGCGCATCAGGGCTTCAGTTTCCACGCCCTGGCGGCCGACAAAAACAGCCGTCACATGGAACCCTTTATCGTGGATATAGAGCCCGATGCGGAACAGGAAAAATCCACCCACGAAGGGGAGGAATTCATCTATATTCTTTCGGGGAGTTTGTCCCTGGAATACGGCGCCGAATCCTATGTCTTGAATCAGGGGGATTCGGTCTACTACGATTCCATCGTGGCTCACCGGGTACTGTCTGGGGACGCCAAACCGGTGCGGATTCTGGCAGTTATCTATACGCCGGTGTAAAGCAGGGAAGCATGGAATACATTGAAAAAACCCTGAGTCAGGTACTGGGGGAGACTGCGCGGCGGCAGCCGGATCACGAATTTATGGTCTATGGGGACCGGGATCTTCGCTTTACCTATGCGGAGTTTGACAAACGGGTGGACGAGCTGGCCAAGGGCCTCCTCGCCATGGGACTCAAAAAAGGCGATCATGTGGGCTGCTGGGCCACAAATGTACCGGACTGGAACACCCTGCTTTTTGCCTGCGCCAGGGCGGGCATGGTTTTTGTAACCGTTAATACCGGCTATAAAAGTCATGAGCTTGAATACCTTCTCAAACAGTCGGACCTGGTTTGCCTCTGCGTCATTGACGGGTGGCGGGATTCAGACTACATCGCCATGGTGAACGAACTGGTTCCGGAACTTAAAACTCAGCCCCGGGAACATCTTAAGTCTGAAAAATTCCCCTTTCTCCGCAACGTGATCTACATAGGCCAGGTGAAACACCGGGGGATGTACAGTTTCAACGAAGTTCTCCTTTTGGGGAAGTTTTCCGATGATGCCCGGTTGCGGGAAATCGAAGCTTCCCTTGACCGGAACGATGTGGTCAATATGCAGTACACCAGTGGAACTACAGGCTTTCCCAAGGGGGTCATGCTCACCCACCGGAACATACTCAATAACGGTCTGGGTATAGGCGACAATATGCGGTTTAGTGAGAAGGACATAGTCTGCCTTCCGGTGCCCCTCTTTCACTGCTTCGGCCTCGTTCTGGGGATGATGGCTATTCTCACCCATGGAGCCACGGCGGCTATGCTCGAATGGTTCGACCCATTGCTGGTGCTGGCAACTATTCAAAAAGAGAGATGCACGGCGGTCTACGGCGTGCCCACCATGTTCATCGCGGAACTCAACCACCCCATGTTCAAAATGTTCGATCTCACCAGTCTCCGTACCGGCATCATGGCGGGATCGCCTTGCCCCATTGAGGCTATGCGCCAGGTTATTGATTTGATGCACATGAAGGAAGTTACCATCTGTTATGGCCTTACCGAGTCTTCGCCGGTGATGACCCAGACCCGCTATGACGATTCTCTGGAAGTAAAGGTCGAAACCGTAGGCCGGGAACTGCCGGGGGTGAGCGTTACCATCCGCAATCCTGAGACCGGTGAAGAATGTCCCGATGGCGTTCACGGTGAATTCTGCTGTCAGGGTTACAACGCCATGAAGGGTTACTACAAGATGCCGGAAGAGACCGCCCAGTGCATTGACGAAAAGGGCTGGCTCCATTCCGGGGATCTGGGGATCAAGGACGATAACGGCAACTTTCGGGTTACAGGCCGCATCAAAGACATGATCATCCGAGGCGGCGAGAACGTGTATCCAAAAGAGATCGAAGACTTCCTCTACGCCATGCCCGGCGTCAAAGATGTTCAGGTGGTAGGCATTGCCAGCAAGAAATACGGCGAGGAAGTGGGCGCCTTTGTTATACTCCACCCGGACATCACCATGACCGAAGAAGATATCCGGGACTTCTGCCGCGGCAAGATTAGCCGCTTTAAGATCCCCAAGTACATCTTCTTTGTGGACAGCTATCCCCTGACCTCCAGCGGGAAGATACAGAAATTCATTCTTCGTGAGATGGGCGGCAAGAAGGCGCAGGAACTGGGAATAGAGACATAGCGCAGTAATACTGTTAACTCCATGGTGTTGAAAAACATCCGCTGGTGACAGTATTCTGCAAATGCATAAATTAAAATCTATAAAACAGAAAAACTGTTTTGATGCCATTATGGACAAACTTCCCTGAATTATAGCAAGATCGGCCCATAAACAGCATAAAAGAGAGGTCTTCTATACATCATTACAATAGGAATTTCCCGGCATGATTCATTTTCAATTGTCAGGGAATAAATCAGGCCATTTGGAAATATCTTTCAAAAGACCTGATTTTTTTTAATTTTTTACTTTACTCTAACAAGAAATATTATTATTTTTGTAATATAAGGAGGAGAGAGGACATGCTTGTTAAAACTGTTTCAAATAGAAACGACAAAATAATTGACCGGACATGTTATCCGGAGGATTATACTATTTTGGCTACGTATATAAATAGGGCAAAACGTTATGTTGAACTTTATTGGAACAATAGACAAAAGTATTTTACTATAAATGCAGATCGGTCGGTATTTATTGGCGATAATCTATATGATATTACCGGGGATTTAGTAAGCTGTATTATAGACAGGCCTGGTTTAAAATGGGCCGGCGGATCTCCGTTAAAGTCAAAAATTGTATTTATTAACGCGGCTAAATATTTTCTTTTATCAATTAGGCACCCATATATCTTGTGTATGACCGAGGATTCCAGAAGAGCCAGGGGCTTTAGGGTTATCAATATTAAAATCAATAGAGATCTGCCCAGAACAATTAAAAAAATTAAAGACTTTTTCTGATGAAGGCTACGGTCAACAACCCCGGTACATAAAAAATATCATCCGGTTTCGGGGCGGGAATAGTCTCGATATATATTGAGGCTGACACGATTCGAACGTGCGACCTGCAGATCCGCAATCTGCTGCTCTATCCAGCTGAGCTACAACCTCATTAAGCTAAAAACGCCTTGCATTTTTAGCAACGGAGCAGGGGGGATTCGAACCCCCGGTACCCTTTAGGGGCACAACTCCTTAGCAGGGAGCCACCTTCGGCCACTCGGTCACCGCTCCAGTACAAAACCCATTCATTGTTAGAAATCTGTGGTTCGAGTCCCCCCTAAGCTAAAAACGCAAGACATTTTTAGCAACGGAGCAGGGGGGATTCGCCTTCCGGTCGCGAACGTCCTGTTCGCTCCCTACAGGCCGCCTCCGCGCCCTGACGGCGCCATCCTGGCGCCTTTTCTTCCCGTTGGTCAGCGGGCGCTCCGTTTCGAATCCCCCTCTAAACGGAGCAGGGGGGATTCGAACCCCCGGTGCCTTGCGGCACAACGGTTTTCAAGACCGCCTCCTTCAACCACTCGGACACCGCTCCAAAATGAATTTATATGATAGTAGAAAGAGGTGAGGGTGTCAAGCGGCGTACAAAACGCCATACTTTGGCAAGTATGATAACAATGCAGGAAAATGCACGTTATAATTCTGGGAAAATGCACGCTAGAATTCCGGGAATTTGCCTCTTGAAAAACCGGGAAAATGCACGTTATAATGTACCCATGGCGTTAACCGAACAGGGATATACCCCACGGCTTATTGACTCAAAAATCGCGGATATGCTTGCTGAATTCGGGGCAGTATTAGTGGAAGGCCCAAAATGGTGCGGTAAAACCTGGACCGCGCTGAATCACGCAAACAGTGTGATCTTTATTGCCGATCCCAGCGGGAATTTCAGAAACCGGGAGATGGCGCTGCATGATCCGTCCTTGATATTGGAAGGGAAGCCGCCATTGGTGATTGATGAGTGGCAGGAAGTCCCGGGTATTTGGGACGCAATCCGTTTTACCCTTGACCGGAACCGCGGTAAAGGACGTTTTATTTTAACCGGATCCGCCACACCGCCAAAAGAATCCTATATACACAGCGGCGCCGGAAGAATAGCCAAAGTACGGATGCGGACCATGTCGCTTTTTGAATCCGGAGATTCCTCAGGCAGCGTATCCCTGACGGACCTTTTCACCGGCAGCGTTTTGAACCCCCGAGGATCTTCCATGACCCTGGATACTATTATTGCGTTGGCGCTCCGGGGTGGATGGCCCGCCCTGGCTGACCGTAAACAAGGCCCCTCAATTGAAAAATTGGAATTTCCACGCCAGTACCTTGAGCGTATTGCCGACAGTGAACTATCCGCCATTGACGGAAGAAGCCGTAATTCGTCAAAGGTGATGGCGGTCATCAGATCTCTTGCCCGGAATAACGCCACCTTGGTAAACAACAAAACAATTCAAAAGGATATCGATCCCGAACAGGGTGAAAGTACGGCAAACCGCAATACCGTGGCCCTTTACTTGTCCCTGCTCAAATCCATCCATGTGTTGGAAGAAATTCCGGGATGGGATCCGGGCCTTCGATCAACCAAGCGATTACGGGTTAGTCCCAAGCGTATCTTAACAGACCCTTCTCTTGCGGCGGCGGCAATAGGCGCAACGGCGGCTACCTTAAAAAGAGATTTAAATACCTTCGGATTCATCTTTGAGGGATTGTGCATACGTGATTTGTCGGTTTATGCGGAAATGTTTGGCGCTTCCCTGTTTCATTACCGGGATGAATCAGATCTGGAAGCGGATGTGATTATAGAATTACCCGATGGGCGATGGGCCGCCATCGAAATAAAACTGGGAGCCCATCAGATTGAGACGGCTGCGGCAAATCTGTTGAAGCTCAGGGAGAAAATGAAGAAAAACGATATTCCTCCTCCGGCATTTCTTGCGGTTATAAACGGGCTTTGCGGCTTTGCCCATCAAAGGGAAGACAGCGTCTATGTGGTTCCCATAGATTGCCTAAAGCCTTAAAAATAATATATGCCGTTTCGGCTATACCGGATACAGAACATTGAATTCTTTGAATTGCTGAAGGGGTTTCCGGATTTTGCTCTACACTTTTTTTGCAAAATAGTGTATATTGTTGATCTAGGTGAGGTGGAGGATTGTGGATAATGGGCCGGCGCATCTTGATTCTAATATAAAAAGAACGAGCGTTATCTTGGTTGTCTTTTTTCTATCCGTAGGGGGTATCCTGTTTGTTATCTTTACCCTGGCAGGTTTTAGACAACGTGATAATACGGCCCTCTACATCAATATCCGTGAATATCCCCTCTATGTCAAAAGCGGTTTTGATCCGGCTGATATACGGAAGCCGGATTTTTCGGCGGATAGCTGGAAACTGATCGAGCCGGCAGCGGAGAATCAGAATTCCGTGATCCGGATGAAACACCAGGGCTTTAAGGAAATCCCCCGGCGGGCTTTATTTTCCCCCTTCAAAAAAAAAGACCAGGAATTTACGGTCTGTATTCCCTTTTCCATAGATGATGAGAAGTATAAGCTCTTTGATGGGACGATTTTATCCGGGGGAATCCCCTTTATTCCGGGCATTTATCTGGCCAGTATCGGGGAGAACTGGGAAATTTTCTTAAACGGGAACCTGGTTAAATCGGAACTCCACCTGGACGGGGAAGGGCGGATCCGGAGCTGGCGGGCTTGGCGTTGGGTGCGTTTCCCGGTGGCCCGGTTCATGTTTAAGCAGGGGGACAATCTCCTGACCTTTAGGCTTATGGGAGATCCCACCAATGTGACTACCGGTTTTTTTTATGCAAGACCCTATTATATTGACGATTATACCAATATCATCAAACGCCATGATGAATCCCTGACGCTGGTCTTTTCCGCCGTCTATATTTTTTTAGGGATCTACCACTTACTCTTGTTTTTAATCCTTCCCCAGGAACGGGAAAATCTTTTACTTAGCCTCTTTTCGATATTCATGGGAATTTACAACCTGTCCAGAACCGTTACCGGCTATGCCCTTATTCCGGATACCAATATTTTACGGCGTATCGAATTCGGCGCCATTTTTCTTGTGCCCGCCGCAATGGGGGGATTTTTTGAATGCCTCCATTTCAGAAAACTGAAATTTCCGGTCATCATATATGGCTCATTTTGTATTCTCTTGACCCTTGCCCAGTGGATTTTTTCCCTGCAATTCGGGGAAGACCTCCTGGTGATTTGGAACGTATCTGTTTTGCTCTTTCTTCCCCTGGTTGTCGGTCATGACATCCTATACCCCTTTATAAGCAACTGCCGTAAGCAGCGGAAATACGATAAGGAGACGGACCCCTATAGCCTCCTGATAAAGTCTACTGGTCTGGTAATTCTTGAAACCCCCTTGGGCAACATGATGATTATTATGTTCATCATCATTTTTTCCACCGTTCATGATGTGATTCAAATGCTGTTTATACATCAGGGCCGTTTTCTGATGCCTTACAGTTTTTTCATTTTTGCCCTGGGAGCCGCGTTTCTCATGGCCAGGAAATTCGGGGATCTCTATGACCAGCTTAACAAGGCAAACAGGGATCTGGAATTGGTAAATGTGAACCTGGAAGCCACGGTCCATGAACGTACCCGGGAGCTCGAGGCTCAGACCGTCCGGGCGGAATCGGCATCCCTGGCCAAAAGCGAATTCCTGGCCCACATGAGTCACGAGATCCGCACCCCCCTTAACGCCATCATCGGCCTTTCCGAAGTGGAGCTACAGAAAAAACCGGCGGGAGAAACCGGGGGCAATCTGGAAAAAATCTACGATTCCGGTTCTATCCTGTTGGGGATCATCAACGATATTCTGGATATATCTAAAATCGAATCCGGGCATTTTGAGATGAACCTGGTTGATTACAGTTCATTAAGTCTTTTAAACGATGTTCTCAATCTGAACAAGGTCCTGATTGGCTCAAAGCCCCTTCAATTTGAAGTAAAGATTGATGATACCCTGCCGTCGAAACTCCAGGGTGATGAACTCAGGGTTAAGCAAATACTGAATAACCTCCTTTCCAACGCCATAAAGTATACGGATCAGGGAACCATCACGCTGACGGCTGACTGGGAGCCCTGGGACATCCCAAAGGGCTTGCCGAAGGCCAAGAATCAGGGAGATATCAGGATAAACTACTCTGTCCGGGATACCGGGAAGGGTATATGGAAAGAAGATTTAATCAGCCTTTTTTCCGAATATACCCGGCTGGATCAAAATTCAAACCGGCGCATAGAGGGAACCGGCCTGGGTTTAGCTATCACGAAGAAATTGGTGGAAATGATGGACGGGGATATTTCCGTAGCAAGCAACTACGGTGAAGGCAGTATATTCAAAATAGGGATAATCCAAAAGGTGGTGGAGGATACGCCGGTGGGCAGATCTGCTGTGGAAAATCTGAAAAATTTCAGCTACAGGGCGGAACGCCGGGATAGCGTCAAAAACATGCCCCGGCTCCAAATGCCCTATGCCAATGTCCTGGTGGTAGATGATGTGTTAAGCAACCTTATAGTAGCCAAGGGGCTTATGCAGCCCTATGGATTGAACATATACACCGTAAACAACGGTCAAAAGGCCATAGATTTTGTCCGGGAAGGGAAGATACGGTTTGACGCGATTTTTATGGATCACATGATGCCCGGCCTGGACGGGATAGAAGCGGTGAGGATCATCAGAAATGAAATTGACAGCGAATACGCAAAAACCGTACCGATTATCGCACTAACGGCCAATGCTTTTAAGGGAACCGATGCCGTATTTCTTGAGCATGGGTTTCAGGATTTTCTTTCAAAACCTATAGATGTCTTTCACCTAAATGAGATTCTGCTTAAATGGGTTGGCCCTACCGGGGACGCCAAAGCGGATTAACAAGGGCCTCAAAATTCTTTAAATTTATTCCCATAATACCTGAAAATCCTCCTTAAAAGTAGTATATTATTTAAAAGAATTGGTTTATGTTTTAATAAAATTGCGTATGATTGCTGATATTTGTAAAAAACGGTAGTGTTTGTTCCAAAGACGAGTTTTTGAGACAAGCCTTTGTAGGAGAACCGGAATGGCTGATAAGAATTTTGTTGAATGGATTGATAATTATTCAATAGGTATTCCCCTGGTGGACAGCCAGCATAAGAGGCTTGTCGATGTTACCAACAAACTTTTCAAAGGTTGTCTGGGCGGCGATGATGAGGCAAGGCGTTTCTTTCTTAAAACCATTCATGAAGCGGTGGACTATGTGCAATACCATTTTACCACCGAAGAAAAGATCATGGCCCGGGTCGACTATCCCGATTATCTTTCCCATAAGGGTCAGCATCAGGATTTTGTCCGGGAACTGGTTGCGGAAGTCCAGAGTTTCCAGGCAGGTAAACGGTTTGTTCCTAATATGATGGTCCGTTATCTTCGGGACTGGGTGCTTACCCATATCGCCATGACGGATAAAAAAATGGGCCTTTACATAACGGAACTTAAAAAGCAGGGTAAGCTCTATACCTTTGCAATTAAAGGTCAAGGCCAGGAGGAATTGACGGGATAAGCCATCCGGGCTTGTTTACTTAAACCAGGAGAATAAAATGGACGCTACTGCATTATTCAAACTTTCTTACGGCCTCTATGTGGTTGGAGTGAAAACTGAAAAAGGACTTGGGGGATGTGTTGTTGACGCTCTTGCACAGGTCTCTATGGGGGAGCCGCCCAATGTGATACTGTCGTGCATGAAAAAGAACTACACCAACGAGTGTATTAAAAAGGCCCGGGAGTTTACCCTCTCGGTACTTTCTGTGGAAGTAGATCCCTTTGTGATAGCCAACTTTGGCTTCCAGTCTGCCCGGGACGCGGCTAAATGGGAAAATGTACCCCATACCATCAAAGACGGGCTTCCCCTGCTCGACGGCGCCGCGGCGTATCTCCGTTTAAAGGTGATCGACGAGAAAGAATTTTCCACCCATACCATGTTCATCTGCGAAGTAACCGATGCGGAAAACGGCGCAAATGCCGCGTCCCTCATCTTTGGGGATTATCAGGCCGCCATGAAAGCCGCTGCCGGCGAAGCCTTTAAGCAATTCAAGGAAACCGGGAAACCGCCGTCTGCAAGGATCGGTAGGGCCGGTGCCGCCCCGGCGCCTGGTACAGGAACCGGCGCTAAATGGACCTGTACGGTATGCGGTTACGTCTATGACGGCGAAATCCCCTTCGAAGATTTACCCGCCGACTGGGCCTGTCCGCTATGCGGCATGGGAAAAGACAAGTTTGCAAAAATGAGTTAACCCCTGACCTGGTCGTCCGGGTGTTAGCTTTTCTGTTTTCCTTTAAATACGTGGAGGAAACATGCCCACATGATGAAGGAAAAGCAGAAACCGCCCAGCACGTTTCCTATGGTCACGGGGACGAGGTTTTTGCCGATAAAGTTACCCCAGGTGACGGCGGAAGTATTTACCCCCGCTTCCACTGCTTTTTCCAGATAACGGGGGACATAGGTGGCAAAGATCCCCGCCGGTCCGTAGTACATGTTAGCGATGCTGTGCTCAAAGCCGTTGGTAACGAAGTAGGCCACAGGCATGTAGGCGCCTATTACCCTGCCGGGAATATCATGGGCGGAACTGGCCAGGAAGACCCCGAGGCACACGAGGAAGTTGCACCAGAAGCCAAACACGATGGCGCTCCAGAAAGAGATGGAGCATTTTCCCGCCGCGAGCCGTATGGTATATACCGCAAGACCGTCGTTTGAATAGTTTAACTGTCCGAAAAGGGCGCACCCCGCGGCTACCGCGACCGCTCCCGCAAAATTCGCGATGTATACAAAGATCCAGTTTTTGAAAACCTCCGGCCATTTGGCTTCCTTCTCAAGGGCAGGGATGAGGAGGAGGCTGTTGCCGGTGAAAAGCTCCGCTGAGGTACAGACTACCATCCCGAGTCCAAAGGCGAAAACCATACCGGTCACAAGCCGGGCCACGCCCACACTGGCGATGCTATGGGCGGCGGTACTGGACACGGTGGAGGACATGGCGATGATAATCCCCGAGAGGAGACCCAGGAGCAGCATCTTATAAATTGGCAATTTAGTTTTATTCACCCCCGCTTTAACGTAGTTGGCGGTGACTTCCGGCATAGTAAATAAATTCATGGTTTCCTCCTCCTAACAGTAACCGGCTTCTCAGCCGGCAGTTTTTTTGGCCGCCTCGATCACATGCTGAATGGTCACGCAGGTAGTAACCGTACCCACACCACCGGGCACCGGGGTAATGGCTTTGACAATGGGCTCCGCTTCGGCGAACTTGACATCCCCGCAGAGGCTTCCGTCTTCTTTTACATGGATACCCACATCGATCACGATTTGGCCTTCCCGGAAATATTCGGCAGTGGCATTTTCCGGCGCCCCGGCCGCCACGATGACGATCTCCCCTTCCCGTACTACCGAGGGCAGGTCCTTTGTCTTGGTGTGGCAAATAGTAACCGTACCGTTTTTGTGCATGAGCATCATCGCTATGGGCCGGCCGATCACGAGGCTTCGGCCAACCACGGTCACCCGCTTGCCTGCCGGATCAATGCCGAAGTGGGCTAATATGGCCATACAGGCTTCGGCGGTGCAGGGGGGGAAGCCCAGCTTGATGTTGGCAAATACCCCCGCCAGGGACCCGTCGGTGATGCCGTCTATGTCCTTTTCCGGCAGTAATGCCGCACGGATAGCGTTGTCGTCGATGTGCTTGGGCAGCGGCCGGAAGAGGAGCGCCCCGTGAACGCCCTTGTCGTTATTCACCTCGTGTATCACGTCCAGCAGCTGTTGCTGGGGCGCGTCCGCGGGGAGCAGGTACTGTTTTACCCCAACGCCCACAGAATCACAGCGTTTCTTCGCGCCCTTTTCGTAGGATATATCGTCGTCCCGTTCGCCAACCCGAACTATTCCCAGCGTAGGGGCGACGCCCCTGGCCTTGAGGGCTTCCACGTCTTTTTTCATGGTTTCCACCAGGGCGTCAACGACTTCCTTTCCTTTTAGTATCTGAGCCATTCCGGCCTCCTCTGTTTTTAGCGGTGAAGCCGCCGTGACTTCGCCGTAACGGCAGAGCCGCGTGTCACCGCAACTGGCTTTTCACGCCGGCAAAAATGCCGTCGGCTTTTGCTTCGTATTTGGCGAGCAGTTCATCGGCCTCTTTGTTGATCTTTTCGGCCCAGGCGCGGTCCTTCATCGCCTTTGTGTTGATGAAGACGTTGAGGCTGGCGCCGATTAAGGCCGCCTTGCAGAAGATGACCCCTACCCCGGCGTCGCTTATGGCGAGCTTCGAGCCCTTCGCGGCGAAGTTTTCGATTACGTCGATGGCCTCGGCGCACTTTTTCATAATTTCGAAAGGCGTCCCCGTGGCGTTCCGGAGGGCCCATTCCATAACCCGGTCTTTTTCCGCCTGCTGTTCCAGCGTGTCCTTGGGCAGGCCATACGCCTTGGCCAGGGGCCCGAAGTCTTCGGCGTCCTTGTCGATAAGCGCAAGCAGGGCGTCCTGCAAAACATCGGACTTCTTTTTCAGTTCGATGATCTCCGCCTCCACATCGGCGTACTTTTTCTTGCCAACAGTAAGACTGCCGGCCATGTTTCCCAGGGCCGTACCCACCGCGCCCACGAGAGCCGACGCGCCGCCCCCACCGGGAACCGCCTCCTTTGAGGCCAGTATCGAAATAAAATCAGGGATAGTTTTTGTTGCAATAGACATGGCGTTTCCTTTTAAATAGACATAGACAGTAAATTAACTAGTGCCTAGTCAAGAATTTAACCACAGACCACACGAACCACACGGACGAAGAGGAGATATCTCGAACAAAAGTCTGTGGTGTCTGTGTGGTCCGTGGTTTATTTTCTTTTCTCTCCTCCCGATTAAAACAGCCCGCTGATCTTTCCGGTGTTGTCCACGTCGATCTTTTCGGCGGCCGGGACCGGGGGGAGGCCGGGCATGGTCATGATTTCGCCGGTGAGGGCCACGATGAAGCCCGCGCCCGCGGAAATCTTGATGTTGCGCACGGTGAGCGTCCAACCCTTGGGCGCGCCGCGCAGGGCCTGATCGTCGGAGAAGCTGTATTGGGTCTTTGCCATACAGATCGGCACCTTGTCTATGCCGAGTTTTTCAAGCTGCTCGATCTGTTTCTGCGCGACAGGCAGGATGTTTACCGCGTCGGCGTGGTAGATCTTTTTGGCGATGGCATCGATCTTGTCTTTGATCGACGCCTTTTCGTCGTAGCTGAAACTGAACTGGTTCGGCTGTTCGCAGAGGCGCACAACTTCCTCGGCCAATTTTTTGCCGCCTTCGCCGCCCTTTGCCCAGACTTCGGAAAGCACGACATTCGCGCCTTTTTCTTTCGCCATTTTTTCTACCAGGTCGAGTTCGGCTTTGGTGTCCGTGGGGAAGGCGTTGATGGCGACAACCGCCGGCAGCTTGAAGACCGTAGTGATGTTTTCGATGTGCTGTAATAGATTGGGAAGTCCCTTGGTCAGGGCGTCGAGGTTTTCCTTGTTAAGGTCAGCCTTGGCAACGCCGCCGTGGTGCTTGAGGGCGCGAACGGTGGCGACAATGACGACCGCGCTGGGCTTGAGGCCCGCCATGCGGCACTTGATGTCGAGGAATTTTTCCGCGCCCAGGTCCGCGCCGAAACCCGCTTCGGTGACCGTGTAGTCCCCGAGCTTGAGGGCCAGCCGGGTAGCCATGACCGAGTTACAGCCGTGGGCGATGTTGGCAAAGGGGCCGCCATGGATAAAAGACGGCGTGCCTTCCAGGGTCTGGACCAGGTTTGGCTTGAGCGCGTCTTTGAGGAGCGCGGCCATGGCCCCCTGGGCGTTGAGCTGGCCCGC
>JAITNM010000172.1 GCA_031290475.1 Treponema sp. | reverse complement strand
TTCCTTGATTCTCCTGATTTCCTCTGTTGCCTCACGGCTTGTGTCGTAGGGCGAAAGGCCCTGCCGGTCCGCGCCGGCAACATCATCGCTGTAGTGTACGGCGCCGAGAAAGTCCTCCGGGGGGATTCTTTCCCGCAGAAAAGCTTCGTCCTCAGAACCCCGCACCTTGTTCGCCACCACGTTTACCTGCTTCACCCCCAGGTCCGCGGCAAGTTCCTTTACCCTGTGGTAGGTCTGGATGCTTCGCGCCCCCGGCTCTATCACCACGATGAACTCATCCACCATGCCCGCGGTTCCCCGGCCCAGGTGTTCCAGCCCGGCTTCCATGTCCATGATCACCGCCTCGTCCCGGCCTATCACCAGGTGGGAGATGACCCGCTTTACCATGACGTGCTCCGGGCACACGCAGCCGGAGCCGCCGGTCTCCACGGTCCCCATGACCAGGAGCTTCACCCCGTTTTTTTCAGAGGCGAAGCGGTCCGGAATGTCGTCCACCTTGGGGTTGATCTTGAAGAACTTCCCCAGGCCGCCTGCGGCCGCGCCGGTACGTTCGGCGATCAGGTCCTTCATCTTCGAGATGGGGGTGATGGCCGCAAGCTCCTCTTCACAGAAGCCCAGGGCCAGCCCCAGGTTGGCGTCCGGGTCCACGTCCACCGCGAGGACCTTTTTCCCCTCGGCCGCGTAAAGCCGGGCCAGCACCGCCGCCAGGGTAGTTTTGCCGGCCCCTCCCTTTCCGGTAATGGCAATTTTCATACCGCTGTTCCCAAAAGAGAAGAGGAAGAGGATCCGCGAATGACACGAATTAACGCGAATAGGAAAGAAAAATAAAAAGATGATCCGCGGATTTTCGCGGATTTTCGCGGATTCTCATTCTGTAATCCCGTCTTATCCGCGTTAATCCGCGTTAATTCGCGGACAAATTTCTTCATCTTCATCATCCTAGATTCCCAAGGCGGCGCGTTTGGCTTCGATGCCGTCCAGGATGGTTTTTACCAGCTCGTGGGGGTCCTTGTTGATGATGTAGCCCGCGCCGGTGATCTTCCGCGTTCCCTGGGTGATGAGCTCCATCATCTGGGTACTGCCCTTTACCTGGGGTTCTATGCCGAGGTAAACGTCGAGGCCTGTGGAAACCACGTAGTTGGCGATGGATACGGCTTTCTCGCTCATCCATTCCGGGGCGCAGCCCACGACGGGGATCTGGGTGGTGTCCACCCCCCAGTCCTTGGCGATGCCCGTGGCGAGGAGCATCATGCGGCTGATATCAACGCAGGCGCCCATGTGGAGGATGGGCGGTATGTTCACCAGTTCGCAGACCCGGCGGAGGCCCGCGCCGCAGAGGTACTTGGCTTCACGGTCAAGGAGGCCGGCTTTTGTGGCGACCTGGGCCGCGCAGCCGGTGGCGACGATGAGAACATCGTTTTGGAGCAGCTCCTTCATGATTTCAAAGTGGGAGTAGTCCGGCCGGACCCGGGGATTGTTGCAGCCGACAATGGCCACCGCGCCCCGAAGCACCCCGGCCTTTATGGCATCGATGGCCGGCCGGTAGGAGCCGAGCTCGTCCACATGGCTGTTGGTCACCCCGTCCAGGTGTTTGATGATCTGCTCGCAGGGGTAACCCACCGTGGCGGTCTGCTTGGTTGCGGGGATGAAGACCTTGTTTGGGTCCCGGTTTTGGAAGTTATCAATAGCCATTTTGATCAGATCTTTTGCCTGATCAAAGGCCGTTTCAGGTTTGAATTCAATGTATAGGGAACCGGGGATCCGGGCGATGGGGGAACTGGTTACAAATTTGGTGTGGAAGCACTCGCTCAAGGCCGAGAGGGCGGGGAAGATACACTGCACGTCCACGCACATCATTTCCACCGCCCCGGTGAGGATCACGTTTTCCTGCTGGAGGAAGTTGCCCGCCATACGGACGCCGTGCCTCATGGCGATTTCGTTGGCGGTGCAGCAGAGGCCCACCAGGTTAATACCCTTGGCGCCCTTGCTCTTGGCGTAGTCCACCAGTTCCTTCACCTCCGCGGCGGTTACCACCATTTCGGAGAACGCCGGATCGTGGCCGTGAACCACAACGTTCACCATGTCCTTTTCCAGAACCCCCAGATTGCCCTCGGTGTTTCTCACCGTGGGCGTGCCGAAGAGTATGTCCGTAACTTCGGTGCCCAGCATGGAGCCGCCCCAGCCGTTGGCGATACTTGTGCGCAGGCCCTGGCGGATCAGGACCTCCGCGTCGGCGGTGTTCCCCATGTGGGTCATGTGCAGGGCCGTGGCGATTTCCCGGTCAATGGCCCGGGGCTCAATGTCCTGATCGTGCCAGACCTTCTGGCGTTCCGGCGTGGCCCGCTTGATAAAATTCTGGGTGCCGAAACTCTTCCCGAATTCCTGGAGCCCCACCTCGGCGACTTCGTGGGCAATGTCGTAAATATCCCGGCCTTCCGTGGTAACCCCATACTCTTTCGCCAGGGCGATGAGTTTCGCCTCGTCCCGGATCCGGTAGTTTCCGTCCGCGCTGGAACGGTGGAGCACGTGGAGGATCTCCCGGGCGTGGTCCGAGTGGGCGCTGGTCCCGGCGGCGATGGTACGCAGGTAGTTCCGGCCGGCAATGGCGTGGGCGTCGGCGCCGCAGATGCCTCGCTGGGCCTTGGGGGTGATCCGGCAGGGGCCCATGGAACAGTTCTTGCAGCAGATTCCGTCTTCCCCGAATTTACAGTGGGGAGTCTGTACCTTAACCCGGTCTTCCCAGGTTTCCGCGCAAACCGAGCAGGCCTGTTCCCGGAGTTTCGCGGTGTCCGCCTCCATTTGCTCGATTGTTGTAAGTTGTTCAAGCGTTTTCAATTTTTTTTAACCTTCTTATTTCGTGCGGTATTTTGCCGCACCGGTATATCGAACTCTCAACACAAAGCGCTTAAAGCAAAGCTCTTTTTATCCTTATCTTTATAACGTAAAAGTACATTTTTTATCAATATAATTTCATCGAAATATAGATTTTTTTTTGAAATTTATGTTTTATCCCTTACTATAACGGACTACTCTTCTCTGGTTATGGTGATATAAACGCCTTAATCCCCTTGAGGCGGTCTATTACCACTTCTCCGGCTACGGCGAGGTCTTCGGCAGTAAAGGCGAAGACAAAGTTGTCATCGAAGAGTATTTGAGATGATGGGGGGAATTCGTCGTCCGCCCCGTAGAGGATGAGGCTGAGCCAAAGGCCGTTAAGGAATTCGATGCGGTAGCCCGCGTCCCCCTGGCTCAGGCTTTCCGCCTTGAGGCCCGGCTCTCCTTCGATAAGCGCCTTGAAGCCCTTGATGTCCTTCCCGAAGTTATAGGCCAGCCGCTTGAGGCAGCGGCCCTCGAAATTCCGGTAGTACACCGGCCCCCAGGGGATCTCGTTGTAGGAGAGCCGTTTTCCGTTATCGGGAAAATACTTGCCTTCACAGAGGTAGCGGAGGACGAGGATGTTTTCCATTAAATTTTGGGTCAGGCTGAAATCAGGATGGGGGATTCGGTAGTCAGTTCCCATGAGGGTGAGGGAGA
This sequence comes from Treponema sp., assembly GCA_031290475.1. Classification (GTDB taxonomy): domain Bacteria; phylum Spirochaetota; class Spirochaetia; order Treponematales; family Breznakiellaceae; genus JAITNM01. The sequence goes on along the minus strand of JAITNM010000172.1, from coordinate 2,911 downwards.
AGGCTTCCCCGTCGAAGGGGAGGGCGCAGCGCCCGCTAATGCTCCGGGGGTCCAATCCCCGGTAGATTTCCCGGTAGTGGGCAAAGGGGACTTCTTCCTTTTGATTGAAACGAGGGCTTTCCATTAAAGCCTATTCCTCATGATACTGGAACAGGCCGGCATCGGTGTGGGGGAGAAAACAGGCGGCCACAAATTCGTCCATGTAACCAGGGTGGGAGGAGAGTTCCAGGTAGGTGATGCCCCGGCTGATCTGGGTGACCATGTCCGCCGCCTTCCGGGAACTTGTCATGGCGTAGGCGCCCAGCATGGAACTGTTTCCGATGTAGTGGAATTTTTTGAGGGGCAGGTTGGGAAACATGCCGATTCTGATAGCCTGGCCCATGTTGATTCCGCTTCCTATACCTCCCGCTACATAGACGTCTTCAATGGCCTCCACCGGGTAGTCTACCAGAGACAGCATGGTCTTGATGGCGCTGAAAATCGCGCCCTTGGCCCGGATAAAGTTGTCGATATCCGTTTCGGTCAGGGCGACCTCCCTGCCGCTTTCGGTGTCCTCCGCAAAGGCCGCCACGTAACGGCCTACGCCGTACTCATCCCGCTTGATCCTCCGGCCTTCTTTGATGAATTTGCCCTTGGCATTGATGATCTTGCCGCGGAAGAGTTCCCCGATCATGTCGATAAGGCCCGAACCGCAGATCCCCGCCGGTTTCTGGCCGCTTATGGCCCCGACCACCGTCATTGCCGGCTCCATAGTGTCCGGGTTTATTTGGCAGGCTTCAACGGCCCCGTCGGTGGCCCGCATACCGCAGGAAATGTCCCCCCCCTCAAAGGCAGGCCCGGCGGAACAGGCGCAGCCGAACAGAAATTCCGTGCTTCCGAAGACGAGTTCCCCGTTGGTACCCAGATCAATAAACAACGACGGCGTCTCTTTTCTGAAAATCATGGAAGAGAAAACCCCGGCGGTAATATCGCCCCCCACATAACTTCCAATACTGGGGGCGATGAGCACCTCCGCTTCCGGATTTACGCTCATTCCCAGGTCCTTTCCCCGTATGATCTTGCTTTCAAAAAAAGCGGGTACATAGGGTTCCAGCCTGAGGTGTTCCGCGGATACTCCCAAAAAGAGGTGGATCATAGTGGTGTTGGCCGCCACCGCTACCCGGTAAATCCGGTTCGGGGTGATTCCCGCCGCGTCACAGAGCCGGTGAATGAGGGGCTCGGTACATTCTTCGGTAACCGCGTTGCAGAGCCGTTCCACCCCGCCGGGCCGGACGCTTTCAATAATACGGGTAATCACGTCCGCGCCGTAGCGGATCTGCCCGTTGCCGGCCGAACCGGAGGAGATCATGTTTCCTGTTTCCAGGTCGATGAGAAGCATGGACACCGTAGTGGTGCCGATGTCAATGGCAAGCCCGGTAAGCCGCGGCGCTTTTTCGTAAACAGACGGCTGGGTTCCGTTATCCGCCGAGGCGGGATCGCCCAGGAAAGAGGCGGGGTAAAGGTTGAGAATACATCTTTTACCGTCCGTTTCTTTGCGGATTACGCATTCTACCTTGAAATTAGCCCCCCGCAGATCCTGGGGGAGTTTACGCAACGCGTAAAGGGAAATGGTGAATTCCATCTCCGGAACATCCAGCGCCGTTGACAGGGCGCGGAAAAGCCGTTCCCGGTCCGCAGTGGCGTCTCCCGTTTCCGGGGGGGGGGAGGTTTACCTTGACTACTTCGATCCCCAGATCGTTATCCAGGCCCAAAGCGGCCATGTCTTTGCGCAGGTTGGTGAAGATCCGGCGTTCCCGGGGGGTCTCCATGCCGGAAACTTTTATACGGTGCTGATAGGCCAGGGCGCCGCTGGAAATGAAGATGGTCACATCCGAGAGGGCCCGTTCGGCGCAGGCCATACGGTACCCCTCGGCGTATTCTTCTTCGGTAATGTACCGGCTGGGTCCGCCCCCAATATAACCCCGGTCGTCTTCCGCGGCGCCGGTCCGGCCGGAAAGCAGCTTCATCCGGCACTTGCCGCAGGTGCCGTTGCCGCCGCAGGGCGCGTCGATGGCAACATTCACCCGCCGTGCGGCGTCCAGCAATGGTTCTCCGGAAAAAGTATAGGCGGTAATTTCCTTACCGCCTTCTACTTTAAAAATTACTTTAAATGTTTTACCAGCCATAGGTTATTCCCAGTAATTCACAGTTTACACACAAATGGACGCCTCAAGGAATTACCGGAGGGGCCACAGGGAGAACCTCCCGCCGCCCGAAAGCACTCAGCGCAGGGCGCACCGTGATCGGGCTTGCAGGAGAACCTCCCTGTGGCCCTTGCTGAAAAATTTTTCAGGCGTCCCTTGCCACGGTAAAAACCATGAATTGCTGTTTCAATGAGAAAACCTTAACGGATAACCACGCCGCCATTCGGTAGACGCCAAATGGCGGCGTATAAATTCCCCAGGAGCCTAACAGGCTCCTATACCAAAGCTTCCATAGCAAAGGCGGGATGCTTTTTCTCTGTGAGGAAGGCCACTACGGTTTCCGGCTCGGTGGCGATGGTCTCATCACAGATCATATCCGCGAAGTTGTCTATATTATAGAGTTCTTTTGCAGTTTTATTCAACTTCACCGATACATCATCCTTAAGTTCTTTGGGCATCCACACTATCCGGGAAAGGCCGCCCTCGGCATGGACAAATTTCTTGGAGGCAATGAAGTGCCGTCCGTGACCCATGAATCCCGGCGTCTGTACGCCGCCGCCGGTGTTGGAGGCCAGTTCGCCAAAGGTCATGCCCGTGGGGGTTGCGCCCTTGTACTCCCGGTTTACCACTACCACGCCGTTTGCTTCCGGCAGGATACCGCAGATACACTCGAAACAGCCGCAGCTTGTCATGGGATCTTCCAGGAGGGAGTAGAGGGTGACGGTGCT
>JAITNM010000134.1 GCA_031290475.1 Treponema sp. | reverse complement strand
CCGCCAATGCCATAGCGGGCAACCGGGAAATTTTCCTGGAAAACGGTATCAATGATTTTCTTTCCAAACCTATTGATATTCAAAAACTGGACGTGATGCTGGAAAAATGGATTCCCCGGAAAAAACAAATCAGAATATCTGCGGAGATGGAACTTCCGGGCGGGGAAACCGCGCCTCTACAAGAAGAGATGCCGGAGATCGAGGGGATAAACGCCGAAATGGGCTTGGCCAATACCGGCAATTCTCCCCCGGCATACCGGCAGTTGCTTTCAATATATATCGGCGACGCGTTGGAACGGGCGCCCCAGATCCGGACGGCAATGGAAACCGGGGACTTCGCCACCTATACTACCATGGTCCACGCCCTTAAAGGCATTTCCCGCAACATCGGCGCCGAGGCCCTTGGCGATATGGCCGCCGCCCTGGAAGAAGCCGGAAGGGCCCGGGATACGTCTGGGATAACGGAAAAAACCGGAGAATTCCTGGGCGCCTTAAAAACCCTTACCGGGGATATTTCCGAGGCGTTGGGCGCTTACGCCGCCCGGGAAGCGGAGCACCAGGAGACCCTCTCCGCGACGCAGCTTGGGGAACTAAAAGAAGCGCTCCTGGAAATGAATACCGAAAAAATCAACAGGCTATTCGCGGAATATCTGTCCCTCCCGCTGGACATGCCAACCCGTGAACTGATCAGCAGAATTGAGCAGGACATCCTGCTCTTTGAATACGAAAGCGCGGTGAGGAGGATCAATGCCGCGGGGACTGTGGGATAAATCATGAAAAAAGCAAAAAAAATATTGTCTTCCAAAAACTCTCATGATATAATTTATAAAGTTATTTTCATTATAAATGGGGGTTCTCAATGATAAAGGGAAGCGCTGGTACAAAAAAACAGAAGAAACTTACCTATGGAATGGTCGGCGGCGGGCAGGGAGCTTTTATCGGTGATGTGCACCGGAAGTCTATTGGTCTGGACGGCCTGGCTGTCATAGCGGCAGGCTGTTTCTCCCGTTCACCGGAAAATACTCTGGCCACGGGTAAAGCTCTGGGGCTCGATCTCGATCGCTTATACAAAACCTATGATGAGATGGCCGAGCAGGAATCCAAGCGTCCTGACAAGATAGATTTTGTAGTTATTGTTACGCCCAATGTAACCCACTATCCCGCAGCCAAGGCCTTCCTGAGCCATGGCATCAATGTGGTGTGCGATAAGCCCCTTACCTTTGAAGTTGCGGAAGCGGAAGAGCTGGCCTCCCTGGCGAAAAAGAAGGATCTGCTCTTTGGGGTTACCTACTCTTACACAGGGTATCCGGCGGTGAAACACGCCCATGAGCTGGTAAGCAAAGGCGAAATCGGGGAGATCCGTTATGTAAATGCCGAATATGCCCAGGAATGGCTTGCCACCCCTGCGGAAAAAGGGGACAACAAACAGGCCAAGTGGCGGACGGATCCGAAAATTTCCGGCAAGGTAAACTGTACGGGGGATATTGGTTCCCATGCGGAGAACCTGGTTTCATATATCACCGGGCTCAGGATTAAATCACTCTGCGCTCGGCTGGATAAAATTGTGGAAGGCCGGGTGCTGGACGATAACGCCACCGTGCTGGTAGAATACGAAGGCGGGGCGAAGGGAGTGTATTGGGCCAGCCAGATAGCCATAGGTTATGATAACGCCCTTAAGATCCGGATCTTCGGTTCCAAGGGGACGATTCAGTGGGATCAGGAAAATCCGAATTACCTTGAGGTGTTTAAGTTGGGCAAACCCAATGCGGTTCTTTCAAGGGGAAAGGATCCCTTCGCTTCCCACGCCCAATCCTACTCGCGAATTCCTTCGGGTCATCCTGAGGGGTATTTTGAGGCTTTGGGGAATATCTACAAAACCTATATCGGCGCCCTGACCAAGAAAAAGGCCGGTAAAAAACTTGCCGAAGCGGATTTGGACTTCCCGGGCGTGGAAATGGGAATTGACGGCGTTAAGTTTATCGGAAAGTGTGTGGAAAGTTCCAAGAAGGGCGCGCTTTGGGTGAACTTTAATTAAAAATACTCCGGCTGCTTGCAATAGCCAAACGGCCGGATTCAAATGTTACGGTTAATAAAAGGAGCCTCTAAAAGATTTCAGTTTTGGTTGTTCCTTTATCCTATATAAATTATACGGGGGTTATTATGTCACGGCCGGTTACTCTTTTTTCAGGACAATGGGCGGATCTGCCCTTTGAGGTATTGTGTCAGAAGGTCAAATCCTTTGGATACGATGGGATCGAGATCGCGTGCTGGGGGGATCACCTGGATCTCAAAAAAGCGGCTACGGATCCTCAGTACGCGGAAGGACGCAAGGCTATTCTGAAAAAGAACGGTCTGAAAGTTTGGGCAATCGGGACCCACCTGGTGGGCCAGTGCGTGGGGGATCTTTGGGACCCCCGGCTTGATGGTTTTGCCCCGCCGGAATACGCGGGAAAGCCGGATAAGATCCGCGCCTGGGGTATTGAGTACATGAAGTACGCCGCCAGGGCCGCCAAGAACCTGGGGGTAAAGGTAGTAACCGGTTTCATGGGCAGCCCGATATGGAAGTACTGGTACTCCTTCCCCCAGACGACCGATCAGATGATCGACGACGGGTTCAAGGAAATCGTAAAACTCTGGACCCCTATCTTTGATGAATTTGACAAGAACGGGATCAAGTTTGCCCTGGAAGTGCATCCCACGGAAATCGCCTTCGATTACTACACCGCGGAACGGCTGCTCAAGGAATTCAAGAACCGCAAGACCCTGGGCTTCAACTTCGATCCCTCCCACCTGATCTGGCAGGGCGTTACCCCCCACATTTTCCTCCGGGACTTTGCCGCCAAGATCTACCATGTGCACATGAAGGACGCGGCGGTTACCCTGGACGGCAAGGCGGGCATCATCGGCTCCCACATTAGCTTCGGGGACACCCGGCGGGGCTGGAACTTCCGTTCCCTGGGGCACGGGGATGTGGATTTTGAGAATATCATCCGGGAGCTCAACGCCATGAACTACAAGGGCCCCCTTTCGGTAGAATGGGAAGATTCGGGGATGGAGCGGGAATACGGCGCGAAGGAAGCCTGCGAGTTTGTGCGGAAGGTGGATTTTGCGCCCTCCAACGTAGCCTTTGACGACGCGCTGAAATCTTCATAACAGCAAGAGTAGCAAGAGTAGTAATGGAAGAAATACTGGGTATTGATAAAATCACCAAAGAGTTCTCCGGGGTGCGGGTCCTGAATGATGTCTCCGTCAGCGTAGGCAAAGGGGAGATCATGGGCCTCATCGGGGAGAACGGCGCCGGGAAGTCCACGCTGATAAAAATTATCTGCGGGGTCCACCAGCCCACCTTGGGGGAAATACGTATTAAAGGGAAGAACGTGGTGATTCCCGATTATATCACCGCCAAGTCCCTGGGTATCGCTATGGTCCCCCAGGAATTTAACCTTATCAATACCCTGAAGGTATACGAAAATATTTTCCTGGGAAACGAGATGCGCCGGACCACGGGTCCGTTTAAATCCGGCTTTCTGGACAAAGCGCAAATGAGGGAGCTTGCCTCGGCGCAGCTTGCCCAGCTCAAGATGCCCCTGGAAGTGAACCAGTTTATCAGCAGTTTGAGTGTGGCGGAAAAGCAGATGGTGGAGATCTCCAAGGCGCTGATGCTCCACGCGGGCATCCTCATCCTGGATGAGCCTACCACCACCTTAACCGGACATGAAGTGGAAACCCTCTTTGCCCTGATGCAAGACCTTAAAGTTCAGGGAGTTACCATGCTCTTTGTGTCCCATAAGCTCCACGAGATAAAAACTATCTGTGACAGAGTTACTGTTCTGCGGGACGGTAATCTTATCGGGGTGGATAATATCAGTGATGTGGATGAAGAAGACATCGCCCGTAAGATGATAGGCCGGGATTTCCATCAGGTTTTTCCGGCCAAGAAGCCCCGCGCCTCAGAAGATGTGATCCTGGAAGCGGAACATATCGTCATTAAAGGGCTTTTGAAGGACGTTTCTTTCTCCCTTAGAAAAGGGGAGATCCTGGGGTTTGCCGGCCTTGTAGGGGCGGGCCGCACGGAGCTTGCGGAATCTATCATGGGACTGCGGGCCATAGACGGAGGCGCCCTCAAGGTTGGGGGGAAAAACGTCCCCATACGGACGGCGGCGGACGCGGTACGCCACGGGCTGGGGTATATGAGCGAGGACCGGCAGGGGAAGGGCATAGTGCAGGGCTTCAACCTGCCCCAGAACATCACCCTGATCTCGCTCAAGGAATATTTGCAGGGGCCTTTCATCAATAAGCAAACCGAAATGGTCAAAACCGCTGAATATGTAAGAGCCTTTAGGATTGCGGCGGCATCCCAGAAAATGGCCCTGCGCTTTTTAAGCGGCGGCAACCAGCAGAAGGTCTACCTTTCCCGCTGGATGGATACCAGGCCCCGGGTACTCATTCTGGATGAGCCGACTCGGGGCATAGACGTAAATGCCAAGCATGAGATCTACGAATTTATTCACCAGCTTGCGGAACAGGGCATATCCTGCTGGGTCATTTCATCCGAGCTTGAGGAGATCATCGGGCTTTGCAGCAGGGTCTATGTGATGAAGGAAGGGGCTGTGGCGGGCTGCCTTGAGGGGAGCCACATCAACGAAGAAGAAATAATGTTCCACGCGACAGGAATTAAGGGGAGTCAAAGCTGATGAGTGATACGTCAACAGGCGCCGCGACGGGCGTCGGGAATTTTTTTAAAACCTTTAAGTGGAACGAACATTCCACCGGAATCGGTTTCATTCTGCTGTTCCTTCTTGCCACCGTTGTAGGCTGGCCAAGGTTTATTTATCCCCCGACTAATATCATGAACATTATCCGTATGCAGTCCTATACGGGGATCATCGCCCTGGGCCTGACCTTTGTCATCATTTCCGGGGGCATCGATCTTTCGGTTGGTTCCATGATGGCCTTTGTGGGGGGGATCAGCATATTTTTACTAAACAATGTGCTGGGGAAATCCATGGGCGCCCTTGTTCTGGCGATCCTCTTCTGCGTCATCTTCGGGGCTTTCTGCGGGTTTGTGAACGGCTTCCTCATTACCAAGGGGCGGATTGCGCCGTTTATAGCGACATTAGGCACCATGGCGATTTTCCGCTCCCTGATTCTGCATTTTTCAAAGGCGGCAAACATTGAGAGCGCGAATCCCTATTATCAGAATTTCGGCCCCGGCTCCTTCCTTGCCTTTCCCTACCTGTCCTTTACCAACGGCGTTCATGTCGCCTTTCAACCTATATATATTCCTATCTGGATCTTTTTGATTCTTGCGATAGTGTTCCATCTGCTTCTTAACAATACCCGTTTCGGCCGTTACGTCTGCGCGGTGGGCGCCAATGAACAGGTCGCCCGTTACTCGGCGATCAACGTGCAGTTTATCAAGCTCATCCCGTACTGCATCACGGGCTTCACCGTGGCGGTCTCGGCGCTGCTCTGGTCCTCCCGGATCAACGGCATACAGCCAAG
>JAITNM010000034.1 GCA_031290475.1 Treponema sp. | reverse complement strand
AAACTCTCTTCCAGGGTCATGATGTCCGCCAGGGCCTGGGTGGGGTGGAAGCTGTCGGTGAGGCCGTTGTAGACCGGCACAAGCGAATATTTAGCCAGGATTTCCACGGTTGACTGCTTAAAACCCCGGAACTGGATGGCGCTGAACATGCGGCCCAGGACGCGGGCCGTGTCCTCAATAGATTCCTTTGCTCCAAGCTGAATATCTGCGGTGGAAAGAAACACCGGGTGGCCTCCCTCTTCCCCAAAAGCGGTTTCAAAGGCGCATCTGGTCCGGGTGGAGCGCTTTTCAAAGAGCAGCGCGAGGGTCTTTCCCAGAAAGCGCTGATGTGATTCCCCCCTTTTTGCCTCAGCCTTTACCTGTTTTGCCAAATCCAGCAGAAACCTGATCTCAGCCTTTGAATAATCAAGCAGAGTCAAAAGCGATCGTCCCTTTAAAATCTCTAAAACCATAAATCCCCCATAACAATATACCGATTATAGTATATATCGTTTCAGCCGAAAAGGTGCCCGGCGCCCTTTTATCCGACAAAAAAGGTACGACAAAAAAGGTGGCAAAAAAGGTGATTGTCACCTTTTCGCGGGCGGGAAGGGGTAATTTGATACGCCTATTATTTTCACTGCGCTATCAGACTCAAATCCGGCGTACAAGGGCGGAGCTTTATTCATTTTTGGAAGATTCTATCCTCAAAACCATCGGCGCATCGGGCGGCATAGGCGGGATGGAGCGGCGGTGCATTGCCGTTTCTTTCGACGATAAAGCCCTCGGTTTCTGGCTTAATATGCTCACCTCTCTGGAAAGTATAAAGAAGATCCTGGGCGAAGCTTCGGCGGAATTGTACGGCTATATTTGCCTTATCGGTCAGGATTTGGACGAGCAGGACTTCCATCTGATACATTCACTCCCTTCCGGCGGCTCAGGCATTTGGTGCGACTATTCCGCCCAACGAGCTCTGTCCCCCTACGCAATATTCGAAAACAGTTACGAGGAAATCAAAGGTATCCACTTAGGCGACGGGTACAACCGGATCAGGAGTTTTAAGATTTTTGCCGGCCGGGAAGGGGGAAAGATCTTCCCCTACCGGGAGAAGATATGCAAGATTCTGAGTCATGGCGTGCCCCGGAACGCGGTTTTGGCAGGCCCCCGTTTTATCGGCAAGCGGGACGGGCTCAGGCTTTATTGCGGCAATTTACTGAAGGGCTTTCCCCCGCTGCAGATCGTGTTCGGCGCCGGGGGAAACGGCATGGGCTGCTTCACCGACGCACTTACCGGTAAAATTCGCGCTTTGATTGCTCCCCTGGCCCAGCGCGGCGATATGGAGGAACTGGATAACCAGGGCGAGATAATTTTCCAGGAACGGTTTCGCAGGCAGTATTCTCCCTACCTTGTCCAGAGGACCCGGCGTTTTATGGAGACGCTCCTTGAACTCTACGAAAAGGCCGCGCTCGCGAGGCAGGTAAAACCCCTGGTCATTCTGGAAAACATCAATTTTGCCGATTCCCCTTCCATCGAACTCTTTACCGGCCTCTTTCAGAACAGGCCGCGGACCGGCTGCCTCGTATACGGCACCTATTCGGAAAATACTTCCGCCGCCAATACGGACCGGATCAAAGATCAGCCGAATCTTGACGCCTGGGGAAAAATGTTTACCCGCGTGATCCAGGTATCGCTTGAGGACTTTTCTCCCCCCCAGCCACCCGACATGACAGGCGATCTCTGGGAAATAGCCTACGCCCTCTCGCTGTTTCGCCGTTACTTTCCCTGCGGCATGTTCCTTTCCCTCTTTAAAGAGGCCGGCGTGAATCCCCTTATGGTTTCCCGTGCCCTGGACATTTTTGTAACCCAGGGGATCATCGACTTTAGGGAGGACCCCCAGCCGCGGATTAAGGATTTTGACGAGCGGGTGGACCAGGCGCTGGGCGAGCGGAAGTCCCTGGTGCAGAACATGGTTTCGCTCCGCATCCTTGCCTGGGTAACCGAAGGCAGGTTCCGGCCCTGCTACAATCTGCTGGAAGCCCTTTCCGGCCTCGGCGCAAAAGGCCCGGATTTCCTCATCCTGGATTCCCTTGCCGGCGATCTCATGAACAACACCTACGGGGGGATCGAAGAGGCCATCCGCAAGAACCGTTTTAAACTGGTGGTCGGCGCAAAACGCTTTGCCCCGCTGCTTTATATCTTTACCACACTGCGCGCCCTGATCCACCGGGATGAGGAAGAGATACGCCGGGCCTTCCTCAAGCCCTCCCCCGATTCGGACCTTATTCCGGCTTATAAAGCCCGCATCCTTGCCAATTTGGCGTCTTTTCATCTGGGGATTCAGAATATAGCCGCGGCCCAGGACGCGGTTAAGGAATCGATGATCCTGAGCCAGAGTTTGCATGAGGGAAAGGGGCTTGCCCAGGCCTACCGGCTCTTCTCCCTGGTTAATTTTTCCAAACAGAAGATAGGGGAGGCCATCGACTATTCGGGTTTTGCCATCGAAAATGCCGAGCGCTCAAGTTATTCGGAAGAACTTGCCATCGCCGCGTATTACGCCGCCGTGATTCACCTGCTTTTCGGCAACCTTTCCAAGGCCGAACGCCTGGTCCGGCAGGCCGATGAGGCCGCCTCAATTACCAGCCGCGTTGAGTGGGCCGACCGCTCCCGTTTCCTTTTGGGCCGCCTCTTTTTCGAAACCGGCCGCTATAAAGAAGCCCGCGACATTTTCACCGTGCTCCTCAGTCAGAACATTCCCGGCGCGCCGGTGAACCGCGAACTCGTACTGCAAGCCTGGATTTACCGTTCCCGCGTTTTTTTGCAGCAGCCGCCGGGCAGACTATCCGGCCTGTCCAGCCCGGACGCGCGGCTTTTTGAAATTGAAGCCGCCTATCTCGCCGGCGAATACGAACATACCGTTAAATTGGCCGATAACTTTTATACCGCCCTGCCCAAAAACCGGTTCGTCTATATTGAACAACCGGACTGGCGCAGCGGTTTTGCCCAATGCGAACTGCTCCTCTTCCCGTCCCATGACTTTTTTGCCCGCCTGCTTTCCACCTATCGAGCTCTGTCCCTAAGCAAACTCAAGACCCCCGCATCCGGTGCAAGGGCCCTGGACAGCATGCGCCGGGTAATCCGGGAAGAGGGCCTCCCTCAAACGGACCCGAACGACACCTTTTACTATTATTCCCATTATTGCGTACTCCAGGAAACCGGCGCCGTAGAGGTTGATATGGACACCGCAGTAAGCATAGCCTTCAAACGCCTCCAAAGCCGCGCCAGCCACATTGACGACATCGAAACCAAGCGCGCCTACCTCTCCCTGAACTACTGGAATAACGCCCTGGACCAGGCCGCCAAACTCCACCGCCTGATATAGCCCCACAGAAATTCCAAATTCAGAAGATTTTGGGCGCATTTTTTTGCGCTAAAGCGCCAAAAAACCGGGCTTTCCGCTTGTATCTTTTGCCGCTCCGCGTCAAAAGGATACCGCTTCAATCCCTTGCGCGGCTCCGTATACAGACGAAAAATCGCTCTGAATTTCTGACCATACGAGAATTTAACCACTGACCACACGAACCTCACAGACCTTTCGTTTGAAAACTTCTCTTTTATCCGTGTGGTCTCGGACCCAAGGTGCTCCGTGGTTTTCCCCCGGCGATTGAAGCAAAACGCCGCCTCCGACCCACATATAGGTAGGAGGCAAAATTTGAAAAATCAACCATACCTCGCCGCAGAGCACTAAACTTGACCCATAATTCGCGAGGGTCAGACACCGGGCTTGGAGGGTCAGACACCAGGCTTGGAGGGTCAGACACCGGGCTTGGAGGGTCAGACACCGGGCTTGGAGGGTCAGACACCAGGCTTGGAGGGTCAGACACCAGGCGTGGAGGGTCAGACACCAGGCGTGGAGGGTCAGCGACCC